>JANOJQ010000193.1:0-26750 GCA_031418815.1 Lysobacteraceae bacterium
GGCAAGCCGGTGATCGAGCGCCTCGAGCGCGTCTCCCGTTCGGGCCTGCGCCAGTACAAGGGTAAGGACGACCTGCCGAAGGTGCTCGCCGGTCTCGGTGTCGCCATCATCTCCACTTCCCAGGGTCTGATGACCGATCGCCAGGCCCGCGCTGCGGGCGTGGGCGGCGAAGTCATCTGCCTCGTGGCCTAAGGAGAACGCACCCATGTCCCGCGTTGCCAAGAAGCCGATCCAGATGCCCAAGGGCGTCGAATTCAACGTGTCGTCGAGCCACGTCACCGTCAAGGGCCCGAAGGGCACCCTGAGCCTGGCCAAGCCGACCGGCGTCGAGTTCAACCTCGACAACGGCCTGCTGCAGCTGTCTGCTGCCGATTCCGACAATATCCCGATGGCCGGTACCGCCCGCGCCATCCTCGCCAACATGATCCAGGGCGTCGCCGAGGGTTTCACCCGCAAGCTCGAGCTGGTCGGCGTGGGTTACCGCGCCGCGATGCAGGGCAAGGACCTCAGCCTGAGCCTGGGTTTCTCGCACCCGACCGTGTACATCGCCCCCGAGGGCATCACGATCGCCACCCCGACGCAGACCGAGATCCTGGTCAGCGGCGCGGACAAGCAGCAGGTGGGTGAAGTGGCGGCCAAGATCCGCGCGTACCGGAAGCCGGAACCCTACAAGGGCAAGGGCATCCGTTACTCCGGCGAGAAGATCATCATGAAGGAAGCCAAGAAGGCCTAATTGGGCGCTTCCGCTTCCTCGAGGTAAATATCATGGACAAGAACATCGCCCGTCTGCGCCGCGCCAAGACCACGCGTTCGCATATCCGCAAGCTTGGCGTCGCCCGCCTGTCGGTGCTCCGCTCGGGCCAGCACATCTACGCCCAGCTCTTCACGTCCGACGGCTCCAAGGTGCTGGCTTCGGCCTCCACCGTGCAGGCCGACGTCAAGGACGGCCTGAAGGGCTGCAAGAACATGGAAGCCGCCGCCAAGGTTGGCCGCACCATCGCCGAGAAGGCGCTGGCAGCAGGCATCGAGAAGGTTGCTTTCGATCGTTCCGGTTACCGCTACCATGGCCGCATCAAGGCCTTGGCGGATGCCGCCCGCGAGGGTGGCCTGCAGTTCTAAGCCTTTTGGCTTGCCAAGGCCTTCGGGCTTGAATTCCCAGTTCCACCCACAACCATAAGCGGCCATAGGCCGTAAGCAAACCCAGGAATCCACATGAGCAGCAACGAGCGCGATCGCAATCGCGGGGAAAGCGACGACGGCTTCATCGAGAAGCTGGTCGCCGTCAACCGCGTCTCCAAGACCGTCAAGGGCGGTCGTCAGTTCACCTTCACCGCGCTGACCGTCGTCGGCGACGGCGCTGGCAAGGTCGGTTTTGGTTACGGCAAGGCGCGTGAAGTGCCGGTCGCCATCCAGAAGTCGATGGAATACGCCCGCAAGGCGATGGTCCAGGTCGACCTCAACGAAGGCACCCTGTGGCACCCGGTCAAGGCCGGCCACGGCGCCGCCCGCGTCTACATGCAGCCTGCTTCCGAGGGTACCGGCGTGATCGCTGGTGGCGCCATGCGCGCCGTCCTCGAGGCCGTCGGCGTGAAGAACGTGCTGGCCAAGGCCGTCGGTTCGCGCAACCCCATCAACTTGGTGCGTGCCACCGTGAAGGGCCTCACCGAAACCACCTCGCCGGCGCGCATCGCCGCCAAGCGCGGCAAGAAGCTCGAGGAGATCCTCAATGGCTGACAAGACCGTCAAGGTTCGCCTGGTCAAGGGCCTTCGTGGCTGCCAGGCCCGCCACCGCCTCTCCGTCAAGGCCCTCGGCCTTAACAAGATCAATGATGTCCGCGAACTCAAGGACTCGCCGTCCGTGCGTGGCCTGATCAACCAGGTGCATTACCTGGTTCGCGTCGAAGCCTGAGCGGACCAAGGAGAACCCATATGAAGCTCAATACCCTCAAGCCCGCCGACGGCGCCCGCAAGGATCGCGTCCGCGTTGGTCGCGGCATCGGCTCCGGCCTCGGCAAGACCGCGGGTCGCGGTCACAAGGGCTCGTTCGCCCGTTCCGGCAAGGGCAAGATCAAGGCCGGTTTCGAAGGCGGCCAGATGCCCATGCACAAGCGCCTGCCCAAGGTCGGCTTCCGCTCCAAGCTCAAGAACGACACCGCCGAAGTTCTGCTGTACCAGCTCGACAAGCTCGAGGCCGGCGAGATCGATTTCGCCGCCCTGCGCGCCGCCAAGCTGGTCCCGGCCAACGCCAAGCAGGCCAAGCTGGTCAAGAAGGGCGAGCTGACCAAGAAGTTCGTCCTCAAGGGCGTGCTTGCGACCGCTGGCGCCAAGGCCGCGATCGAAGCCGCCGGCGGCAGCGTGACGGAGTAATCCTTTGACGCAGTCCTCTTCCGCAGCAAGTGCCCTGGGTGGGCTCGGTAAGTTCACCGAGCTCCGCCAGCGCCTGATCTTCGTGATCCTGGCCCTGATCGTTTACCGCATCGGCAGCTATATCCCGGTGCCGGGTATCGATCCGGCAGCCATGCTGCGGCTGATGGAGCAGCAGGAAGGCACCATCGTCGACATGTTCAACATGTTCTCCGGTGGTGCCCTCAACCGCTTCAGCCTGTTTGCGCTGAACGTGATCCCCTATATTTCTTCCTCCATCATCGTCCAGCTCATGGGTCAGATCTACGAGCCCTGGAAAGCGATGAAGAAGGAAGGCGAGAGCGGTCGGCGCAAGCTGACCCAGTACTCGCGCATCGGTGCGGTGTTCCTCGCCGTCATCCAGGCCGGCAGCATCGCCGCAGCCCTGCAGGGGCAGAGCGAGGGCGTGGTGTACGCGCCGGGTCCGGGCTTCATCCTCACCGCCATCGTCGCCCTGACCGCCGGCACCATCTTCCTGATGTGGCTGGGTGAGCAGATCACCGAGCGCGGCATCGGCAACGGCATCTCGCTGATCATCTTCGCCGGCATCGTGGCCAGTCTGCCCGCCGCCGTTCTGGGCACGCTGCAGCAGGTCGCCAACGACGAGATCAGCGCCTTCGCCATCCTGGTGATCATCGCCCTGGTGCTGGGCGTGACCTACTTCGTGGTCTTCATGGAGCGCGGCCAGCGCCGCATCACGGTGAACTACGCCCGCCGCCAGGGTGGTCGCCAGGCTTACATGAACCAGAGCTCGCACCTCCCGCTCAAGCTCAACATGGCGGGCGTGATCCCCGCCATCTTCGCCTCCAGCCTGATCATGTTCCCGGCGACCATGGCGCAGTGGTTCGGCCAGGCAGCCGCGCCCACCGGGGAAGGCTGGCGCGAGCAGGCGGGCTACTACCTGCAGAACCTCAGCCAGATGCTGGCACCGAGCCAGCCGCTGCACATGCTGCTTTACGGCGCCCTGATCGTCGGCTTCGCCTTCTTCTACACGGCGCTGGTCTTCAATTCCGAGGAGACCGCGGACAACCTGAAGAAGTCCGGCGCCCTGGTTCCGGGCATCCGGCCGGGCAAGGCCACCGCCGACTACATCGACGGCGTGCTGACCCGCCTGACGCTGATCGGCTCGATGTACCTGGTGCTGGTCTGCCTGTTGCCCGAAGTCATTCGTTCCTTCTGGTCGGTGCCGTTCTATTTCGGCGGCACTTCCCTGCTGATCGTGGTCGTGGTGGTGATGGATTTCACCGCCCAGGTCCAGGCTCACCTGATGTCGCATCAGTACGAGAGCCTGATGAAGAAGTCCAATCTGAAAGGTGGCGGTCGCGGCCTCAGCCGCAGCTGAAACCAACGATGGGCGGTCCGCGCGGCGGCTTGGCGCGCGGATAAGCCGGAACCCGTTCCTGCGCTGGAGTAGCGCGGGGCGCCCGACCCCAGGATGGGGAAGGGCAGGTTCCAGCTTGTCGCCGGAGCATGGGCACACTCCCCATGCCGGGTTCTCCGGGTCCTTGGACCCGGGGGGCTACAAATAAACCCCAAGCCCTGATATAATTCCTGATTCACTGCGCTCAAATTTAAGTTGGAGAACGCCTGATGGCGCGCATCGCGGGTGTCAACCTGCCTGTCCAGAAGCATGTCTGGGTGGGCCTGCAGAGTATCTTTGGCATCGGCCGTACCCGGTCGAAGCTTGTTTGTGTAGCGGCCGGCGTGGCTTCCGCCACGAAGATCCGTGATTTGTCCGAGCCTGAAATCGAGCGCATCCGCGCCGAAGTGGCCAAGTACACCGTTGAGGGTGACCTCAGGCGCGAGGTCGGCATGTCGATCAAGCGGCTGATGGACCTGGGCTGCTACCGCGGCCTGCGTCACCGTCGCGGCCTGCCGATGCGCGGTCAGCGTACCCGGACCAACGCTCGTACCCGCAAGGGTCCGCGTAAAGCCATCTAGAAGTAAGGACCTGGCCCAATGAACAAGCCGGCAGTCAAGACCAAGAAGAAGATCAAGCGGATCGTCACCGACGGTATCGCCCACGTCCAAGCTTCTTTCAATAACACCATCGTTACCATCACCGACCGCCAGGGCAATGCGCTGTCGTGGGCAACTTCGGGCGGCGCGGGTTTCCGCGGCTCCCGCAAGTCCACGCCGTTCGCTGCCCAGGTGGCCGCCGAGAAGGCCGGCAAGGCCGCCCTCGACTACGGTGTGAAGACGCTGGAAGTGCGCATCAAGGGCCCCGGCCCGGGTCGCGAGTCCGCCGTGCGTTCGCTGAACGCCGTCGGTTACAAGATCACCAACATCATCGATGTGACCCCGATCCCGCACAACGGGTGCCGGCCGCCGAAAAAGCGCCGCGTCTAACGGGAACTGGAGACTAAAAAATGGCTCGTTACATTGGTCCCACCTGTAAGCTCGCCCGCCGCGAAGGCGCCGACCTCAGCCTGAAGTCGCCGGCTCGCGCCATCGACTCCAAGTGCAAGCTGGAGCAGAAGCCCGGCCAGCATGGCGCCGTCGCCAAGAAGGGCAAGCTGTCCGACTACGCCACCCAGCTTCGCGAGAAGCAGAAGGTCAAGCGCATCTACGGCTTGCTGGAGCGTCAGTTCCGGTCTTACTACACCAAGGCTTCGCGCAAGAAGGGCAACACCGGCGAAACCCTGCTGCAGATGCTCGAACAGCGCCTCGACAACGTCGTCTACCGCATGGGCTTCGCCGTCACGCGTCCCCAGGCCCGCCAGCTGGTGTCCCACAAGGGCGTCCTGGTGAACGGCAAGTGCGTCAACCTGCCGTCCTACCAGATCAAGGCTGGCGACAGCGTTGAGCTGACCGAGAAGGCGCAGAAGCACCTCAACGTGCAGGAAGCACTCAACCTCTCCCAGCAGATGGACCTGGTCCCGAGCTGGTGCGAAGTCGACGCGAAGAAGTTCGCCGGCGTTTTCAAAGCCGTCCCGGACCGCGCCGACCTGCCCTCGGATATCAATGAAGCGCTGATCGTCGAGTTGTACTCGAAGTAATCCTCCCAGGAGACACCTTGACCATGACGGTTAACGCTACCTCGGTGCTGCGTCCGCGCGGCCCCCACATTGAACGTCTAGGCTCCAACCGCGCGAAGGTGGTCATCGAACCGCTCGAGCGCGGTTACGGCCACACGCTCGGCAACGCCCTGCGTCGCGTCCTGCTGTCGTCCATCCCCGGCTTCGCGATCACGGAAGTCGAGATCGACGGCGTGCTGCACGAGTACACCACGGTCGAAGGGCTGCAGGAGGACGTGCTTGAAGTCCTGCTCAACCTCAAGGACGTCGCCATCCGCATGCACAACGTGGACCACACCACGCTGACGCTGCAGAGGAAGGGCCCGGGCCTGGTGACGGCGGCGGACATCAAGGTTGACCACAACGTCGAGATCCTCAATCCCGACCACGTGATCTGCCACCTCACCAAGGAAACGGCGCTGAACATGCGCCTGAAGATCGAGCGCGGTTTCGGCTACCAGCCGGCCGCCGATCGCCGCCGCCCGGACGAAGAGTCCCGTGCGATCGGTCGCCTGGTGCTGGACGCCACGTTCTCGCCGGTCCGCCGCGTCGCCTATGCCGTCGAGGCAGCCCGCGTCGAGCAGCGTACCGACCTGGACAAGTTGGTCCTGGAAATCGAGACCAACGGCACCATCGACGCCGAAGACGCCATCCGCACGGCCGCTGACATCCTCACGGACCAGCTGTCGGTGTTCGGCGACTTCACGCAGCGTGATCGCAGCGCCGCCAAGCCGTCCGCCACGGGCATTGATCCGGTGCTGCTGCGCCCGATCGACGACCTCGAGCTGACGGTGCGTTCGGCCAACTGCCTCAAGGCCGAGAACATCTACTACATCGGCGACCTGATCCAGCGCACCGAGGTCGAGCTGCTCAAGACCCCGAACCTGGGCAAGAAGTCGCTCACCGAGATCAAGGAAGTGCTGGCACAGCGCGGCCTTTCCCTCGGCATGAAGCTGGAAAACTGGCCGCCGGCCGGCCTTCAGCAGGGCATGCTGGGCTGAGCCCGGTAATTCACTAAGGAAACACGACCATGCGCCATCGTAATTCCGGACGCCAACTCAGCCGCAACAGTGCCCATCGCGATGCGATGTTCAGCAACATGGCGGCGTCCCTGATCAAGCACGAACTCATCCGCACTACCTTGCCCAAGGCCAAGGAACTGCGCCGCGTCGCCGAGCCGCTCATCACCATCGGCAAGACCGATGGCGTGGCGAATCGTCGCCTGGCCATGTCCCGCCTGCGTGACAAGGAAGCGGTTGGCAAGCTGTTCGTCGAGCTGGGCCCGCGCTACCAGGCCCGTCCCGGCGGCTACCTGCGCATCCTCAAGTGCGGCTTCCGTCCGGGCGACAACGCCCCGATGGCCTACGTCGAACTCGTGGACCGCCCGCGCGAGGCTGCCGAAGCCGCCGAGTAATCCCGGCGTGCGAAGCAAGCACCTGGACCCCGGCTTCGGCCGGGGTCTTTGTTTCTGCGGCCTGAAACTTCGCCGCCGCCCAGCGGTCTGTGTAACCTGTAAGCCACTGCCCCGGTAGAACCCGATGACCGCCAACCCCTTCGCCTGGTCGTTCCGCGCCCAATACCTCACCGGCTTCGCGCTGTGCGTGTCGCTGCTGGCCTATGCGCTGTACGTGCAGTTCGGCATGCTGATGATGCCGTGCCCTCTGTGCATCCTCCAGCGCATCGCATTCGCGGCGATGGGCGTTGTCTTCCTGGTGGGCGGACTGCATGCGCCCATCGGGCGGGTAGGGCGGGCGGTCTATGGTTTCCTGGTGCTGGTGGCCGCGTCGGCCGGCGCGGGCGTCGCCGGCCGCCACGTCTGGCTGCAGTCGCTGCCGCCCAGCGACGTGCCGCTGTGCGGTGGCATGGGCTTGGAATACATGATCGAGGCGATGGGCCCGATGAGCGCGCTGTCGAAGGTGCTGCAGGGCTCGGGCGAGTGCGCCAAGATCGACTGGACCTTCCTGGGCGTTTCGATGCCAGCCTGGACCCTGGTGTGGTTCATCGGCCTGGGCCTGGGCGCGCTGTGGGCCGCGCTGCGCAAGCGCTGACCGCCGCAGCTTGAACGATACGTCCTGCCGCCGCGCGGCGGGGCTGTGGCATGATTTCCATCCCCCTCAAGATTCCGGATCCATGACGATGAGTGCCAGCGACCGCAGCCTGCAGCCTGTTTCCCTTCCCGGCGATTGGACGCCGGCGGGCTGGCGTGGCCGCGTCGCCACCCAGCAGCCCACCTATCCGGATGCCGCGGCACTGGCCCAGGTGCAGGATGAACTGGGCCGGCTGCCGCCGCTGGTCACGTCCTGGGAAATTCTGGCGCTGAAGAAGCAGTTGGCCGAGGCGCAGGAAGGCAAGCGCTTCCTGCTGCAGGGCGGCGACTGCGCCGAGAGCTTCGCCGACTGCGAGTCGGCGCTCATCTCCAACCGGCTCAAGGTGCTGCTGCAGATGAGCCTCGTGCTGGTGCACGGCCTGCGCCTTCCGGTGGTGCGGGTGGGCCGCTTCGCCGGCCAGTACGCCAAGCCGCGCTCGGCGGACATGGAGGAGAAGGGCGGCGTCACGCTGCCCAGCTACCGCGGCGACTTCATCAACCAGCCCGAGTTCACCCCCGAGGCCCGCACGCCCGACCCGCGCCGCATGGTGAAGGGCCACGCGCGCTCGGCGATGACCATGAACTTCGTGCGCGCGCTGGTCGACGGTGGTTTCGCCGACCTGCACCACCCCGAATACTGGGACCTCGACTGGGTTGGCCATTCGCCGCTGTCGGACGAGTACCGGAACATGGTCGCCGCCGTCGGCGACGCCGTGCGGTTCATGGAGACCATCTCCGGCACGGCGATGAACAACCTCAACCGCGCCGATTTCTACACCTCGCACGAGGCGCTGCTGCTGCCCTACGAAGAAGCGCTCACCCGCCAGGTGCCGCGCCAGTGGGGCTGGTTCAACCTGTCCACCCATTTCCCGTGGATCGGCATGCGCACTGCCGACCTGGACGGTGCCCACGTGGAGTATTTCCGCGGCATCCGCAACCCGGTGGCGGTGAAGATCGGCCCGTCCGTGACGCCCGACCAGCTGCTGCGGCTGACCGACGCACTGAATCCCGAGAACGAACCGGGGCGCCTGAGCTACATCCACCGGATGGGTGCCGGCAAGGTGGTCGAGCGGCTGCCGCCGCTGCTCGACGCGATCCGTCGCGAAGGCCGCCGCGTGCTGTGGATCTGCGACCCGATGCACGGCAATACCGAAAGCACCAGTAACGGCTTCAAGACCCGGCGCTTCGCCAACATCCGCAGCGAGGTGGAGGCCAGCTTCGAACTGCACGCAGCCGCCGGCACCCGTCTGGGCGGCGTGCACCTTGAGCTGACCGGCGAGAACGTCACCGAGTGCACGGGCGGCGCCCGCGACCTCACCGACATTGACCTCGAGCGGGCCTACCGTTCCACGGTGGACCCGCGCCTGAACTACGAGCAGTCGCTGGAGATCGCCATGCTGATCGTGCGCAAGCAGGGCCAGATCGCCCGTCCGGCGCAGGCCTGAGCCAAGGGCGGCAAGTAGCCGGGCGGCCTGGGCACGCCCGGCCAAACCTCAGTAGGGCAGCGTCGGGATGAACAGGGGCGGCTTACGTGCCCTGGTCGCCTGCTCGTACGCGTAGGCGTAGCCCAGCAGCTCCGCCTCGCTGTAGGCGCGGCCCATGAACACCACGCCCACCGGCAGCCCACTCACCTCGCCCGAGGGCACGGTGACGCTGGGCGTGCCCGCCACGGCGGCGATGCCGTAGCCGGCGCCCGAGAAGTGATCCCCGTTGACGTGGTCGGTGGGCCAGGCCGGGGACGTGCTGGGCGCAATCACGGCGTCGAGCTGGTGCTTGTCCAGGGTCGCCAGCAGGCCTTCTTCGCCGGCCAGGCGGCGGGCCCGGTCGCGCGCTTGCGAATACGCGGGTTCGTCGAGCGACCCCTTGGCCTGCGCCTGTTCAAACAGCTCCTGGCCGAAGTGCGGCATGGCCTCGGCCGCATGCGCCGTGTTCCAGGCGATCAGGGACTCAAGCGAAGCAAGCGGGCCTGCGGCATCGGCCAGGTAGGCATTCAGCCCATCCTTGAATTCGTACAGCAGTACATTCAACTCGTCCTCGCCCCAGCGCTGCCAGGTGGCGATTTCGACGTCCACCACCTCGGCGCCACCGGCGCGAAGGCTGGCGATGGCCGCCTCCAGCGCGGCGTCGACGCCGGGGTTGAAGCCCATGGCCTGGCGGAGCACGCCAAAGCGCTTGCCGCGGATCGCGTCGGCGTTGAGTCCGGCGGTGTAGTCCGAGGCGAGCTTGCCCTCGGCGGCGGCGGCCGCCGGGTCTGCCGGATCCACCGCGGCCAGCACGTTCAGCAGCGCCGCCACGTCGGCCACGCTGCGGCCCATGGGCCCCGCGGTGTCCTGCGAAATCGAGATCGGGATGATGCCGCTGCGGCTGACCAGGCCGACGGTGGGCTTGAGGCCCACCAGGCCGTTCACCGCCGACGGGCAGATGATGCTGCCGTCGGTTTCGGTGCCCACGCCCACCACCGCCAGGCTGGCGGCGATGGCCGTGCCGGTGCCCGCGCTGGAGCCGCAGGGGTTGCGGTCGAGCACGTAGGCGTTGCGGGTCTGGCCGCCGCGCGAGCTCCAGCCAGAGCTCGAGCGCGACGAGCGGAAATTGGCCCACTCGCTGAGGTTGGTCTTGCCGAGGATCACCGCGCCGGCGGCGCGCAGTCGCGCGACGATGAAAGCGTCGCGCGCGGGCCGGTTCTCCGCCATCGCCCGCGAGCCGGCCGAGTTGGCCATGCCGACGGCGTCGATATTGTCCTTGAGCAGCACCGGGATGCCGTGCAGCGGTCCACGGACCTTGCCGGCGGCACGCTCGGCGTCCAGCGCGCGGGCATCGGCGAGCGCCGCGGCGTTGAGTTCGATCACGGAGTTCAAAGCCGGACCGCTTTGGTCGATCTGTTCGATGCGTTCAAGGTAGGCCTGCACCAGCGCCTCGGACGTGAGGCTGCGGGCAGAAAGCTGGGCAGTCGCTTCGGCCACGCTCATCTCGGCCACCACAGGCTCCGCCACGGGGGTTTCGGCCAGCGCCGGCTCGGCCGCGCCGGGCGCGGGCTCACGGGCGCAGGCGGCCAGCAAAAGGGCGCAGGCCAGGACGGAAAGTCGGAGCATCGTTGTGCCTGCGCAGGTTCTGAAGGAACCGCGAGTATTGCGCCGGCCCCGTGAGGCCGCAATCAAGCTACGGCAGCAGACCCCAGCCCACGCGCGCCACCAGCGCGACCACCACCGCCAGGAAGATCATCCGTATGAAGCGGTCGCCCTGGCGGATGGCGAGGCGGCTGCCGAAGTAGCTGCCCAGCATGTTGCCGATGATCAGCGGCACGGCCAGGGTCCACTGCACGAAGCCGCCCACCGCCAGCACCGTCCACGAACTCAGGTCGGCCGCGACGTTGGTGGACTTGGACACGGCCGAGGACTTCAGGAAATCCAGGCCGATCACGCTCACGAAGGCGAACACCAGCAGGGTGCCGGTGCCGGGGCCGATGAGGCCGTTGTAGAAACCGCAGGCGCCGCCGACGGCCGCCGCCGCCCAGGCCTCGGCGCGCGGCGGGTAGCGACGCTCCTCGCGGGTGCCCAGGTCCTTGCGCATCACCGTGTAGATGGCCAGCAGGACGCACACTACCAACACCACCATCTTGAGCTGGTCGGGGTCGATGCGTTTGGCGAACTGCACGCCGATGGCCGAGAAGGCCAGCGCCGAGAACAGCGCGGGCACGACGATCCGGCGCTCGACGGTGACATGGCGGAAGTAGTTGACGGCCGCCACGCTGGTGCCCAGCAGCGAACTGGTGCGCTGGGTGGCGATGGTCTGCAGGATGCCCAGGCCCGGATGCAGGTTGAGCATCGCGGGCGTGAGGATCAGGCCGCCGCCGCCGACGATACTGTCGAGCAGGCCGGCGGCGAAGCCGGCCAGCCCGGTGAGCAGCCACAGCTCCCAGGACATGGCCGGGGCCCAGAAGTGCTATCAGCCGCCGCGGTTGGCCTTCTTGCGGTCGCTCTCGGTGCGCTCTTTCTTGCGCAGGCGGATCGCCACCGGGGTCACTTCCACCAGTTCGTCGTCGTCGATGAACTCCAGCGCCTGCTCGAGCGACATCTTGATGGCCGGGATCAGGCCTTCGTCCTTGTCGGTGCCCGAGGCGCGGAAGTTGGTCAGCTGCTTGCCGCGCAGGGCGTTGACCGTGAGGTCGTTGTCCTTGGCGTGGATGCCGACGATCTGGCCTTCGTAGATTTCCTCGCCCGGCTCGACCAGCAGGCGGCCGCGCTCCTGCATGGCGATCTGCGCGTAGGCCGGCGACGGGCCGGTGCCGTTGGAGATCAGCACGCCGTTCTGGCGCTGGCCGATCTCACCGTCGGCGCGCGGGCCGTAATGGTCGAACACGTGGAACAGCAGGCCGGTGCCGGCCGTGATGGTGCGGAACTCGGTCTGGAAGCCGATCAGGCCGCGCGCCGGGATCATGAAGTCCATGCGGACGCGGCCCTTGCCGTCGGGTTCCATGTTCTGGAGGATCGCCTTGCGCTCGCCCAGGCGCTGCATCACGCCGCCCTGGAACTGCTCCTCGAGGTCCACCACCAGCGCCTCGATCGGCTCGGACCTCACGCCGTCGATCATCTTGATGATGACTTCCGGGCGCGAAACGGCCATTTCGTAGCCTTCGCGGCGCATCGTCTCGATCAGGATCGAGAGGTGCAGTTCGCCGCGGCCGCTGACCTTGAACTTGTCGGCGTCGTCGGTGTCTTCCACCTTCAGCGCGACGTTGTGCTGGGTCTCGCGCATCAGGCGGTCGCGCAGCTGGCGCGACGTGAGGAACTTGCCGCCGCTGCGGTCCTTGGTGCCGGCGAACGGCGAATTGTTCACCTGGAAGGTCATGCTGATGGTCGGCTCGTCGACGGTCAGCACTTCCAGCTGCTCGACCTGCGACGGGTCGCAGACGGTCTCGGAAATGCTCAGGCCCTCGATGCCGGAGATGGCGACGATGTCGCCGGCCTGGGCTTCCTTCACTTCATGGCGCTCGAGGCCGTGGAAGCCGAGCACCTGCAGCACCTTGGCGTTGCGCGGCTTGCCGTTGCGGTCGATCACCGTGACCTGCATGTTGGTGCGCACCTTGCCGCGCTGGATGCGACCCACGCCGATGATGCCGACGTAGTTGTTGTAGTCCAGCGACGTGATGCGCATCTGGAACGGGCCGTCCAGGTCCACCGGCGGCGGCGCAACGTGGTCGATGATGGTCTGGAACAGCGGGGTCATGTCGCCCGAACGCACGTCCGGCTCCATGCCGGCGTAGCCGTTGAGCGCCGACGCGTACACGGTGGTGAAGTCGAGCTGTTCGTCGGTGGCGCCGAGGCGGTCGAACAGGTCGAAGGTCTGGTCCAGCACCCAGCTCGGGCGCGCGCCCGGGCGGTCGACCTTGTTCACCACGACGATCGGCTTGAAGCCCATCGCGAACGCCTTCTGGGTCACGAAGCGCGTCTGCGGCATCGGGCCGTCCATCGCGTCCACCAGGATCAGCACCGAATCCACCATGGACAGCACGCGCTCCACTTCGCCGCCGAAGTCGGCATGGCCCGGGGTGTCGACGATGTTGATGCGGTATTCCTCGCCGTCCGGCGACTTCCAGCGGATCGCGGTGTTCTTCGACAGGATCGTGATGCCACGCTCCTTCTCGATGTCGTTGCTGTCCATCATCCGCTCGGTGGTCACCGTGCGCTCGGAGAAGGTGCCCGACTGCTTGAGCAGACAATCAACGAGGGTGGTCTTGCCGTGGTCGACGTGGGCGACGATGGCGATGTTGCGGAGCTTTTCGATGGACATGCGGATGGGCGCCGGCGGGCGCGCTGTCTCGGTGGGTAAGTAAGCCGGGAATTATAGCCTGAATACATGACTGAACGGCCTGAACCGGGGCCGTCGGCCACCACGCTGTGGCATCCTAGGCCTCCCGCCGGCGGCTGCCGGCCCGGTATCCCACGGAGCCTGAGATGTCCCTGATCGCCACTTTTGCCACTTCCCGCGGCCCGATCCGCATCAAGCTGCACGCCGACAAGGCCCCGCTGACGGTCGCCAACTTCGTCAACCTGGTCCAGCGCGGTTACTACAACGGCCTGAGCTTCCACCGTGTGATCCCCGATTTCATGATCCAGGGTGGCTGCCCGAAAGGCACCGGCACCGGCGGCCCCGGCTACAAGTTTGAGGACGAGTGCCGCAGCGACCTGCGCCACGACAAGCCGGGCGTGCTGTCCATGGCCAACGCCGGCCCGGGCACCAACGGCAGCCAGTTCTTCATCACCCACGTGGCCACCCCGTGGCTGGACGGCAAGCACACCGTGTTCGGTGAAGTGGTCGGTGCCGGCGACCAGCAGGTCGTGGACGCGGTCCGCGGCGGCGACAAGATCGAAAGCGTCACCCTCGAGGGCGACACCGCGGCCCTGTTGGCCTCCCAGGCCGGCCGCATCAGCGAGTGGAACAAGGCGCTCGACGTCGCCTAACGCCCGCTCGCCGCCCGGGGCACACGGCGCCCCGGGCGATTTCAGTCCACGAACCGCAGGCTGTCGAACATCCGGCCCACCGCTTCGGCGTCGCGGCCGTGGTAGTGCTCGGCCGGCGCGATCCACACCAGCAGGGTCAGCCGGCCATCGCGCTCGGCGGCCGTCACCATGCCCCGGTAGACCAGGCCATTGGGGTTGTCCAGGGCAAGGTTGAAACGCAGGCCCGGCGTGCCGCCCCAGCGGACCGGGCGCAGGTCCTGGCCCTCGACGTTGGCCCAGCCGGCGCCGCGCAGGCCGTCCAGGACGATGTCGCGCACTTCGTCGGGCCGCATGCCCGCGCGGAACCAGGGGCCATCGGGCCGCCACGAACGCTCCTTGGCACGCAGGAACACGTGTTCGCGGGGCTTGATCCGCGACAGGATCATCAGCTGGTTCAGCGGCGCGCCGTCAATGGTCCACTGCTCCTGGCGCGGCGCCCGGATTCGGGCCCAGTCCAACGGCGTCTCCAGCTGCAGGTCGAACACGCTGGCATTGCCGGCTTTCTGCAGCCGGTTGCCGCCGCAGCCCGCCACCAGCAGCAGGGCCATCGCCAGCAGGGCAGCGCGCACCAAGGATCGGGTCATGGGCTGGCCTCCAGTTCCGAAAGGTATTGCCGCACGAAGGCCGCATCGCCCGCTTCGGGGGCCATGGCGAGGTAGCGCCGGAAGGCCGCCGTGGCGCCCGGGCGGTCGCCCTGGGCGCGCAGCGACATGCCGTGTTCCCGGAAGGCGGCGGCCGGCGGGTCGGGCAGGGCGATGGCCTCCTCGTACAGGGCCTGCGCGCGGATCGCGTCGCCGTCCTTTCCGCGGCGGCGGAAAGCCTCGCCCAGGAAGAAGGTGTAGGTGGCCTCGAGCCCGGGCCCGGCCTGGGCGCGAAGGTCGCCGATCACGCGCACGGAGGTGTCGTACATGCGTCGCGAAAGTTCGTCCTCGAGCCACTGGGCCAGGAACGGGCGCACGGCCGCCAGGTAAGCGTCCCGGCCGGAGGCGCCAGCCCCGCCATGCGCCTGCGCGGCGGCCTGCACGTCGGCCAGGCGCTCGCGGGTGCGCGGGTGGCTGGCGAAGACTGGGATCGGCTTGCCGTAGCGGCGCGCGTCCTCTTCGTCCTGCATGCGCTGCCACAGCCGCGCACCGGCCGCGGGGTCGTAGCCCTGGGCGGTGGCGGCTGCGAAACCGATGCGGTCGGATTCACGCTCGGCGTCGCGCGAGAACTGCGACAGGCCGGCCACGCCCAGGAAGTTGGCCAGGTAGCCGGCCGCCCCGGCGCCGCCGCCGAAGGCCAGCAGGCCGATCGACCCCACCACGGCCGAGGTGTTCTTGGCCTTGCGCCACTGCCTGAGCGAATGGCGCTCGCGGAAATGCCCGAACTCGTGGCCCAGCACCAGCGCCAGTTCGGCTTCGTCCTGGAAGCGAAGCAGGGCGCCAGTCCACACCACCATCATGCCGTTGGGCGCCATCGAGGCATTGAACCAAGGCTGCTCGACGATGTAGACCCGCAGGTCAGCGCAATGGTCGCCCGCCACCCGGCAGGCGACCTCGCGCACGTAGGCGTTCAGCGCCGGGTCGCGGACAAGCTGCGGGTGCTGCTGCAGTTCGCGCTCGGCGCGCTCCATCGCATACCAGAGTTCGTCCTCGTCGCTGCCCTCGGCCGGGCGCTGGCCGGGCCGGGCGGTGTCTACGGGGTCGGCGGCCCAGGCCGCCGACGTGGCCAGGCACGCCGCGAGCAGCCAGGCCGCCCTCACAGCGGCAATCCCCTCAGCATTTGCCGGACCGACTTCTCGGCGCCGTCCGGGTCACGCAAATCGCCGGTCTGGTTCGACATCAGGTTGAACCAGACCACCTGGCCCGTGCGCAGGTCCACCAGCGTGGCCACGCCCACCTGTTGGCCACCGCCGATGTCCACCACGCTGCCCATGGCGGCGCCGGCCAGGAAACCCAGCACACGCATGGCGGTGCGGCCCTCGCTGGCGTAGCTGTCGCGGACGTAAGTGAAAAGTGCGTAGTCGGCGCCGGTGGCGTCGCGCAGTTCCTTCACGCCCGGCCCCAGGGTCCAGTCCAGGCGCCGATCCTTGGTGGCGAGGTGGCTGCCGCGGCGGGTGTACACGGCGATGCTCATGGCCACCGCTTCGTTGAGCCGGATCACCTGGCCCAGGCGCGACCGCGGCGGCAGGTCGTCGCGGACCTCGAAGTCGGGCTTGCGGTCCTTGCCGCCTGCCGCGAGCAGCCGCCCCACGGCTTCGGGAAACAGTCGCCGGGCCGTCGCCGACCACTCGCGCCGCGGCTCCTGCAGGCCGCCGGCCGTGACTTCGGTCAGCTCGATGTCCGGCTCCACCACCACCACGCTGCCGGCGATACGCAGCGGGTTGCCGGCCTCGTCGGTGGCCACCCGGTCCTGGTTGTAGGCGAGCGCCGGCAGCGGCAACAGCAGGGCCAGCAGCCAGGCGAATCGGAAGCCGAAGAGTTTGCGCTGGGCCATGGGGACCTCCTGGCCCCAGCATGCCCGAACGCCTGCGCCGGGCAAGCCCCCTGGCGAGGGCTCGGCCGGGTGCGGCGTGGTATCCTTTCGGGGTTTTTCCGCCCCGCCACAACTCCCGCGAGGAATGCGATGCCACAGCTCGCCAAGCGCATGGGCCGTGCCAAGCCCAGCGCCATCATGGCCGTTGCCGACAAGGCCAAGAGGCTCAAATCCGAAGGTCGCGACATCGTCAGTTTCTCGATTGGCGTGCCCAACTTCCTGCCCGGTGACCACGTCTACGCCGCTGCCCGCGACGCCCTGGCCACCGACAGCGGCCAGTACGGCAGCAACCGCGGCTCGGACGCCCTGCTCGACGCCTTCCTGCACCACATCGAGGCCCTCGGCCTGACCGGCTATACGCGCATGCACTGCGCCACCGGCATCGGCGCCAAGCACATCCTCTACAACCTGGCCGAGGCCCTGCTGGACGAAGGCGACACCATCGCCTACGCCACGCCGTACTGGACCACCTACGCCGACATCGCCGAAGTGCTGAACGCGAAGATCCTCGAACTGCCGTGCCCGGCCAGTCAGGACTACAAGCTCACGCCGGCCCAGCTCGACGCGGCGCTGGCGACCAAGCCCAAGGTGTTCCTGTTCAACAACCCGAACAATCCCACCGGCATGGTCTACACCCGCGACGAGATCGCGGCGCTGGCCGACGTGCTGGCGAAGTACCCCGACACCTGGATCATCACCGACGACATCTACAACACGATGGTGTTCGACGGCCTGGGCTACCACAACTTCGTGCAGTTCCGTCCCGAGCTGCGCGACCGCCTGGTGTTCGTGGACTCGCTGTCCAAGACCTACGGCATGCCCGGCTGGCGCGTGGGTTTCATGGCCGGCCCGGAAACCGTGGCCAAGGCGATGACGGTGCTCAACTCCACCCACATCACCAACCTGCCCGAAGTGGTCACCGCGGCGGCCGTCGCGGCCCTCACCGGCCCGCAGGACGTGCCGGTGGCCAAGTGCGCCGAGTTCCAGGCCAAGCGCGACCTGGTGGCGGCCACCATGAACGCCATCCCGGGCGTCGTTTGCCCGAAGCCGCAGGGCGCGTTCTACGTGTTCCCCGACGTCAGCTGCGCGTTCGGCAAGTCGCACAAGGGCGTGGCCATCAAGAACGATGTCGACTTCTGCAGCGTGCTGCTGGAAGCCAAGGGCGTGGCCTGCGTGCCGGGCTCGGCCTTCGGCGCACCCAACTGCCTGCGCATCAGCTACACCTGCCCGACGGCCCAGCTGCCGGTGGGCCTGAAGCGCATCGAAGAATTCTTCGCCGAACTTTCGTAATCCTTCCTCGATGTCCCAGGAGACTTTCATGAAGACCCCCGTCCGCGTTGCCGTCACCGGTGCTGCCGGCCAGATCGGCTACTCCCTGCTGTTCCGCATTGCCTCGGGCGAAATGCTCGGCAAGGACCAGCCCGTCATCCTGCAGATGCTCGAGCTGCCGATGGAGAAGGCCCAGGCCGCCCTGCGCGGCGTGATGATGGAGCTCGAGGACTGCGCGTTCCCGCTGCTGGCCGGCATGGTCGGCACCGACGACCCGATGGTTGCGTTCAAGGACGCCGACGTGGCCCTGCTGGTCGGCGCGATGCCGCGCGGCCCGGGCATGGAGCGCAAGGACCTGCTGCTCAAGAACGCCGAAATCTTCACCGTGCAGGGCAAGGCGATCAACGCCGTGGCCTCGCGCAACATCAAGGTGCTGGTGGTCGGCAACCCGGCCAACACCAACGCCTACATCGCCATGAAGTCGGCGCCGGACATCAACCCGGGCAACTTCACCGCGATGCTGCGCCTGGACCACAACCGTGCGCTGTCGCAGCTGGCCATCAAGGCCGGCGTGGCCGTAGCCGATATCGACAGCCTGGTGGTGTGGGGCAACCACAGCCCGACCATGTACCCCGACTACCGGTTCGCCACCACCGGCGGCGCGTCGTTGAAGGACAAGATCGGCGACGAGGCCTGGAACCGCGAGACCTTCATCCCGAAGGTCGGCAAGCGCGGCGCCGCCATCATCGAAGCGCGCGGCCTGAGCTCGGCCGCCTCGGCCGCCAACGCCGCCATCGACCACATCCACGACTGGGTGCTGGGCACGAACGGCAAGTGGGCCACGATGGGCATCCCGTCGGACGGCAGCTACGGCATCCCCAAGGACGTGATGTACGGTTTCCCGGTCGTCTGCAAGGACGGCAAGTACGAGATCGTGCAGGGCCTGGCCATCGACGAGTTCTCGCGCGGCATGATGGACAAGACCCTGGCCGAGCTCGAGGAAGAGCGCGCGGGCGTCGCCCACCTGCTCTGATGCAAAGCGAAGGCGGCCTCCGGGCCGCCTTCGCGCATGGAAGGAATCGAAATGACGCAATCCAATTCCGCCGGCGCGCGCTTCCGCGCCGCGCTGGCCGCCGAGTCGCCGCTGCAGGTGATCGGCGCCATCAACGCCAACCATGCGCTGCTGGCCAAGCGCGCGGGTTATCGCGCCATCTACCTGTCCGGCGGCGGCGTCGCTGCCGGCTCGCTGGGCATCCCCGACCTGGGCATCACCGGCATGGAAGACGTGCTGGTCGACACCCGCCGCATCACCGACGTCTGCGACCTGCCGCTGCTGGTGGACATCGATACCGGCTTCGGCCCCAGCGCCTTCAACATGGCGCGCACGGTGAAGTCGCTGGTGAAGGCCGGCGCCGCCGCCTGCCATCTCGAGGACCAGGTCGGCGCCAAGCGCTGCGGCCACCGCCCCGGCAAGGAGATCGTGCCGGTGGACGAGTTCGTGGACCGGGTGAAGGCGGCGGTGGATGCCCGCACCGACGACCAGTTCTTCATCATTGCCCGCACCGACGCCATCGCGGTGGAAGGCGTGGACGCGGCCATCGAACGCGCCGTGCGCTGCGTCGAGGCCGGCGCCGACGGCATCTTCGCCGAGGCCGCCTACGACCTGCCGACGTACAAGCGCTTCGTGGACGCGGTGAAGGTGCCGGTGCTGGCCAACATCACCGAGTTCGGCCAGACGCCGCTGTTCACCCGCGACGAGCTGGCCTCGGTGGGCGTGGCCATCCAGCTCTACCCGCTGTCGGCGTTCCGCGCCATGAACCGGGCGGCCGAGGCGGTCTACACCGCCATCCGCCGCGACGGCGACCAGAAGGCGGTGGTCGACACCATGCAGACGCGCGAAGAACTCTACGACCGCATCGGCTACCACGACTACGAGCGGCGCCTCGACGCGCTGTTCGCCAAGAAGAAATAAGGGAGAACGCCATGACCGAACAGATCCTGCCCAAGGCCAAGAAGTCCGTCGCCCTGAGCGGCACGCCGGCCGGCAACACCGCGCTGTGCACCGTCGGCCGCAGCGGCAACGACCTGCACTACCGCGGCTATGACATCCACGACCTGGCCACGAAGGCCGGCTTCGAGGAAGTGGCGCACCTGCTGGTGCACGGCGCGCTGCCCACGGCCAGCCAGCTGGCGGCCTACAAGACCAAGCTCAAGCGCCTGCGCGGCCTGCCCGCCATCGTCACCGACGCGCTGGAGCTGGTGCCCGCCAACGCGCACCCGATGG
Source organism: Lysobacteraceae bacterium (assembly GCA_031418815.1). Lineage (GTDB taxonomy): Bacteria > Pseudomonadota > Gammaproteobacteria > Xanthomonadales > Xanthomonadaceae > Arenimonas. The sequence continues at coordinate 20,071 of JANOJQ010000193.1, forward strand.
ACGTGCTGCGCACCGGTTGTTCAGTGCTGGGCGTGGTGCTGCCCGAGCGCGACGGCCATCCGGTGAACGAGGCCCGCGACATCGCCGACAAGCTGATGGCCAGCTTCGGCTCGATGCTGCTGTACTGGTGGCACTTCACCCGCAACGGCCGCCGCATCGACGTCGAGACCGACGACGACACCATCGCCGGCCACTTCCTGCACCTGCTGCACGGCGAGCCGCCGAGCGCCTCGCACGAGCGCGCGCTCGACCAGTCGCTGGTGCTCTACGCCGAACACGAATTCAACGCGTCCACCTTCACCGCGCGCGTGATCGCCGGCACCGGCTCGGACCTGTTCAGCTGCATCACGGGCGCCATCGGCGCGCTGCGCGGCCCCAAGCACGGTGGTGCCAACGAAGTGGCGATGGAGATCATCGCCCGTTACGGCAGCGCCGACGAAGCGGAAGCCGACATCCGGGCCCGCGTCGAGCGCAAGGAGATCGTCATCGGCTTCGGCCACCCGGTGTACACCATCGGCGACCCGCGCAACCCGATCATCAAGGACATCAGCCGCAAGCTGTGCAAGGACGGCGGCAACCAGGTGCTGTTCGACGTCAGCGAGCGCATCGAGACCCTGATGATGGACCTCAAGAAGATGTTCCCGAACCTCGACTGGTACAGCGCCTCGGCCTACCACATGATGGGCGTGCCGACCGCGATGTTCACGCCGCTGTTCGTGATCGCGCGCACCAGCGGCTGGTCCGCGCACGTGATCGAGCAGCGCATCGACGGCAAGATCATCCGCCCCAGCGCCAACTACACCGGTCCCGAGGACCGCGCGTTCGTGGCGATCGAAAAGCGCTGAGATGTACGACCACTGGCTCGCCAACGGCTGGGTGGTGCTGGCGACGCTGGTGTCGGTCGGTGCCTGCGTGCTGATCCACTACGAAGGCCTGACCTGGGTGTCGCGCGCGCTGGCGCGCCGGCACGACAGCGAGCGCCGGCGCAAGGTGCTGTACGGCATCCTGTGCGTGCTGGCGCTGCACATCATCGAGATTTGGCTGTTCGGGCTTACGTTCTACGCGCTTCTGATGCTGCCCGACACCGGGTCGGTGACGGGCGCCAGCCCGCTGGGGCTGTTCGACGCGGTCTACCTGGCGTCGATGTGCTACACGACGGTGGGCTTCGGCGACATCTCGCCGGTGGGCCCCGTCCGCTTCCTGGCCGGGACCTCGGCGCTCACCGGGTTCGTGATGATCACCTGGTCGGCGTCGTTCACGTTCCTCGAGATGGAGCGCTTCTGGCGTCGCTGAACGCAGGGCTCAGGGCGCGAGTCGCTGCCCGGACGCCGGTCCTGCCGCCGCCACCATCACCGGCGGGGTGAGGCGCTGCACCCGGAAGAACGTGTGGTCGCCGATGGTGGCCACGCGCGGGGAAGACGCCCAGGCCGGGCTGGCGAGGTCCAGGGCGGCGAAGTGGCTGGCGCCCGGCACCACTTCATTGCGCTGGCCGGCCGGCAGGGTCCAGTCCTGCTGGGCCTGGAAGGCGACCTGCACCGCTTTTTCCCAGGCCTGCATGTTCCGCAGGCGCAGGCCCGGGTTGACGATGGTCGGGGCGAACTGCTTGCGGGCCATCACCACGTCGCACAGTGAATCGCCCCACTGGCCGCTGTCGCGGCGGCGCAGGGCCACCTCGGCCACGGCGCGCTGGCCGAGTTCGGTCTGGTCGCGGGCTTCAAGGTAGACCGTCGTCGCCAGGCACAGCGGGTCGGCGGCGGGTTGGGGCAGCACCGTGGCAAGCCACAGGATGAAAGACAGCTTCATGGCGGAACTCCTTGCTCCGTTGCGCCGGGGTCTTCCGCCCGCACTCGTGCGGGCTCGCCTGTCGTGAATCAACGGGGCGGGGAGGGGCCGTCGGCCTGGCGTTTTGGGGATGGACGAGCTTGGCTCGCATTCCGGTCGGGGCGTCGTCAGTGGGGCGCCGTCCGGAAACCCCGCCTGGCCATGTGCCTGGGGGCCGTATTTTGGCCGGCCCACCGGATTCGTCCGGGGCCAGTTCCGAGGCGCATGTTACGGCCGCCAGCCGAACCCCAGCTGAATGTCTGTTCCCAAATGATTGATTTCATTTGGAGTAATTGCTCAAGCCCGGCCGGAATCGGCCGGGCCTGCGGGCCTCAGAAAGCGGCGGCGAGGCGGCTTCCCTGGTCGATCGCGCGCTTGGCATCGAGTTCGGCGGCGATGTCGGCGCCACCGATCAGGTGCGGCGTCCGGCCCGCGGCCTGCAGCGGCTCCACCAGCCCGCGCAGCGGCTCCTGTCCGGCGCAGACCACCACGTGGTCCACGGGCAGCAGCTGTTCGCGGCCATCCACGCGCACGCGCAGGCCACTGTCGTCCACGCCCAGGTACTCGACGCCACCCCACGCCTGGACGCCCTTGGCCTTGAGCGCCGAACGGTGGATCCAGCCGGTGGTCTTGCCCAGCCGCGCGCCGGGCTTGCCGGGGCTGCGCTGCAATAGCCACAGCTCGCGCGCCGGGGCTTCCGGAGCGGGCTTGGCCAAGCCCCCGGGACCGGTGAAGTCGGGCGATACGCCCCACTCGGCCATCCAGCGGCCCGCGTCGGTGCTCGACGAGGGGCCATCGTGGGCCAGGAACTCGGCCACGTCGAAGCCGATGCCGCCGGCGCCGATGATCGCCACGCGCTTGCCCGGCACCACCCTGCCCGTCAGCACGTCCAGATAGCTGACTACCTTGGCATGGTCGGATCCCGGGAAGTCCACCTTGCGCGGCCTGATGCCGGTGGCCAGCACGATCTCGTCATAGCCCCCCGCCAGCAGGGCATCGGCATCCACGCGCGTGCCCAGCCGCTGTTCGACGCCGGTGAGCGCGAGCCGCTTGGCGAAGTAGCGGATGGTCTCGTGGAATTCTTCCTTGCCCGGGATCTGCTTGGCCAGGTTGAACTGGCCGCCGATCTCGGTGGCGCCATCGATCAGCGTCACGTGGTGGCCGCGACCGGCCGCCACCGTGGCGCAGGCCAGCCCGGCCGGGCCGGCGCCGACCACGGCGATGCGCCTGGGCGCGGTGGTGGGGGTGTAGTTGAGCTCGGTCTCCGCGCAGGCCCGCGGGTTCACCAGGCAGCTGGCCTTCTTGCCTTCGAATACGTGGTCCAGGCAGGCCTGGTTGCAGGCGATGCACGTGTTGATCTCGTCGCGCCGCCCGGTGCGGGCCTTGTTGACCCATTCCGGGTCGGCCAGCAGCGGTCGCGCCATGGACACCATGTCGGCCTGGCCCTGGGCCAGAATCGCCTCGGCCACTTCCGGCATGTTGATGCGGTTGGTCGCGACCAGCGGCAGCCCGACCAGCGGCTTGAGCTTGGCGGTGACGCCGGCGAACGCCGCGCGCGGCACCGAGGTGGCGATGGTGGGAACGCGCGCCTCGTGCCAGCCGATGCCGGTATTGATGATGGTGGCGCCGGCGGCCTCGATGGCCTTGGCCTGCAGCACGATCTCGTCCCAGTCCGAGCCGCCCTCCACCAGTTCCAGCATGGACAGGCGATAGATGAGGATGAAGTCCTTGCCCACCGCCTCGCGGATGCGGCGGACGATCTCCACCGCGAAGCGCATGCGCTTGGCCGGCGTGCCGCCCCAGGCGTCGGTGCGCTTGTTGGTGCGCGCCGACAGGAACTGGTTGATCAGGTAGCCCTCCGAGCCCATCACCTCGACACCGTCATAGCCCGCGTCACGCGCCAGCTTGGCGCTGGTGACGAAGGCGCTGATCTGGCGCTCGACGCCCCAGCTGCTGAGTTTCCAGGGCTTGAGCGGGCTGATGGGGGCCTTCACGCCCGAGGCCGACACCAGCAGCGGGTGCGCCGCGTAGCGCCCGGCGTGGAGGATCTGCATGCAGATCTTGCCGCCCGCACCGTGCACGGCGTCGGTGACGATGCGGTGCTTGTGGACCTCCCAGGGCCAGCTGAGCTTGCCCGCGAAGGGTTTCAGCCAGCCCACCAGGTTGGGCGCAATGCCGCCGGTGACGATCAGGCCGACGCCGCCCTCGGCGCGTTCGCGGAAGTACGCGGCCAGCTTGGGGAAGTCACGGGCATGGTCTTCCAGGCCGGTGTGCATCGAGCCCATCAGCACGCGGTTGGGCAGCGTGCAAAAGCCGAGGTCGAGCGGCTGGAAGAGATGCGGGTAGGGCGTGCTGGCCATGGTGTGACACAGGGTGTGGACAAGCCCTGCACGATGCCCGGAAAGGCAGGGTGCGACAAGCGTATGGCGGCGGCCGCGAAGTCGGCCGGCCTGCGTTGTAACTGGGGCCGGCGGCTACTGCCCGCTTCTGGCACACTCAATACCTTCACGCCCACCGACCGTATGGACCGCCCGCCCATGAGCCTCCACGACAGCCGATCCGCCCGGCGCCCCGATCCCGACCAGGCCATGGTCGACATCGCGAACTACATCACCGACTACTACATCGGCTCGTCCGAGGCCTACACCACCGCGCGCTACATGCTGCTCGACTCGCTGGCCTGTTCGATGCTGGCGATGCGCCACCCCGAATGCGTCAAGCACCTGGGTCCGCTGGTTCCCGGCGCCAGCCTGCCCGGCGGCTCCCGCGTCCCCGGCACCTCGCACGAGCTCGACCCGGCCCAGGCCGCGTACAACATCGGCGTGCAGGTCCGCTGGCTCGACTTCAACGACACCTGGCTGGCCGCCGAGTGGGGCCACCCGTCCGACAACCTGGGAGCCATCCTGGCCGTCGGCGACTACCTGAGCCGCAAGGCCGAGCGCGAGCACGGCAAGCCGCTGACCGTGCGCGACCTGCTCACCGCGGCCATCAAGGCCCACGAGATCCAGGGCGCCTACGCCCTGAAGAACAGCTTCAACCGCGTCGGCCTCGACCACGTCATCCTGGTGCGCCTGGCCTCCACCGCGGTCGCCACCCACATGCTGGGCGGCGGCAAGGACGAAATCATCAACGCCGTGAGCAACAGCTGGGTGGACGGCGGCGCGCTGCGTACCTACCGCCATGCGCCCAACGCCGGGCCCCGCAAGAGCTGGGCGGCGGGCGACGCCTGCCGCCGCGCGGTCATCCATGCCCTCAATGCGGTCAAGGGCTGTGTGGGTTACCCGAGCGCGCTCACGGCTAAGACCTGGGGCTTCTACGATGTGCTGTTCGAAGGCAAGCCGTTCGAGTTCGAGCGGCCTTTCGGCAGCTATGTCATGGAAAACGTCCTGTTCAAGATCAGCTTCCCGGCCGAGTTCCACGCCCAGACCGCGGTGGAGTGCGCGATGGAGCTGCATCCCCGCGTGGCCGGCAAGCTCGACCAGGTCGAACGCATCGTCGTGGAGACCCAGGAGGCGGGTGCCCGCATCATCGACAAGACCGGCCCGTTGGCCAACTACGCCGACCGCGACCACTGCCTCCAGTACATGGTGGCCGTCCCGCTCATCTTTGGCCGCCTGACCGCGGACGACTACTCCGACGCCGTGGCGGCCGACCCCCGCATCGACGCGCTCCGGGCCAAGATGGAGGTCCGGCAGAACCCGGCCTTCACCCGGGACTACTTCGACCCCGAGAAGCGCTACATCGGCAATTCGGTGGAGGTCTTCTTCAAGGACGGCAGTTCCACCGGCAAGGTGTCCATCGACTTCCCGATCGGCCATCGCGAGCGCCGGGGGGAGGGCATCCCGGCCCTGCTGCAGAAGTTCGAGGCGGCCATTGGCGGGCAACTGCCCGCCAAGCGGGTGGAGCAGATCCTGGCCCTGACCCAGGACACGTCCCGGTTCGAGGCCACCCCGATCCACCGCCTGGTTGATCTGTTCATCCTTTGAAGCCCATGCTTGCCTTTGCGGGAATGGGTTGTTATATTCCCGTTAACGCAAGTTCGTTTAGCGTTGAGATCATGCAGCGGCGCCGGTCGCGACCGGCACGCATATTGTGTGAAGTTACCCCCGTGAAACTTTGGAGCTAGTCATGAAGAAGAATATCCTGTGCTGCGCCCTGCTTGCCGCGGCCGCCATGGCGCAATCCGCTACCGCCCAAGACTTTGACGACCGCTGGTACCTCACCGGCGGCCTCGGCATGAACTTCCAGGATCGCGACCGCGATACCAAGGACGTTCCTTTCGCCACCCTCGGCTTCGGCAAGATGGTCACGCCGAACTGGTCGATCGACGGCGAACTGAACTACCAGAACCCGCGCTTCAATGAGCAGGAACTGCTGTTCAGCCAGTACGGCGCGACCATCGACGTGCGCTACCACTTCATCAAGGAAGGCCGCAACTGGTGGCCGTACATCCGCGCCGGCGTCGGCGCGCAGCGCGTCGAGGAAGAGTTCAACGCTTTCCCGAGCATCAACTCCCCGGGCCAGCGCGAAGACACCAACCTGACCGCGCAGCTCGGCGTTGGCCTCCAGGCTGACTACGACCGTTACGCCGTCCGCGGCGAAATCGGCACCCGCTACGCGTTCGACGACACCAGCGTCGTCAGCCCGACCTCCAGCAGCTTTGGCGACCTCCTCGCCTCCGTCACCGTGCTCGTGAAGCTCGGCGACCTGGCTACGGTCGTGACCCCGGAAGCCGTCGTGCCGCAGCAGACCTGCGCCCAGCTCGACGACGACCGCGACGGCGTGAACAACTGCGACGACAAGTGCCCCGATTCGGTTGCCGGCCAGGCGATCGGCCCGGACGGCTGCCCGGTGCCGCT
>JANOJQ010000194.1:0-44053 GCA_031418815.1 Lysobacteraceae bacterium
CGAGTTCACCACCGCCTTGAAGTCGCCGTCGGCGCCGTAAAGGATGGTGCCGGTGGAATACACGCGCGGGCCGACCATGCGGCCGGCCTTCACCAGCTCACTTTGCGAGAACACGAACTCGGTGGTGGCCGAGGGGTCGTGCATGGTGGTGATGCCGAAGGCGAGGTTGGCCGCGTAGGCCCAGTTGGCCTGCGGAACCACGCCCTGGCCGAAGTGCGCCGCGTGCGCGTGCACGTCCACGATGCCGGGGAAGATCGTCTTGCCGCTGGCGTCGATTTCGCGCGCGCCGGCCGGGATGGCCACGCTGCCGCGCTTGCCGACCGCGACGATGCGCTCGCCCTTCACCACTACCACGCCGTCCTCGATCACTTCCTGGGCGCTGTTGGCATCGCGCATCGTCACGACGCGCCCGCCGACGAAGGCAAAGGTGTCGGCGGGGCGGTCGGTGGGCAGGCGCAGGCCCACGGGCACGCCGGCATCGGCCTTGCCGCCGGCCAGCGCGCGGCTGTGGTAGCGGTTGCCCACCATCCAGTGCAGCGACTTCGAATCATTGCCCCAGTGCAGGTAGCTGCCCATGTCGGTGCCCAGCGCGGTCACCGGCACGGCCTTGGTGTCCTTGTTGAGTTCGATGCTGGCGCCGGTCATCGGCAGCGGCGCCACGTAGCCGTTGAACAGTTCGGTGAAGGCCACCGAGCGGCCGTCGGGGCTGATGGCCACGTGGTCCACGTACTTTAGACTGAACACTTCGCGCGGCTGTTCGCCGGCCAGGCCCACGCTCTGCAGCTTCTTCTCCAGGCCACCGCCGGTGAGGAAATACACGCGCTTGCCGTCGGCCGAGAACTGCGGGTCGGCGCCGTTGCGCGCCACCTGCACGGCATCGCCGCCGGCCGCGGGCATCACGAACACGCCGCGCACGCCGCTCCACAGGCTGCCGGTGAGGCCGCCGCCGCCCTGGCGCGAATAGACGATGCGGCTGCCGTCGGGCGACCAGCGCGGGCCGTAGTAGAAGCCCGGCTGGGTGGTCAGCGCGCGCGACTGGCCGCTGGCCAGGTCGAGCTCGCGGATGGCGCCCATCTTTTCGTCCGACCACGTGGTGTACAGCAGCTTGCGGCCGTCGGCGCTGAAGCTGGGCTGGTATTCGAAGCTGGCTTCGTCGCTGGTGAGGCGGCGCGGTTCGCCGTTGGGCAGCGCCTTGGTCCACAGCTGGCCCACGGCGTGGAAGACCAGGGTTTTGCCGTCGGGGCTGGTGGCCACGTCGCGGATCATCTTGGGGCTGAAGTCGGCGCCGTCGAAGGACTGCGCGAAGCGCAGCGCCGGCATCACCGTCTGCGACACTTCGGCGGTGAACGGGATGTTGGTGGATTTGCCGCTGGCCATGTCCACGTTCCACAGCTTGCCCTGGGCCCAGATCACCACGGCTTTCGAATCGGGGGTCCAGTCGAAGTTGGGGTAGGGGCCGAAGATCGCCCAGGCTTCCTGCTGGTCGTGCGAGAGGCCGTCCCACACCGGGCGCGTCTCGCCCGACGCCAGGTCCAGCACGTGCAGCACCGACTTGTCGCGCACGCGCTTCACGAACGCCAGCGACTTGCCGTCCGGCGAGGGCTGCGGCCGCACCGCGCCGCCGGCGCTGGACACCACGTTCTCGATCTCGCCGGTTTCGCGGTCGAGGCGGCGGATGGCGTAGATCATGTCGTGCACGTTGCGGTTGTATTCGAAGCCGCCGCCCGGGCTCATGTCTTCGGAGAAGTAGATGTAGCGGCCGTCGGGCGAGAGCGCCGGCTCGCCCTGGTCCTGCTGGTCGTTCTTGCGCTTGGTCAGCTGCAGGCCGGTGCCGCCGTCGCGGTGGTAGAGCCACAGTTCACCGGCGCCGAGCGAGCGCTGCGACGTGAAGTGCTTGCGGCCCACCAGGTACTGGCCGTCGGGCGTCCAGGCGCCGTTGTTGAGCAGGCGGAAATCTTCCTTCGACACCGCGGTGGCGCCGCTGCCGTCGGCCTTCATGCGCCATAAGTTGTTGCCGCCGCCGCGGTCGGAGGTGAACGAGATTTCCTTGCCGTCGGGCGAGAAGCGCGGCTGGATGTCCCAGGACGCACCGCTGCTCAGCCGTCGCGCGCTGCCGCCGTCGGCGGGCAGCACGTACAGGTCGCCCAGCATCGAAAAGACGATCTGCTTTCCATCCGGGCTGAGGTCGAGATCGAGCCAGGTGCCTTCGTCGGTGCTGAAGCGCACCGTCTTGCCCTTCGCGTGGGCGGCGTTGACGTCCCACTTGGGTTCCGGTGCGCCTGCGGCATTCGCGCCGATGCAGAAAGAAAGGCAAACGGCGAGCGCCAGCGGGCGACGGGACGACATGGGCAACTCCATTCAGGGGACCGGGGGATGCTAGGTGGAAGCGCCTGCGTGCGCCGTAGGCCGAAGGTCATGGTCGGGCGAAAGCGTGACCCCGTTGGCGCTTATCAATCGCCAAGGGGAACAAACGCTTGCGCCGGATGCGGGGCTGCCGGACAGTGACCCCATGCACGGCGCTGCCGCCCGCAAATCGCTTTTTTCGTCCGGCCTGGTGATGCTGGGTGCAGCGACGTGCACGCCGGCGTGGGCGTCGTCGTCCGCACTGGCCACCGCGGCGTGGTTCTCGCTGGGCGGCGCGCTGGCGCTGGCCGCCGTGCTGGTGCTGTGCTGGACGGTGCTGCGCGAACGCATCGCGGCGCGTTCGGTGTGGCAGCCCTTCGCGATCTCGGTGGGCGTGCTGGCGCCGGTGCTGGCGTTCACCGCGGGGCGTTGGCCGCTGGTGGCCCTGGCGCTCGCCGTCGCGGCGCTGGCCTGGGGCCTGGTGCTGGTGCATCGCCTGTCCAAGCGCATGCTGCGGCTGCTCGAGGACCGTGACCGCGCGCGTGCCGCCGCCACCCAGGCCAAGCAGGATTCCGAGCGCGACGCGCTCACCGGCGCGCTCAACCGCGGCGCCTGGCGCGTCCGCCTGGAGCAGATGGCGGCTGACGGCCAGGCGGCGACGCCGAGCCGGCCGCTGTCGGTGCTGTTCTTCGACATCGACCTGTTCAAGCTGGTCAACGACAGCCTGGGCCACGGCGTGGGCGACGACTGCCTGCGCGCCGTGTCGGCCACCGTGGCGGCCGAGCTGCGCGGCGGCGACGTGCTGGGCCGCATGGGCGGCGAAGAGTTTGCGGTGGCGCTGCCCGGCGCCAGGCGCATCCACGCCATCGCCGTGGCCGAGCGCATCCGCGTGGCCGTGCAGGGTCACTGCCGCATCGTCGGCGAGGAAGTGGTGGAGCTCACGGTGAGCATCGGCGCCGCCGAGCACCGGGGCGCCGACGAAGCCCTCGACGCCCTGGTCGATCGCGCCGACCGCGCCATGTACAGCGCCAAGGATTCGGGCCGCAACATGGTGGTGGCCGACGCGGCCGTGCCTGCCGCGACCTGAGCGCGGCTGTACCTGCCGCCCTGGTGGGAGTTCGTGCTGCGCGCGCTGGCGGTTTACGCCGCGCTGCTGGTGATGGTGCGGCTGTCGGGCAAGCGCTCGGTCGGGCAGTTCACGCCCTTCGACATGATCCTGCTGATCCTGCTTGGCACGGCCGTGCAGAACTCGTTGATCGGCGAGGACGTTTCGCTGCTGGGTGGGCTGCTGCTGGCCGCCACGCTGATCGCCATGAACCACGCGGTGGGTTGGATCACGGCGCGCAGCCGCCGCGTCCATGGCCTGGTGGAAGGCCGCGCCGTGCAGATCATCGAGGACGGCGTGCTGGACAAGGACAAGCTGCGCGACGAAGGCGTCAGCGAAATGGACCTGGCGGAGGCGCTGCGGCGCGCCGGCCTGTAGCACGTGCGCGAGGTGCGCCGCGGCTGGCTCGAAACCGACGGCCACATCACCCTGATCAGGAAGTCCTGAGTCCCTACCGCTGGCGTTGGTCGCCCGCGGGGGAGTAGGCGCGCGGCAGCGGGCCTTCCGGCGCCAGGTAGCGGTCGCGCAGCTCGGTCTGGCGCGAACGCATGCTGGCGGGCTTGCCGGCGAACCACACCTGTTCGGCCAGCGTGTTCACTTCCAGCGGGTCGCCGCTCCACAGCACCAGGTCGGCCACCTGGCCCACTTCGATGCGGCCGCGCAGGGCCGACAGCCCGAACACCTGGGCCGGTACCGACGTCAGGCCCGCGAGGCCCGCTTCCCAAGGCAGGCCGTTGGCCACGGCGTTGCCCGCGAGCTGGCGGATCTTGCGCGCGTTGTGGGTGGCGTCGCCGGACTGGCTGAAGCCCACCCGCACGCCGGCGCGATGCAGGCGCGCGGCGTTTTCCAGGGTCGAACCCAGCGCGTCGAAGCTCGACGGCAGGTTGGCCAGCGCGTCCACCAGCACCGGTGCATCCGCTGCTTTCAGTTCGGAAGCAACCATCCAGGCCTCGCTGCCGCCTACGATCACCGGCTTCATGCCGTGCCTGTTCGCAAACGCCAGCACCCGGCGGATGTCGGCCGCGCGGTCCACCTGGAAGACAACGCGGCCGCCGGCCAGATACGGCGCCAGCGACGCGCGCCCCGCGCGCGTGAGCAGGCCGTCGCCGGCACCGGTGCGGGCTTCGGCGACCGCCTGTTCCAGCAGCATCCACTGGCCGGCGCGGCTGCCGCCCGACAGCGGCGACGCACCGCCGCCCAGACTGACGAAGAGGCTGCGGCTGCCGGGCAGGGCGGCGTCGAAGCGACCGTCCAGCAGCACCGCGCTGCCCTGGCCCGCGACGAAGCTGCCGCCCGGCAGGCTTCCGGGCGACAGCACGGTGTGGGTGATGCCCTCCACCCGCGTGACCGCGATGGCGGCCGAGCGCGGGTTGTAGGCCACGTCCACGTCGAACTCCGGGCGCCACGAACTGCCCTCGTGCGCGGGCACCATCGCGCCCAGCGCCAGCGCGGTGTCCACGGTGGCGGGTTCGCCCGAGACTTCTTCGATGCCCAGGCCCGTCAGGCCGCCGAACAGGCCCGGCGTCAGCGGCCGGCCCTTGGCGTCCACCACGGTGATGCCCGCGGGCGCGGCAAGGTTGGCGCCGACGGCGCGCACCACGCCGCCCTGCACCAGCACGTCGTGGTTCTTGAGCGTGCCCTGGGCGCCGGCGGTGTGCACGGTGGCATGGCGCACCAGCAGGTCCTGCGCGGTGGCCGGCAGCGCCAGCGCCAGCGTGAAGGCGATCAGCAGGCGCTTCATGGCGCCACCTCCTGGCCCAGCATGAAGTCGGTGACGGGTTGCCTCGACTTGTCGTTGAGGTCGTACAGCAGGGCGCCGTCGATGTAGACGCGTTCGGCCTTGGCGTAGACGCTGAACGGACTGCCGTTCCACACCACCACGTCGGCCATCTTGCCCTGGGCCAGTTCGCCGGTCTGGTCGGCGATGCCGATCGCGCGCGCGGCATTCGTGGTGAGCCAGCGGATGGCGCGCTCGGGCGGCAGCTTCAGGCCCACGCGTTCGCCGCGCACCATCACCTTGGCCGCTTCCTGGTTCAGGCGCTGGATGCTCTCGGGCGAATCGGAGTGCACGATCGCGCAGCCCTTGTCCGGGCGGTCCACCAGCGCGATGTTTTCCTGGATGCCGTCGTAGGCCTCCATCTTGAAGCCCCACCAGTCGGCCCACAGCGCGCCGCAGATGCCTTCCTCGGCCAGCGTGTCGGCCAGCTTGTAGGCCTCCACGCCGTGGTGGAAGGCCGCGATCTTGAAATCGAACTCCCTGGCCAGGTCGATCATCAGCGCCATTTCGTCGGCGCGGTAGCAGTGGATCTGCACGGTGATCTCGCCGCGCAGAACGCCGGCCAGGGTGTCCAGGCGCAGGTCGCGCTCAGGCGGGTCATTGGCGTCGTCGTCATCGGTCTTCTTTTTCTTCTTGCCCGCGTCGGACTGGCCGGCGTCGTACTTGTCCCAGGCGCGGCGGTAGGCCTGCGCCTCGATGAAGGCGGCGCGGTAGCCGGCCAGGTTGCCCATGCGCGTCATCGGCGCCTGGGCGCGCTCGCCGTAAACGCGCTTGGGGTTTTCGCCGCAGGCCATCTTGAGCGCGTGCGGGGCGCCGGGGAACTTCATGTCCTGCATGGTGGTGGCGGCGACGTTTTTGAGCACCGTGCCGCGGCCGCCGATCAGGTTGGCCGAGCCGGGCAGGATCATCATGGACGTCACGCCGCCGGCCAGCGCCGTGGCGAAGCCCGGATCCTGCGGCCACACGCTGTGCTCGGCCCATACCTGGGCGGTGACCGGCGCGGTCACTTCGTTGCCGTCCGAATGCGACTCGGTGCCGGGGCTGGCGTAGACGCCCAGGTGCGAGTGCACGTCGATGATGCCGGGCGTCACCCACTTGCCGGTGCCGTCCACCACGGTGGCGTCGCCCGCCTCCAGGCCGGTGCCGACGCCGGCGATGCGGCCGTCGCGCATCAGCACGTCAGCGCCGTCCAGGCGCGCGCCCGAACCGGTAAGCACGATGGCGTTGCGGATCAGCACCGGGCCCGAGGCCACGGCGCGATAGGTGCTGGCATAGGGCTGTTCGACAGCCGGCGCCACGGCCGGAAGCGCAAGCAGGACGGCAGCCAGCAGCGTGGCCTTGGACGCAATGGACATTCGTGGATTCCCCCGGGAAGCCGCCACCCTAGCCGGGGCGCCGGGGCTTGCCAAGTGCGCCCTGCGGCCTTCACGCGGCGGCCACGCTAGAATGGCCGGGCAAGGCGTAGAAAAAAAACAACAGGGAGAAGAACACGATGAAAGACAAACAGGAAATCGTCAGCAACTGGCTGCCGCGCTACACGGGTGTGCCGCTGGGCGAATTCGGCGAACACATCCTGCTGACCAATTTCGGCGGCTACCTCAATACGTTCGCGCGCCTCACCGGCGCCGCCATCGTCGGCAGCGACCGGCCGATGCCCAGCGCCACGGCCGACGGCATCACGATGATCAACTTCGGCATGGGCAGCGCCAATGCCGCCACGGTGATGGACCTGCTGTCGGCGATCGACCCGAAGGCGGTGCTGTTCCTGGGCAAGTGCGGCGGGCTCAAGCGCAAGAACCAGCTGGGCGACCTGATCCTGCCGATCGCGGCGATCCGCGGCGAGGGCACCAGCAACGACTACCTGCTGCCCGAAGTGCCGGCCTTGCCGGCCTTCGCGCTGCAGCGCGCGGTGTCCACCATGATCCGCGACCTCGAGCACGACTACTGGACCGGCACGGTGTTCACCACCAACCGGCGCGTGTGGGAACACGACGAGGCGTTCAAGGAATACCTGCGCAAGCTGCGCTGCATGGCCATCGACATGGAGACGGCGACGATCTTCTCGGCCGGCTTCGCCAACTCGATCCCGGCCGGCGCGCTGCTGCTGGTGTCGGACCAGCCGATGATCCCGGAAGGCGTGAAGACCGAAGCCTCCGACCGCGTGGTCACCGAACACTTCGTCGAGCGCCACATCCAGATCGGCATCGAGGCGCTGCGCCTGATCCGCCGCCACGGCAAATCGGTGAAGCACCTGCGCTTCGACGAGTGAGCGCTACCAGGTGAAGCCGAAGCCCACCACGTCCGGTGCCGGCTTGGCTTCACTGAAGCGCACCGTGCATTCGACGATCTGTTTGGCTTCCGACGTCAGCCCGGGCTCGATGGTGATCGGCGCGGTGAGGAACTTCTCGCCGTTGGGCGCGTCCTTCATGCTTGCCGCCAGCGCGCCGAGATCCATCTCGTAGAGCTTGCCTTCGATGCGGGACTTGGCCGCTTCCTCGCAGGCCTGGGCCGCCAGGTCGTTCGGCGTGCCGCCGGCGGCTTCACCGCCGCCACCGCCGCAGGCGCCCAGCGCCGCAGCCATCGTGATCACAACCCAAGTGCGCATCCCACCCTCCTGGTCCAAGCCATTGCCCGTGAACCAGGGAACTCCGGCCGGGCGGGCCTGCAGACACCACCAAATTAGCGCAAATACTCTATGCGCGGCAATGTCACTGACGTGATGGGGCTCACAGGACGGTCAATAGCGGGGCACAGAAGGGTCGATCTGGACCGACCAGGCGTCGATGCCGCCCTCGACGTTGTAGAGGTCGTGGAAGCCCTGGTCGCGGAAGTGCTCGGCCGCCTGACGGCTGGAGTTGCCGTGGTGGCACAGGAAGGCCAGGGGCATGTCCTTGGGCAGCTCGGCCAGGCGTTCGGCGCTGTCCTCGTCCAGCACGTCGTGCGGGTGCGGGAAGGGGGCCAGGGCGCGGGCGTGGGCCGGGCGCACGTCCACCACGTCGATGGTGCCGGCGATGACGTGGTCGTGCAGCTGCTGCACCGTCATGGACTTCACCGGCGGCGGGGCATTGGGGTTGTGGATGGCCAGGCCGGCACCGCGGACGTCTTCCACCCAGTCAATGCGGATGCCGCGGGCGCGCGGCACGCTGGCCAGGTCCAGGTGCAGGCGGATGCCGTCGGCCTCGGTCACCACTTCCTGGCCGGTGGCCGGCTTGAGTTCGAAGCGGGTGTTGAAGCGCGGGTCCACCGACAGGTGCAGCACGACGTCGTCGTCGGCGCCGCCCAGGGCGCGGCCGATGGCTTCGGCGGCGGCGGGCGTGATTTCGATCGGCGGCGGGGTGCGGTCGGGGGCGGGCAGGCCCAGCGCTTCGTGCAGTTCGCCGCTGTTGAGCATCTGCTCGATGATGTCGCTGCCGCCCAGCAGTTCACCGCCGACGTACAGCTGCGGGATGGTCGGCCACTGGCCGAACACCTTGATGCCCTCGCGGATCTCGGGGTCGGCCAGCACGTCCACATGGCCGAAGCCCGGCACCAGCTCGCCCAGGATGCCCACGGCCTTGGCCGAGAAGCCGCACTGCGGGGCCTGCGGGTTGCCCTTCATGAACAGCACCACGTGGTGGGCGCCGAGGATGGTTTCGATGCGGCTGCGGGTTTCAGGCGAAAGGGACATGGCGGACTCCGGCGTGATTCCCACCATTTTACGCCCCCGCCCTGAACTACACCCAAAAAAAATAAATGGGGTCAGAGAACATATTTGTTTCAAACAAATATGTTCTCTGACCCCATTTTTTGCATTTTTTGAAGGGCCTGGTGGGTCCAGGTGGTGTATTGGGGGGGGGCGGGGTGGAGGCCGTCGTCGGCGACGACGGCGCCGGGGGCGCGGCTGGCGGGGGTGATGTCGACGAAGGCGACGCCGCGGGCCTCGCACCGGGCCCGGGCGGCGGCGTTGTAGGCGTCCAGGTCGCGGGCGATCTGGCCGGTGTCGCGGCCGCTGGCCTGGCCGAACGGGGTGCTGCCCCAGTCGGGGATCGACAGCACCAGCACCCGGTCGGCGCGGCCGCCGGCCAGTGCGATCGCGCGATCAAGCAGGGCGGCAAACTCGTCGGCGTAGTTCGCCACGTCGCGGCCGCGGTACTGGTTGTTCACGCCGACCAGCAAGGACACGAAGTCCCAGTGGCCCAGCGGCTCGGCCGCGTCCATCGCCGTCGACAGTTCGTCGGTGGTCCAGCCGGTGGTGGCGATCAGGCGTGGGTCGGCGATGGCGACGCCGCGTCCGCGCAGCGCCGCGGCCAGCTGCATCGGCCAGCGCCCGGCTTCGGGCACCGATTCGCCGATGGTGTAGGAATCGCCCAGGGCCAGGTAGCTCAGCGGCGCAGACACCGGCTCGCCGGCCTCAGGCCACTTGCCGCGCACGCGCGCGGGCGGCGTGTTTGGCCAGCGCGCGGTCGATGCGCGTGAACACTTCGCGGATCAGGGCGGCGTCGGGCAGCAGGGTGATGCGGAAGTGGCGCGAGCCCGGCACGTTGAAGCCGCTGCCCGGCACCACCAGCACGTCCTCTTCTTCCAGCAGTTCGAGCGCGAACGCCTGGTCGTCGAAGTCCACCGCCGCGTCGCCGATCACTTCCGGGAAGGCATACAGCGCGCCGGCCGGGGCAACCAGCGACAGGTGTTCGCTGGCCTCGCAGCTTTCGATCGCGGCGCGGCGGGATTCGTACAAACGCCCGCCGTTGCGGGTGAGTTCGAGGATGGTTTCCGGGCCCGACAGCGCCGCCGGAACCGCGAACTGCGCCGGCACGTTGGCGCACAGGCGCAGCGCGCTCAGCAGGTCCATGGCGTGGTGGTAGTCGCCGATCTTCAGCGGGTCGCCCGACAGCACCGCCCAGCCCACGCGCCAGCCGCAGGCGCGCCAGACCTTGGACAGGCCGCCGTAGCTCAGGCAGGGCACGTCGCCGGCCAGCGGCGCCAGCGGGGTGAAGGTCGACTCGTCGTAGAGGATGCCGTCGTAGATCTCGTCGGCCATCAGCAGCAGCCTGTGCCGCGCGGCGATGTCCACCAGCCGCTGCAGCACCTCGCGCGGGTAGCTGGCGCCGGTGGGGTTGTTGGGGTTGATGACCACCAGGGCGCGGGTGCGCGGCGTCACCAGGCGCTCGATCTGGTCGGGGTCGGGGATGAAGCCGTTCGCCGGCGTGCACGGGTAATACACCGGGCGGCCCTGGTTGAGGATGGTGGCGGCGCTCCACAGCGGATAGTCGGGGCTGGGCAGCAGCACTTCCTCGCCCGGGTTGAGCAGGGCGCGCAGGGAAATGTCGATCAGCTCGCTGACGCCGTTGCCAATGAAGATGCGGTCGGCATTGGCATTGGGCGTGCCGCGTTCGCGGTGGAACTGGGCCACCGCCTCGCGCGCCAAGGGCAGGCCCTGCTGGTGCGTGTACGGGTCGCTGTCGGCCACGTTGCTGGCCAGCGCTTCCTGCAGGTGGGCCGGGGTGCGGAAGCCGAAGGCGCCGGGGTTGCCGATGTTCAGGCGGATCAGCTGGCGGCCCTGGCCCTCCAGCTCGCGGGCGCGGCGGGACAGTTCACCGCGGATGTCGTAACGGACCTCGCGCAGGCTTTCGCGGGTCGGCAGGGGCGAATGGGGCATGGCGACAGCAGGCTCGAAGCAGGGGGTCTGCCGGCCAGATTAGCCGAATAATGACGCCGAATCAGCCGCTTTCCGCCATTTTCAGGCTTTCCGGGCCCGCAGCGCCACGATCGCGGCGAGGGTGAAGCCAATCTCCCAGACCAGGGCTCCGGCGAAGAACCCAGTGAACTCCCCGGTCAGGCCGATGCCCAGCAGCCGCGCCGCGGCAATGCCGCCGTTCACCAGCGCCACCGACCACAGGCCGGGCTCGCGCCAGGCCGGCTTGGCCGCGCAGGCGAACAGGAACGCCGCCAGCCCCAGTTCCAGCCCGCCGTAGAAGGCGCGAAGCTCGATGAGTCCGGCCGTGGTCCCCGAGATGCCGACCGGCGCCAACACCGCCTCCGGGGCGGCCACGATGGCGAGGCCGAAGCCCAGGAAACCCAGGCCGGCAAGCGAAAGCAGAGCGATGCGGAAGCGTTCCATGAGGCGAGGATGGCGCCGCACCGGTGAGAGGAGCGTGCAGGCGGGGGTATCATCCGGGGCAATGCAGCCCACTCCCGAAGCCCTAGACCGCCTGCGCGCCATTGGCTGGCCCGACGACGACAGCCGCCGCGCCGCCCTCGCCGCCGCCCCGGGCACCCACCTGGCCCGCGTGGTTGGCCAGCACCGCAGCGCCTACGACGTGGCCACCCAGGCCGACGAAATCATCAAGGTGCAGCCGCCGCTGCCCTGGACCCGGCCGCGCTGCCCGCCCGAAAGCCGCGCCGCGGTCGGCGACTGGGTCACCCTGGACGAGGCCGGCAAGAACATCCTGGCCTTGCTGCCGCGCAGCTCCATCCTCAAGCGCGGCGCCGCCGGCGAACACCACCGCCAGCAGCTGATCGCCGCCAACGTGGACCACGTGCTGGTGGTGGTCGGCCTGGACCAGGACTTCAACCCGCGCCGCATCGAGCGCTACCTGGTGGTGATCCGCGCCAGCGGCGCCGACCCGGTGCTGGTGCTGACCAAGGCCGACGAGTGCGAGATCGTCGAGGACTGCATCGACCTGCTGATGGAAGTGGAAGAGTCCGGCGTGCCCATCCACGCCGTGAACGCCAAGGACCCGGCCAGCACCGCCGTGCTGCATCCCTACCTGGCAGCCGGCCACACCGTGGTTCTGGTGGGCAGCTCGGGCGCGGGCAAGTCCACGCTCACCAATACGCTGCTGGGCCGCGAGAAGATGAAAACCAACACCGTGCGCGGCAACGACTCGCGCGGCCGGCACACCACCACGTCGCGCGTGCTCACGCCGCTGCCGCAGGGCGGCTGCCTGATCGACACCCCGGGCATGCGCGAAGTGAAGTTCAGCGGCGACGAGGACATCGTCGACGCCTTCGAGGACATCGAGGCGCTGGCGCAGGACTGCCGCTTCCGCGACTGCGTGCACGGCAACGAGCCGGGCTGCGCGGTGCGCGCGGCCATCGAGAACGACACGCTGGACGAAGCGCGCTTCCTGCACTACCTCAAGCTGCGCGGCGAAGTGGAGGCGGCCGTGGTCACCCAGGCCGCGCGCCGCGCCGAAGAGGCGCTGGCCAAGAAGGCCGCGCACAAGCGCAACAAGGACAAGCTCGGGCGCCGCTGATGACCGACGCGCAACGCTCGCTGCAGCACCACGCCGCGCTGGACGCGCGCCTGGTGGCGGCGGTGCGCGGCATCCGGCTGCTTGAATCGGTCAGCTGGCCGGCGCTGGCGCAGGAAGAGTTCCTGGCGGCCTGGAAGATCGGCCGCATCCACCTGCCGAAGATCGACTACCCGCGCGGCGACTACAGCGAGATCCGCAGCGAACTGGAGGCCGTGGACCAGGCCGCCGACCCCGACGACCCGCTGGGCCGCTACCTGCTGCTGACGTCCGAAAGCTGGCGCATCGCCACCCGGCTGCTGGACGCGGTGGGCACCCATCGCGTCACCGCGTATTCCACCCGCCTGTTCGGCCGCCCGATGGAATCGCTGCCCGGCGACGGGCCCACCCACCTGGATGCGGCGCAGCACTTCATCGGCCTGGCCAATGAAATGGACCAGGAGCTGCGCGAGGTCGAACCCGACTACGTGCTGCCGGCCGAAACCGTGCAGCTGGAGCTGCAGGCGGCGATCGACGCCTTCTTCACCCAGCACAAGGTGCGGGTGGAACTGGACCCGAACCTGATCTCGAAGGCCGCGGCCAGTTCAACCCGCATCCGCCTGCGCACCAACACCGGCTTCAGCGAATACGACCGCAACCAGCTGCTGGTGCATGAGGCCTTCGTGCACTCGCTCACCGGGCTCAACGGCCGCGAGCAGCCCAACTTCAAGTCCATGGCGCGCGGATCGCCGCGCACCACGGCCACCCAGGAAGGCCTGGCCACGTTCGCCGAGCTGATCTCGGGTTCGATGGACATCGAGCGCATGAAGCGCATCAGCCTGCGCATCGTCGCCATCGACAAGGCCATCCACGGCGCCGATTTCGTCGATGTGTTCCGGTTCTTCATTGATGCCGGGCAGAGCCCGCTCGACAGCTTCACGTCCAGCCAGCGCGTCTTCCGCGGCGCGCCCCTGGGCGGCGGCGCGGCGTTCACCAAGGACACCGTGTACCTGCGCGGGCTGCTGTCGGTGCACACCTATTTCCGCTGGTGCCTGCGCCACCACAAGTTGGGGCAGGCGCGGCAGCTGTTCGCCGGCAAGATGGCGCTGGAGGACGTGTTCGCGCTGGAGGGCGCATTCGAATCGGGGGCGATCGCCGCGCCGCTGTACGTGCCGCCGTGGATGCAGCGCGCGAACGGGCTGGCGGGCATGCTGGCGTTTTCGCTGTTCGCCAACAAGATTCGGCTTGACCGCGTGGACGCCGACGACCTCGTTCTGGGGCTTTGAGAGCATCGGGCCCGGAGGCCCTCCTGCAGCGGCACGGTGCGCGGGCCCCCAGGCCCGATGCTCCTCAGGGCGC
Organism: Lysobacteraceae bacterium; assembly: GCA_031418815.1. GTDB lineage: Bacteria > Pseudomonadota > Gammaproteobacteria > Xanthomonadales > Xanthomonadaceae > Arenimonas. The sequence continues at coordinate 13,796 of JANOJQ010000194.1, forward strand.
CACCAAGCCTCCATCCTTGCCCACCCGATAATCCGCCGCTGCCGCCGCCTCCACCCACACCACCCGATCCCCGATCGCCTGCCCGCGCCAGGCCGGCACGTCGTGGGTGAGCCGCTCGTAGGCCCAGCCAAACTCGCGGTCGCGAAGCAGCTTCAGCGGGCCTTCGTGCGCCGACAGGGCCTGCACCAGCGCGGGCTGGAACACCGCCTGGCGCTCGCCCACCGCGCGCATTTCCTGCTGCACGCGGGCGCCGTGCCATGCCAGCAGCGCCGCCAGCAGCAGCACCAGCCCGCACGCAGCGCGGCCCAGCCGCGGCCACGCCAGCGCCGTGCAGGCGACTATCCACAGCGAAAAACCGTAGCCGTACTGCGTGGCCGCGTGCGGCAGCACCAGCACCGGCGCCACCGACAGCGCGGCGCCGAACACCATCGCCAGCCCCAGCCGCGGCGACGCGCGCAGCACCACGCCTGCCAGCGCCAGCATCAGCAGCGCCGACGCGACGAGCTGCCCGGTGGAGCGCAGCCATACCGTGTTCACTTCGAAGCTCGCGGTCACCGGCAGGTACAGCGCATACGCCGCGAAGTTCACCGGCGCCGCGGCTGGCGCCAGCGCGTAGCCGCTCGATTCCGCGGGTGGCAGCAGCGCGCCGGCACGCAGCACCAGGTACGCCGCCGCCGCCGCGCCGCTGCCCAGCGTCGCCGCGCCGAGCACGCGGCCACGGCCGGCCAGCAGCCATGCCAGGCCCACCAAGCCTGGCATCACCAGCGCCGATTCCTTGGCCAGCAGGGCCAATGCAGTAAGCGCGAAGGCCCACGCGCCGGCGTTCAGCGCGAGGGTCCGCGCGCTGGCCGGCGTGGCCTGCGCGCGCTGGTTCGCGCTGTGCAGCCGGGCCGCCAGCGCCAGCGACGCGCCCACCCACAGCAGGTCGGCCAGCGTCGCCACCCAGCCGTGCACGTAGGCCGCGTAGGGATTGACCGCGAAGGCCAGCCCCGCCGCCGCGGCCACGCGCCAGCCCAGGCCCATGCGCATGAGCAGCCACGACAGGCCGGCCGCGATCGCGCTGCCCATCAGCACCCACAGCGAATGCATGGCCCGCGGCGTCTCGAACAGCGCGTTCGACAGCAGCAGCCAGCCGTTGAAGGTCAGCGGCCGCCACTGCAGCATCGAAGCGTCCAGCCACGGGAACCAAGGCAGCGCGGTCCCGGGCGGCACATCAGCGGCCGCACCCCACTGAAGTTCGTCGTGGCTGAAATAGCCGGGGTTCAGGGCGATCACCGCCTGCGCCAGGCAGGCCAGCAGCATCACCAGCAGTGGAACCGCGCGCAGCGGCGGGGCGAGGGACGGTGTAGGGCGCGCAGCGGGCTGGCTCATGGCCCTAGTGTTGCAGCCCGCGCGGTGCCTCGCCAGACGCGCCGGGGCAGGCACGGTCCCGCTCCGGCGGGGCCTTCAGCCGAAGGCGCGCCGCAGCCGCGCCGCCGCCGTGTCGAAGGCGATCACCGCGCCCACCAGGATGGCCAGGATGACGCCGACCACGTGCCAGTTGCCCCAGTCCACCGCCAGCTTGAGTTCATAGCCGATGCCGCCCGCCCCCACGATGCCCAGCACCGTGGCCGTGCGGAAGTTGTACTCCAGCATGAACACGCTGGCCGACAGCAGCGCCATCCGGCTGGCCGGCAGGATGCCGGCGAGGAACTGCTGCGCGCGCGACAGGCCCAGGGAGCGCAGCGCCTCCGGCACCCGGTCATCGACGCTTTCCAGCGCTTCGTAGTAGAACTTGGTGAGATAGCCCAGCGAATACGCGCTCAGCGCGATCACGCCCGGCAGGGCGCCCAGCCCGAACGCTCCGACGGCCAGCAGCGCCCAGAGCAGCGACGGCACGGCCCGGATGGCGTTGAGCAGCGCCCGCGTGGGCAGCCGCAGCCAGGCCGGCGCCACGTTGCGGGCGGCACAGGCCGACAGCGGCAGCGAAAATACGATCGCCACCAGCGTGCCGAGCCAGGCCATCAGCAGGGTGTCGCCCAGCGCCACGCCCAGCGCCCGGTAGTCGAGCGCACGCCATTGGTCCGGGCTGGGCACCAGCGCTGCGGCAAAGCGCGCGGCATTCTCTGCCGCGCCGGCCTGCGGCAGCTGCAGTTCCAGCACGCTGACCGCGAATGCGGTCAGCGCCGCCAGGGCCGCCAACGCCGCACCGCCGCGCAGCCAGCGGCGCCAGGCCGGCTGGTCCGCGCCCTCGACGGCGCGCGCGAACCCGGCTTCAGGCGAACCCAGTGCGAGGGGTTCGGGCCGCAATCCAGGCGCTCGGCCGCCGGTTGGCAACGGCGGCGCGGGGCTCGACGGCCCGTCCGGCAATGATCGGTCGGCCTCTGGCTGCACCGTGGGCAAAGCCACCACCCGATCGGCGAACTCGGCGGCCAGCCCCGCATCGTGCAGCACGGTGATGAGGGTCAGGCCTTCGGTGCGCCTGAGTTCGTCAAGGAGCTGCATCAGCGCGCGCGCCGACGCCAGGTCCAGCGACGCGGCGGGCTCGTCAGCCAACAGGATGGTCGGGCGCGACATCAGCGCGCGGGCAATCGCCACGCGCTGCTGTTCGCCGCCGCTGAGCCGGTCCACGCGCACCCTGGCACGGGCCTTCAGGCCCAGCTTGTCGAGCCAGCCGCGGGCCCGTGCGCGCCGCTGCGCGCCATAGCCGGTCAGCGACCGCAGCAGGCCGGCCTCCGCGGCCGCGCCGTGCAGCACGTTGGCCAGGGCGGTGCTTGAGCCGACCAGGCGGAAGTCCTGGTGGATGCTGGCGATGCGGCCCGGAACGCAGACGCTGCCCTGCTGCGGGGCGCATTGCCCCGCCAACACCCGCAGGAGTGTCGTCTTGCCGCTGCCCGAGGGTCCAACGATCGCAACATGCGACCCGGCCGCCACGTCCAGCGACAGCCGGTCGAGCACGCGCACGCCGTCGCCCACCACCACCGTGACGTCACGCAGGCTGACGCCCGGGGGCTGGACCATGGCGTTCAGCGTGCCAGGCCTTCGATCGGAATGCCGGTGCCCTCGATCGCGGCCAGGGCGGCGGCCACGTGCCGGTCTTCGTCAACTTCCACGAAGGTCGAAGCGCCGTAGACATCGGCCAGCAGCTGCGGCTGGGTGCGGCTGATCTGCAGCAGCGCACGGCGGATGCCGGCGCGCGTGGGTTCGTCCAGGCCCTTGCGCACGGCCACCAAATGCGTCGGCACGCCCGGCGTGCGGCCGAGGATCCGCAGGCCGGCGCGCTGGGCGGCCGGGAGGTAGATGTCGGCCTGGGGTCCTTCCATCGTGTAGTCACTCACGGCGGCGAGATCGGCGCGCCCTTCGGCCACCTCGCGCAGGGCCTGGGAGTAGGAGCCGCCGAAGGACACCTGCCGGAATCCGCTGCGGGGGTCCTGCCGCCGGGTCAACACGCCCAGGTCGATGAGGCGCTGGTACGGGAACACATAGCCGCTGGTGCTGGTCGGGCTGGTGAACACCATGCGCAGCGTGCGTGCCTGCGGCTTGATGTCGTCGACGCTGCGCAAGGGGCTGTCCGCCCGCACCACGAACACCGAGTCATAGTCGGTGCGGGCGACGCCGCGGTTGTCCACCCGCTGCTCGGCCAGCAGCAGTTCGGCGCCGCCGTCGCGGCGCGCCAGCAGGAACGGCAGCGAGCTGACGTACGCCGCGTCGGCCTGGCCGCTCACCAGCGCCTGCACCGAGGCCGAATAATCCAGCGGCACCACCACGCGGACGGGCCGCTTCAATGCTTCCCCGAGCGCTGTTCCCAGCCGATCGGCGGCATCGCGCAGCGCGGCGGGCTCTTTCTGTTTCTGGAATACGAACACCAGCTCGTCGCGCGCGCGGGCCGAGGGCAGGGTCGTGGCGACGGCAATCGCCAGGCACATGGCGGCCGTCATCGCGCCTTTGAACGTCATGGTCTTGGGCTCCGGGGTTAGGATCGGGTCAGGGGATGAGAACTTATATCATTTGAGAATGAATCTCAATTGGACCCTCCTTCGGGCGCGCCGCAGGGGCGTCGGCAGGGGCGTCGGCAGGGGCGGCGGCATGGGCCGCATCGGGCCGCTACAATCGAAGGCCCATTCAGGCGGCGCCCCGGCGCCCGCCCCGAGACTGCCCAACCCCATGTCCGAACACGAAGATTTCAAGCAAGCCGCCCTCGACTACCACCGCCTGGCGCCCGCCGGAAAGATCCGGGTCACGCCAACCAAGGCCATGGTCACCCAGCGCGACCTGGCCCTGGCGTATTCGCCGGGCGTGGCCGCGGCCTGCGAGGCCATCGTGGCCGACCCGGGGCAGGTGAGCCAGCTCACGGCGCGCGGCAACCTGGTGGGGGTCATCACCAACGGCACGGCGGTGCTGGGCCTGGGGAATATCGGCCCCCTCGCAGGGAAGCCGGTGATGGAAGGCAAGGCGGTGCTGTTCCAGAAGTTCGCCGGCATCGACGTGTTCGACATCGAGATCAACGAGAACGACCCCGACAAGCTGGTCGACATCATCGCGTCGCTGGAGCCGACGTTCGGCGCCATCAACCTCGAGGACATCAAGGCGCCCGAGTGCTTCGTGGTCGAGCGCAAGCTGCGCGAGCGGCTGAAGATCCCGGTGTTCCACGGCGACCAGCACGGCACGGCGATCATCGTCGGTGCGGCGGTGCTCAACGCGCTGCACGTGGTGGGCAAGTCGATCGGGGACGTGAAGCTGGCGGTGAGCGGCGCCGGCGCGGCCGGCATCGCCTGCCTGGACATGCTGGTGGCGCTGGGCATGGATCCGCAAAACATCCTGGTCAGCGACCGGGACGGCGTGCTGCACGTGGGCCGGCCCGACCTGGCGCCGGGCGGCTTCAACGCCGGCATCGTGCGCTACGCGCGCGACACGACGGCGCGCTGCCTGGCCGAGATCGTCGACGGCGCCGACGTGTTCATCGGCGTGTCGGCCGGCGGCGTCCTCAAGCCCGAGATGCTGGCCACTATGGCCGCGCGCCCGATCATCTTCGCGCTGGCCAACCCCACGCCCGAGATCGACCCGGCGCTGGCCAAGCTGGCGCGCCCGGACGCCATCATCGCCACCGGCCGCAGCGACTACCCCAACCAGGTGAACAACGCGCTGTGCTTCCCCTACATCTTCCGCGGCGCGCTGGACGTGGGCGCCACCAGCATCAACGAGCCGATGAAGCTGGCCTGCGTGCACGCCATTGCCGATCTGGCCAGGCGTGAAGCCACCGACCTGGGCGCCGCCTACGCCGGCGAGACGCCGTCGTTCGGGCCCGAATACCTGATCCCGCGCCCGTTCGACCCGCGCCTGCTGGTGTCGCTGGCGCCTGCCGTGGCGCAGGCGGCGATGGACTCGGGCGTGGCCACGCGCCCGATCGAAGACATGCCGGCCTACCGCGACCGCCTCAGCAGCTGGGTGTTCCGCACCGGCCTGCTGATGAAGCCGGTGTTCGACCGCGCGCGCGCCGACCGCAAGCGCGTGGTGTACGCCGAGGGCGAGGAGGAAACCGTGCTGCGCGCCGTGCAGACGGTGGTGGACGAAGGCCTGGCGCGGCCGATCCTGGTCGGCCGCCCGGCGGTGATCGAGCGCCGCATCGCGCGCCTGGGGCTGCGGCTGCGCATCGGCGTGGACGTGGAGGTGACCAACATCGACGACGACCCGCGCTTCAACGACTACTGGCAGCTCTACCACGAGATCATGCAGCGCAAGGGCATCACGCCGTCGGCGGCCAAGGCGCTGGTGCGCTCGCGCGACGTGGTGATCGCGGCGCTGATGGTCCGCCGGGGCGAGGCCGACGCGATGCTGTGCGGGGTGGTGGGCCGGTTCGTGCGCAAGCTCAAGTACGTGCGCGAGATACTGGGCGTGGAAAGCGAAAGCCGGGGGCTGTCGGCCTTGAGCGCGGTGCTCAACGACAAGGGCGTGCTGTTCTTCACCGACACCCACGTGAACGTCGACCCGAGCGCGTCCGAGATCGCCGAATCGGTGATCCAGGCGGCGTTCCGCCTCAAGCTGTTCGGCATCGTGCCCAAGGCGGCGCTGGTGAGCCATTCCAACTTCGGGTCCAGTGAATCGGCCAGCTCGCAGAAGATGCGCGACGCGCTGCAGATCCTGCGCGAGCGCGCGCCCAGGCTGGAGGTCGAAGGCGAAATGCACGCCGACATCGCCCTCAACGCCGAGGCCCGCGAGCGCATCTTCCCCAACTCGCGCCTCACCGGCCGCGCCAACCTGCTGGTGTTCGCCAACCTGGACGCCGCCAACGCCGGCTACAACCTGGTGCGCGGCGTCACCGACGGCGTGGGCGTGGGCCCGATCCTGATGGGCCTGGCCAGCACCGCCCACGTGCTGACCCCATCGGCCACCGTCCGCCGCGTCGTCAACATGACCGCCATAGCCGCCGTAGACGCCCAAATCCGATCCGCCCGCAGCTAAGAACGGGGTCAGGTTCACTTCTTTTCACTAACATTTTGTACGGGTCCGGACGCTGGGGGCCGCATGAAGCTGAAATCGGGGATCACGGTCGGCGGGAGACAGTACGCCGCGGACGAACGGGCGCCGATGAAGTTCATCTATCCGTTCTTCCTGCTCCACATGGCGATGTTCGGGCTGTCGGGGTTCGTGATGGCCTACGGCAGCGAGACGCCCGACATCGGCTTCCTGTACCTGCACGGCGGCATCGCGATCTTCGTCTACCTCGTGTTCTACCTGGCCATCTTCGGGCTGGACGAGGTGAAGTGGATGCTGATCAACGCCGGCCTGGGCCTGCTGGGCATCTGGGCCGAGATCGGCATCATCCTGGGCTGGTTCGATAAATCGCTGGCCGATTTCTCGCCGTGGGTGCACGTGACGCCCTTCCTGTACTACGTGCTTTACACCTTCCTGCTGCGGCAGCTGGTGATCGACCTCACCGGCTCACGCGACAATCCCTCGCGCAAGCGCCTGGTCGAAATCGCCTATGTGCTTGGTTCGCTCCTGCTGTACGTCAGCCTGATCGTGCTGCGCTGAGAGCGGGGTCAGGTTCGCTTCGTTTACTTGGCGGCCGTCCTGTGAGCGGGTCTTGGCGTAGCAAAGCGCTGGGTCCTGGCTTCGACCATCGCGCGGAATTCGTCCCTTCCCCAGGCGCGCTGCTGCTGCAGGTACAGGCCGATGTCGCGCAATTCGTCTTGGCTGATGGCGTCATCGAGCAGCGCCCGATACGCCCCCGCGCGCTCCCGGGGCGTGCTGCCAAGCGCGCGCTGCGCCGGGTGGAGGGACAGCAGGCCATCGTGCCGCAGCCCGCAGAGTGCGGCGCAGCTTGACCAACGGTAGTCGGTTGGACTGGCGTTGATTCGCGCCCGCACGGGGTTGAGGTCGATATAGCGCGCGCAGCGAAGCAGGTAGTGCTCGCTGTCCACCAGGCACGCCTTGTAGCGCCCCTCCCACAGCGTCCCGGTGCGCCCATGCCTGGCGTTGAACAGGCGCACGTAGCGGCGCCCCACCTGCTGCATCAGCCGGCCCGTGGCGCCCGCTTCCGGCGGTGTCAGCAGCAGGTGCACGTGGTTGCCCATCAGGACGTAGGCGTGCAGCCGGCAATCCGACCCGATCAGCGCCTCGCCCAGGGCGTCGAGGTAGTTGCGCCGGTCGTTGTCGTCGAGGAAGCACGGCAGGCGGTTGTTGCCGCGCTGCCTTACGTGCTGCGGAATGCCGGGCAGGTCGATGCGGGGGAGTCGGGCCATGGCGCCAGTGCGCCATGGAAACCTGCTCGCAACCATCGTCGAAACGGGCGCCGCGCGTACAGAAAAGCGCGCGCTCGGGTCAGTTAGTGATCCTGAGTTTGTTAGTGAAAAGAAGTTAACCTGACCCCGTTATTCGTCGTCGTCGCCTTGGAGGACTTTGCGTTGCATGGCGTCGAGGTAGGCGTCGGCTTCTTCGATGGTGGGGAAGATTTCTTCCAGGGGAACGGCTTTCACCACGTCGAAGACTTTCTGGATCTGGGGCTGCGGGTTCACCACCACCACCTTGCCGCCGTGGGCGGCCAGGGCCTTGCGGGCCTTGAAGATCGAGCGCACGCCGGCCGAGCTGATGTATTCCAGCCCGGCCAGGTCCAGCACCAGCGACTGGATGCCCGACGCCAGCAGCGGCGCCAGCTGGCGGTCGAGATCGGCATACGTGCTCGTGTCCAGCCGGCCCGCCAGCGCCAGGCGCTGGTTGCCGTTGGCGAGCGGGGCGCTTTCGATGGTCAGGCTCATGCGTTGGGTTCCCGATGGGTGATGTGCAGCACCACGCGCAGCACGTTGTGGTGGTCGTCGCGACTGTAAGCGACTTCCTCGGCCAGTTCCCGCACCAGGTGCACGCCCAGGCCGCCGATCGGGCGGTCGCCGATGTCGGCGTCCAGGTCGGGGGCCGGCTGGCTGAGCGGGTCGAAGGCGCGGCCGTCGTCGCGGAACTCCAGGCACAGGCGGTCGCTGTCCACCGACACCAGCAGCTCCAGCGCCGGGTCGCGGCCCTGCACCTGGCCATGGCTGAAGATGTTGCAGGCCATTTCCTCCAGCACCAGGTGCACGTCGTGCATCAGCGTGGCGGGCAAGCCGTGGCCGGCCAGCCCGGCGTCCACTTCGGCCATCAGCAGGCCCACGGCGTTGGGCGGCAGCGGCGCCCGCAGGTAGGCTTTCACGGTGAAGCGCTCATGCGCGCGCGCGTCGCGCAGGAAGCGCAGCGCGAACACCGTGATGTCGTCCGACTGCGGCGCGTCGCCCGCGAAGCTGTTGGCCGCGTCCACCACCCGCTTGCACTGTGCCCGCGCATCCAGCCTGGGGTCCAGGGCATCCAGCAGGCGCTGCGTGCCGAACGCTTCATTGCCACGGTCGAACGCCTCGGTGATGCCGTCGGTATAGGTGAACAACGTGTCGCCCGGCAGCAGCCGGCCACGCCACACCGGATACGTGTCGGCCACCGACACGCCCAGCGGCTCTTCCGAAGGCACCGGCAGGAACTCGCGCCGCCCGTCGGCGCGCAGCAGCACCGGCGGCTCGTGGCCCGCGCTGGCCAGCGACAGCGCGCCCGTGCGCAGCTCCAGCACCCCGCACAGCACCGTGGCGAACATGCAGGTGTCGTTGCCCGCCACCAGGTGCTTGGCCGCCTCGTGCAGCGCGCGCCCCGGCGAGCCGCCCAACTGCGCCGCCACTTCCAGCACCGTCATGGTGCGCGTCATGAACAGCGCCGCCGGCACGCCCTTGTCCGACACGTCGCCGATCACGAACCACACCGCGTCGCCGTCGCGCTCGAACAGGTTGTAGAAATCCCCGCCCACCGCCTTCGCCGGCTGCAGCATGCCGTGCAGTTCGACCTTGGCGTCGCCGGCGTCGAACTCGGTGCCGCTGGGCAGCATGGCCAGCTGGATGTCGCGGGCGATGTTGAATTCGCGCTCCATCCGCATCCGCGCTGCGCCCATGTCGGCGATCTCTTCCATCTGCTGCTTGATGGACGCGCGCGCACTGTCGAAGGCCCGCGCCATCACCCCCACCTCGTCCACGCGCTTCACGTGTTCCAGCGGATAGTCGAACTCGCCCAGCGCGAAATGCTGCGCCGATTCCGTCAGGTCCTCGATGGGCTGGGAAATCAGCCGCGACGTGCGCCGCACCAGGGCCAGGCCCGCCAGCGCCACCACCAGGCCCGCCAACACGCCCCAGAACGTGATCTGCCGCAGCTGCGCCAGCACGTAGCGGTTCGACGCCGACAGCGCGAATGCCCAGCCGGTATCGGCCACGGGATAGGCCAGCGTGTAGCGCGTCTCGCCCTCCGGCGAGTCGCCACTGGCACGCGCGGCAACGTGCTCGAACTCGAACGGCTGCCTTTGCTGCATCGCCCTGAGCAGCGGCGCCAGGTCGCTGCGGCCGCCCTCCGCCACCAGGCGGGGCAGGGTGGTCTTCATGCTCATGGCGGGGTCGGGGTGCAGCACGATGGTGTATTCGGGCGACATCAGGATGGGCCGCAGCTCGGTGTCGGCGGGCAATTCGCCCAGCAGAGTGCTGAGCCGGGATATCGGCACGTCCACGCTCACCATGCCGATGGTCGCGCCCGGCAGCCCGGGCTGCGCGGGCCGCCGCAGCGGTACGCTGTAGGTGATGTAGGTGACGCCGCCCGTGGCGTCGTTGGCGTAGGGTTCCGACCACCACGGCCGGTCCGCGGTGGTGGTGCGGATGTACCAGGGCATCACGCGGTAGTCGTAGCCCAGGTCGGCCACCGACGATTCCACCGTGCCGCCGGCCGCCCGCCGCACGTACCAGCTGTAGCCGGGGTCGTCGGGGGAAAGCCGGCCCGGCTCGATGATCAGCATCGCGCCCACGATGTCCGGGTCGGAGCTGATGGCCGAGAGCAGCAGCACGCGCAGCGCCATCGGCTGGCGGCCGATGCCGGCGGCGTTCGACGCCAGGCTTTGCGCGCTGACCTGCACCGAACCCAGCGTGGCCTCCAGGCCGCGCGTGGTCTGCTGGGCCAGGCTGCGCATGTCGCTGCGGGCGGTGTCCACCAGCAGCCCGCGCATGGCCACGTAGAACACCAGCGCCAGCGCCACCATAAGCAGCGCGCTGCTAACGCTGGAAAGCAGCACAAGCCGCGTGCGCAGGCTGTGCCGCCAGTCCACGCGGCTGGGCGCACGGCGCCGAAGGGCGGCGGTTCTGGCGGGCTTGGCGACCATCCGTCCCTCGGGGCAAGACCTGCCCCAGCATAGCCTCTGCCGGCCCCGGCGCATGCCCCGGCATACGGCGGCGTCGGGTCCCCAGCCTGCGCTAAACTCGGGCCAATACCAAAACAACGAGGTCGTGCCAGGCGCCGGCCACAGGGAAGGGACATGAACTGGCTCAACGACGTACTGGAAAACGACCTCGACCCCATCGAGACCCGTGAATGGATGGAGTCGCTCAAGGCCGTACTGGACACCGACGGCCCCGAGCGCGCCCACCAACTGCTCGAGCGCATGGTCGAACTCACCCGCCGCACCGGCGGCCAGCTGCCGTTCAACCCCACCACCCAGTACATCAACACCATCCCCGCGCACCTGGAAGCCAAGAGCGACGGCGACGGCAACCTGGAATGGCGCATCCGCAGCATCATCCGCTGGAATGCGATGGCGATGGTGGTGCGCGCGAACCGCAAGCCCGGCGACCTGGGCGGGCACATTGCGTCGTTCGCCTCGGGCGCCACGCTGTACGACGTCGGCTTCAACCACTTCTGGCGCGCCCCGTCGGCCGACCACCCCGGCGACATCCTCTACATCCAGGGCCACAGCTCGCCCGGCATCTACGCCCGCAGCTTCCTCGAAGGCCGCATCACTGAAAACCAGCTCGACAACTTCCGCATGGAAGTGGACGGCAAGGGCATCTCCAGCTACCCGCACCCCTGGCTGATGCCCGACTACTGGCAGACGCCCACCGTCAGCATGGGCCTGGGCCCGATCAGCGCCATCTACCAGGCGCGCTTCCTGAAGTACCTCGAACACCGTGGCCTGGTGCCGCCCAGCGACCGCAAGGTCTGGTGCTTCCTCGGCGACGGCGAAACGGACGAGCCCGAGAGCCTGGGCGCAATCGGCGTGGCCGGCCGCGAAGGCCTGGACAACCTGGTGTTCGTCATCAACTGCAACCTGCAGCGCCTGGACGGCCCGGTGCGCGGCAACGGCAAGATCATCCAGGAGCTGGAGGGCAGCTTCCGCGGCGCCGGCTGGAACGTGCTCAAACTGGTGTGGGGCAGCTACTGGGACCCGCTGCTGGCCCGCGACGCCGACGGCGCCCTGCAAAAGCTGATGATGGAAACCGTGGACGGCGAGTACCAGAACTGCAAGGCCTTCGGCGGCGCCTACACGCGCGAGAACTTCTTCGGCAAGTACGACACCACCCGCAACCTGGTCAGCAACCTCAGCGACCAGGACATCGCCCGCCTCAACCGCGGCGGCCACGACCCGCACAAGGTGTACGCCGCCTACCACAGCGCCGTGAACCACGTCGGCCAGCCCACCGTGATCCTGGCCAAGACGGTGAAGGGCTACGGCATGGGCAGCTGGGGTGAGTCGTTGAACCCGACCCACCAGACCAAGAAGCTCGACGACAGCGCCGTCAAGGCCTTCCGCGACCGCTTCCAGATTCCCATCAGCGACGACAAGCTGGCCGAGGTGCCGTTCTTCCACCCCGGCGAAAAGAGCCCGGAAGTGGAGTACCTCAAGTCGCGCCGCGAAAAGCTGGGCGGCTACCTGCCCCAGCGCCGCCGCAAGACGAGTGTTGAACTCACCGCGCCCAAGCTGGAAGTGTTCGAGCGCCTGCTGAAGAACACCGGTGAGCGCGAGAACTCCACCACCATGAGCTTCGTGCAGTGCCTGAACATCGTGCTGCGCGACAAGCAGGTGGGCCCGCTGTGCGTGCCGATCGTTGCCGATGAAGCGCGCACCTTCGGCATGGAAGGCCTGTTCCGCCAGATCGGCATCTACGCCCGCGACGGCCAGAAGTACAAGCCCGTCGACGCCGACCAGCTGATGTACTACCGCGAAGACAAGACCGGCCAGGTGCTGGAAGAGGGCATCACCGAAGCCGGCGCCTTCAGCAGCTGGATGGCCGCGGCCACCAGCTACACGTCGTCCAACCAGCCGATGCTGCCGTTCTACATCTACTACTCGATGTTCGGCTTCCAGCGCATCGGCGACAGCGCCTGGCAGGCGGCCGACATGCGCGCGCGCGGCTTCCTGCTGGGCGCCACCGCCGGCCGCACCACGCTCAACGGCGAAGGCCTGCAGCACGAAGACGGCCACTCGCATCTGTTGGCGGGTGCGATCCCGAACTGCAAGGCCTACGACCCCACCTTCGGCTTCGAAGTGGCGGTGATCCTGCAGCACGGCATGAAGCAGATGCTCGAGGAACAGGTGGACGAGTACTACTACCTCACCCTGATGAACGAAAACTACCCGCACCCCGACATGCCCGAAGGCGCGGCCGAAGGCATCCTCAAGGGCATGTACCTGCTCAAGGACGCCGGCAAGCCCAAGAAGGGCGAGCTGCGCGTGCAGCTGCTGGGCAGCGGCACCATCCTGCGCGAGGCCATCGCCGCGGCGGAGCTGCTGGACAAGGACTTCGGGGTTTCAGCGGACATCTGGAGCTGCCCGAGCTTCACCGAGCTGCGGCGGGATGGGTTCGAGGCAGAGCGCTACAACCGGTTCCATCCGGAGGGTGAGCAGAAGAAGGCTTACGTCACGGCTTGCCTGGAAGGGCGCCAAGGACCCGCCATTGCCGCGACGGACTACGTACGTGCCTTCGCTGACCAGGTCCGCGCCTTCGTGCCGATGAAGTACACGGTGTTGGGGACTGATGGCTTCGGGCGTTCAGACACGCGCGCGAATCTGCGTCGCTTCTTCGAGGTGGACCGGTACTACATCGCGCATGCGGCGATTGCGGCGCTGGCGGCCGAAGGCAAGATGAATGGGAAGGATGTTGCTCGCGCGATCAAGCAGTACCGAATCGAAGCTGAGAGATCCACTCCCTCCCTCTCGTAGTCGACTGGTGGTAGAAATGTCCGTATGAAATTCGCTCGTCGAACTGTTTCGGTCGCGGCCGTCGGGACCTTTTGTTTTTGGCGATTACATAGATGATAAATCCACACCAGGCGCTTGACTTTCACCCGAGCTGGCGTAAATTCAGGGCGTTAGAAAGACGAAAGAGACACCGACTGCGGAAGGGTTTGACGACGTGCTAAGGCGGATGCTGACAACGCCGCGACAGGCACATAGCGAGACTGTGAAGCCCGTCAAGAAGCGTAAGCTTGTCGTAGACAGGCCAAAGGCCAAGGTCTAAGATTCAAAAAGCGGAAGCGCCGCGAGCCCCATTTACGTTGCCTTGATCAGCATCGGGAACGCACGGAATCCGTACGTCTTCGCGTAAATACGCTTGCCATTCTTCAGGTCACGGTACGGACGGAAGATCAGTACGTAACCCTCGGGAATCGGCAACGCGAGCTTGAGCTGTGTCATCGGCCTCACCTCCTTTTTCGGGGAGGATTTGCATGCTAGTAACATGCACCCCGACGATGGTGGAACCAGCAGCGCTTCCTAAGTAGTAGATCCAGCCACGGCCCCACACGCTTCGTTCTCTAGCCGGAGTGAGCGTGTGGGGCCTTGTCGTTACAGGCCCCCGGTGGGCTGGTCTATCTGTGATCCGGGCGCCTCACTTATCTCCTCACGGCGCTTCCTCCTCGTCCTGCTCAACGAGCGATTCAGCGGTAACGACCGGGATCGCAAAATCCAAGACTGCTGCGAATGTCAGCACGAAGCGGTCCCGATCCTCCTTAGTCCAGCCTTTCCCGCCTGTCGGGATGCTGGCGAGCATTCCGGTGATTGCCGGCGCTAGGCCGGGCGGGACGTTGGTAGCCCCAGGCGCGGGCGTAGGAGGATTGCGCTGCGCGGGAGCCTTGGTCCGCTGGCTGGCCAGCGCAGGCGCTCGCGCGGTCTTGCGCGCAGGCTTAGCTTCGCTCGTGCTCGCATCTACGATTCCCGCCTCGGTGCAAAGGGCCATGAACAGCGAAACCATCCGGTCCTGCTGGCCGTGAGGTGTATACGCGCGGAATGCGTCGCGCACCCGAATCGCATCATCATGGCGCGGGTCGGCAAACTGAAAGACTTCCGCGTAGGCCGACTGGAGCCATTTGGTCAGCGTCGCCTTGTAGTCTGCTTCCGGAACAGAGCGCAGTTTCAGAAGAGTGGGGGTCGGCTGCCCCGCATCGTCGATCAGATCCAGTGTCTGAAGGGATTGAAGGGTGCGAGGCACCAAGCTGTCGGTGACACCGGCCCGCATCAGCACGTCCTTGGTGATTGGCACTGAGAGGCCGCGATTGCGGAACCGAGTGATCACCGAGATCAGACCCGAGCCCGGGGCGTACGGCCCGGGCGTTGCGATGGAAACGGCCATGTGCGTGACTCCGTTCAAGTTAGAACGGATGTTACACGGTTTTTGCCCGCCTGCAACCCCTGTACGCCACACAAAATGCGTTCTGCCTCGTGTTCGCCACACAATGTTACAGGGAACATCTCGTAAGGCATTGTGTAACAAGCGAAAACAGGTATACGGGCAAGGTGTATCTAAACCGGAAGTAGGACGTGGATCAGACTAAGCGGCACTTTGCATGGTGGGACAGGATGCCTTGGAGCGGTGCAATGGCGGCTGGATTTCCGTAACGCCGAGAGACTGGCCGCAGGTTGGCGCTGTGCCTGCACGGCCTTGGCGTTGGCCGCATCGTTGAACTACTTGACCCTACTTCAGCTCTCTGTTCCAAACCCGTTCCGCATTGATCAACTCCTTCTCGCCAAGCGCGGCGCCAAGATCAATTTCGAACCTATTCGCGATGGCAACAAGAAAAGCGAGAACATCGGCGATCTCATGCGCAACTTCATGCTTCAAGGAACTACTGTCCGTGGCGAGTCCGGACCTCAAGCGAACAGCTTTAAACAGCTCACCTACCTCTTCGCCCAAAAGCAGGCATTTCTCTATCGACGTCTCATGCGCAAAACCACGTGCCGACTCAATGGCTTTCACGTACGCCTGGACGTCCCGCAGAGTCGAGTCTCCGGTGATCGGGCCTGCCATACTCACGGTCCTCCCTTCGTTGTTTCAACGTCAAGAACGTAGTCGCTGATATTTGGGACTGAGTAGTGCAGGGTAAACTCCGCGACCGGCTTTACGGGGTTTCCTTTGGTGTTCACCGGATACGCCTCGATCGATTTGAAGATGTCAAAGTCACGTTCGTGAGGGTAAGGGAAAGTGTTGCCCGAGTTCATATGGCTAAGAAGCGCATCACCCC
Organism: Lysobacteraceae bacterium; assembly: GCA_031418815.1. GTDB lineage: Bacteria > Pseudomonadota > Gammaproteobacteria > Xanthomonadales > Xanthomonadaceae > Arenimonas. The sequence continues at coordinate 29,609 of JANOJQ010000194.1, forward strand.
CTCGCTCGCTGACCAGCTTTTTCGTGTCAAGCGTAAGGACGTCGTGCGACCTGCCGCGATAGCTCTTGGCATTCAGTAGGCCGTCCACTCGGCCGCGGTTCGCCCACAGGAATACTCTGCTGTTGAGGAAGGCGTACCAATCTCCTGGCGTAACGTTGTTTCTTAGAGCCTTCTCCAGCCGACTCGGAGGCATAGGACGCTGGTCACGCAGAACTATGGAGCCAATTCCTTGCTTCGAAAGAATCGCCGACTCGCACCGGTGCTCGTGTTCCAGGGCGCGTCTGTCCTGACCAGTTACACCCATAAGGTCCAGTGAGGCCGTCGTGCTCAGCAGCCCGTGTTCCTGTATCGATGGCCAAGATCCGGCCTCCGCCATGTGATACAGGCGCGGATGCTGCCTGCTGAATTCGTTTCTGTCCATCGCGCGTATAGCTCCTGTCAGCCGCGGGGTCTGGGCGAGCCCCAATTCCTGCGATCAATTATCGTCCTAAGGTCTAGCCGCTCCTGATCGTCCCTTGGGAATCGCGTATTGATAAGTGACACGGGGGCCTGGCCGACTCTTTCAAGTTCCTCTACGAATTTGATCGTATTCTCATCCAGGTGCTCAAACCTGTGCGCTTCTCGATTGTCTATCGTCATGTAGTCGGCGAAGGTCAGAACCAAGTCAGTCGGAGCATTCAGCAGGCAAGCTCGCCTGAACTGCTCCCAATTGAACAACCCTACTCTGCGTTTTCGTTTCGTAGTGGATGTTTTCTCGTTCTTCTCGAGCTCTTCGATAGGAATCCCAGACATCTCCGCAACCGTCGTGAAGGTAATCTCGTGCTTTATGTTGCCGGAGCTGTGGCCCAGATCACCGTCAGGGTTGCCAACTCTGATTGGTGTGGGCCGAACGACCATGAGGACGCGCCTAACTCGACTTGGCGGTATGCCCACTTCAGCCAAGCAGCCAGACACATTCGTGTCCCTGGATGTTACGTGTGGATACTCGCCGTGATAGAGGCTGAGTCCACTGCCCTGGGTTCCTTCAAGTAAGATATTTCCTCTCGCGCGGTAAGCGATCTCTAGTTGCTTCAGCGTCGAGCCGCGGTACTCCGGGGGTGCTCCGACATATCGCTCAAGCTCGAGCACGTCGCGCGCGAGTCTTGCCGGCGATGCAGTTCGTGAAGTAATTCGCCTTGCCGCTGCCGCGCCGCTGCCGCTTCCCGTCGAACCAATCTCGCTCACCATTTGGCTTTCGGCGGACTTGTCGGATGCGTCAATTATCATTGCTTGGGGGTCAATGAACAGGCGACTTTCGTCAATGCCACAATCCTCAATTTCCTTGAGGAGGCTTGAGACGTTGATCGTCATTCCAGGCCCGAGCAAGATTTGTGCGGTCGTATCCTTGGTGCCTGAAGGTAACTGGTGGTAGACGTAGTTTTCGTCGAAGCCAGCGACAGAGTGGCCGGCGTTTGGTCCGCCGACACGAACGAGAACGTCATACTCTTTGGACAAGTATGCCGCGACATGTCCCTTCCCCTCGCTTCCGAACTGGCCGCCGATTAGCACATCAACGCTAGGCGAGTTGGGCGGAGAAAAGAGGCCTAGCCGCGCGGCGACACGCACCAGAGTGTCTGCGTTGTCGGCCCGGCTGGTGTTGACCCGCACATCCGCGTCGCGCTTGAACGCTTCGATATCATCGGCGCTTTTGATTAGGTCCAGCTCTTCATAGGTCCGATACTTCTCGCCCGTCGGGGCTCGCTCTTGTTGCTCGCCGTATCTGCGCATCAGGTCCGCTTGCTTCGCATAGAGATGGACATGGACAACCTCGACTCGCTGGTTGCGGCGAATTAGATCAATCTGTGCGCGAGTGCGAATGCTGTCGACGACAATGTTGTCGCCGTTGGCGAGCAATTCTTCGACCCTTTGCATCAACCATTGACCGCCAGTTTCGCTGTCTAGGTTGTCGCCCAGCTGTTGCAACGACATCCTGTCGGTCGATAGCTGGCTGGCCCTCGCGTGTTCTCGAAGCAGATCGCTAGTTTTTAGGTGGTTGTACCCAAACTCCGAAACAAGGAGCCGCGCGAGCCCGGACTTTCCGGTGTATAGGCGACCTGTGATTGCCACAATCTTATTCACCGTGACTTCTCCGAGATGTGTTTGGCTACTTCACTAGCGATTTCCGTGGCAGTTCTGGTCGTAGTGTCAATGACGAGATCAGCGACTATTCCCAGCGAGCGTGCTGATATCTCATTCGGGTGATTGACCTGTTCTTCGTATGATGCCTGTGGCTCGCCGGTCACCATTCGTTTAGCGTGGCGGGCTCTTAGGGCGGATTCGGGCGCAGAGAGGTGGAGATGGAATATCTCTCCGGGAAATGCGCTGCGAAAGTGAACTACTTGGCGCTCCTTACGGACGCTGTCGACTAGCCAATACCGATTGGCTGTTTTGGAGATGAGAGGCTTGGCTACTGTGTCTACGACCCACCGATAGTCGGTGGTGCGGTCAAGTTCATCTCCGATATTCTGAAGATCGCGACGTGTCGGCGGCGGGCTCGCAGGTACCAGTGTTCGCAGATGTGGGCTTGAGGAAATCTTGATGAACTTGAAGTTTGACTCTAACTCTAAGGCGACTGAACTCTTTCCTGCACCTATCGGGCCGCTTAGCAGGAGAATCATACTGTTGACCTCGTGGTTGGGCGTTGGTTTCTATCGGTTCAGACAATTGATGTGCACACAGAAGAGTTTTCAACGCATGTGCATTTGATTTTCGCTTCTTCAGGTGAATAGTATTGGCTCTGTTCTTGCCCACACTAGCCGAGTCGGCGGTTATAGTCCCGCGGAACAATTCAGGTATCTATAGTGTCGACATCGTGCGGCTTGTCTGAGTCCGCCACCCATGGACTCATCCGGAAAAGCACGTACTCGATTGGAACCGTATACCTTTTCAACATCCAATCACCTGGTCCACCTCCACCACCGGCACATTTGTGCCATTCGTGCCGTGCATCACCAGCAGCGGCGTCTTCACCCGATCCAACTTGCGCATAGGCGACAGGTCGCGCAGCAGCCGTTGCGTCTGCCCATTATGCCCAGGCTGCCCTTTGCGCCGACGCGTCCTTGCGCCAGAAAGTCGACGGCGGCCTTGATGGCTTTCCCCGGCACCGTCGCCCGCGTGGGCTAACATCCCGCCGACGCCACCCCGCAGGAGGCCCCCAATGTCCCGGAAACGACCCCGCAGCGCCGGTGTGCGCGATCCCGGCCGCAAGGCCCTGTTGTTCGCGATCGCGTCGCTGCTCGCGCCGGGCCTGGTGGCTTTAGGCTTCGCCGACATGCGCGCAACCGGGCGATCGGGATCGCCGTGGCTGGCGCTCGGCGGCTTCCCGCTGCTGCTGTGCCCGCTGCTGTTCGGGTACTACGCCAGCCGGGTGCGGGTGTTCCGCGACCTGCGCAGCGGGCGGACGGCGATCGCGCGCTGGACGGTGCCGGTCGACGAGTTCGCCGACTTCCGCGCGCACGAAGCGGGCATCGGCGGCGGCAGCGTTGATGTCAACTTCTACCGGTTGCCGGCGAAGGTTCCGGACGCGGGCATCGAGGTCATCTTCTCCGACCGCGGCGTGCTGATCGACGGCGGCTGGTTCCCGCTGTCGTTCACCGGCGGCCGCCGCGTGCTGGCCGTCGACTATCTCGCCGACCCCCCGGCCATCGCGTTCACTACGCGGTTGACGACCAGCGTGCGCACGTCGAGCATGACGGTGGCCACGCGCCATGCCGTGTCGATGCTGCGGGTGCCGGTGGCTCGCGCCGCGCGCGCCCAGGCCGGCACCGTCGTCGACCGTTTCCGGGCGCAGTTCGGTACGCACTGACCCCGCTCACGCCACCGAGGTGGTTCGGCACGCTGCCCAGGGTGGGTGAAGGCAGCCCAGGGCTGAAGCCACCCGCAATCATCAGGCTGTCATCTCCCGCGTCAAAACTGTCTTCCCAGCATGAACGCCCCGCTGCTTCCGTCGCGCGCTTCGCTGGTTCTTCCGTCGCTTCCGGGCAACGGGGATGACGACCCGCCGTCGCAGCGGCACCGGACCCTCTGGATCTCCGACGTGCACCTGGGCACGCCTGGCTGCAAGGCGGCCTTCCTGCTCGACTTCCTGAAGTGGAATGACGCCGAAACGATTTATCTGGTCGGCGACATCGTCGATGGCTGGCGCCTGCGCAAGGGCTGGCACTGGCCGCAGGCGCACAACGACGTGGTGCAGAAGCTGCTGCGCAAGGCGCGCAAGGGCACGCGCGTGGTGTACGTGCCGGGCAACCACGACGAGTTCGCGCGCGGTTTCTTCGGCCATGCCTTCGGCGGCATCGAGCTGGTGTCCGAGGCCGTGCACCAAACCGCCGACGGCCGCCGGCTGCTGGTGACGCACGGCGACCTGTACGACGCGGTGGTGCAGCGCGCGCGCTGGCTGGCCGTGCTGGGCGACACCATGTACACGCTGGTCCTGGCGCTGAACCACACGTTCAACCGCGTGCGGGCGCGCATGGGCTTCGGCTACTGGTCGCTGTCGCAGTACCTCAAGCACCGCGCCAAGGCGGCGGTGTCGTTCATCACCGATTTCGAAGTGGCGCTGGCGCGCGCGGCGCGCGAGCGCGGCCTCGACGGGGTCGTTTGCGGGCACATCCACAAAGCGGAGATACGCATGATCGACGGCATCCTGTACTGCAACGACGGCGACTGGGTGGAAAGCCTGACGGCCCTGGTCGAGGACGAGCACGGCCAGCTGCGGCTGGTGCAGTGGAGCGAGATTCGCGCCGATGAAACCCCGCTGCTTGCCGGCCCGGCCACCCGCGCGAAACCCGCCGTTCCGGAACTGGCATCTGCCGTCGGGGCAGGCCAATGAAGATCCTGATCGTCACCGACGCCTGGGAACCCCAGGTCAACGGCGTCGTGCGCACGCTCAAGTCCACCCGGCGCGAACTCGAACGCCTGGGCCACACGGTCGATTTCCTCACGCCGCTCGAGTTCCGCACCGTGCCGTGCCCGACCTACCCGGATATCCGGCTGTCGCTGCTGCCGGGCCGCAAGGTGCGCGAGCGCATCGACGCGTTTGCGCCGCAGGCCATCCACATCGCCACCGAAGGGCCGCTGGGCCTGGCCGCGCGGTCGTATGCGCTGCGCCACAAACTGCCGTACACCACCGCTTACCACACGCGTTTCCCGGAATACGTGCGCGCCCGCACCGGATTGCCGCTGTCGGTGACCTACCGTTTCCTGCGCTGGTTCCATGGCCGCGCCCAAGCGGTGATGGTGCCGACCGAGGTCGTGCGCCGCGACCTCGTGGCAGCCGGCTTCGCGCCGGAAAAGGTGGTGCTGTGGTCGCGCGGCGTGGACCTGGGCGTGTTCAAACCCGGCCCGGCGATGGCGCATGACCTGGCCAACCCGATCTTCCTGTGCGTGGGCCGCGTCGCCGTCGAGAAGAACATCGAGGCCTTCCTGCGCCTGGACCTGCCCGGCACGAAATGGGTGGCCGGGGACGGTCCCGCGCTGGCGAAGCTGAAGGCGCAGTTCCCGAAAGCCCATTTCACCGGCGTGCTCAGCCAGGCCGAGCTGGCGACGCTTTACAACGCCGCCGACGTGTTCGTGTTTCCCAGCCGCACCGACACCTTCGGCCTGGTTCTGCTAGAGGCCATGGCCTGCGGCTGCCCGGTGGCGGCCTATCCGGTCACCGGACCGGTGGACGTGATCGGCGATTCGCCGGCCGGTGCGCTCGACCAGGACCTGCGCGCGGCCGCGCTGCGTGCGCTGGCCATCCCGCGCGACGTCGCCCGCGCCCACGCCGAGCGTTTTTCATGGGAGGCCTGCACCCGCCAGTTCCTTTCCTACCTGCACCCGATCGGCGTGGGCAGCCCGGGCGACGACGTGGCGCTGCGGTCGGCCGAGGCCGTCCCTTCGCGCCGGGGTGCGCCGTGACCGACGGCGGGTCGCGGCCACCGCCGCCCGCGGAAAGCCCGTACAAGAGCGTCGGCGGCCTCAGCCGCATCGCCAACGCGCTGCGTTACTCGCTGCGCGGGCTGTCGCAGGCGGTGCGCGTGGAAAGCGCGTTCCGGCAGGAGCTGATCCTGGCGGCAGTGCTGGTGCCGTCGGCCGTCCTGCTGCGACTGCCCGCGCTCGAAACCGTCGTGCTGGTCAGCGCGGTGATGCTGGTGCTGATCGTCGAACTGATCAACTCCAGCATCGAAGCCGCCATCGACCGGATTTCCTTCGACCACCACCGCCTCTCCGGGCGCGCCAAGGACCTGGGCAGCGCCGCGGTGTTCCTGGCGCTGCTGACGTGCGCGATGACCTGGGTGCTGCTGGCCGGGCCGGCGATACTGGCCCTGCTGAAGCGGGTGATGGCCTAGCGTCCGGAGGCGGTAACCAGATGCGCACTGAAGAACCGCGTCAGCTCCAGCGTCGACCGCACCCGGTTCACCTGCTTGCGCCATCCGTGGCCCTCGTCCGGGAACAGCACGTACTCCACCGGCACATTCCGCTTCTTCAGCGCAGCCACCACCTGCTCCGCCTCAACCACCGGCACATTCGTATCATTCGCCCCATGCATCACCAGCAGCGGCGTCTTCACCCGGTCCAGCTTGTGGATCGGTGACAGGTCCTTCAGCAATTGCAGCTGCGTCTTCGGATCCCCATATTCGCCGGTGCTGATGGCGCCCATCCACGGCGTGCTCTGCGAGAAGAAAGTTTCGAAGTTGACGATGCCGAACAGGTTGGCGCCGGCGGCGAAGGTGTCGGGGTAGTCGGTCACGGCCACCATCACCACGTAGCCGCCGTAGCTGCCGCCCATGATGCCCAGGCGGCCCTTGGCGCCGATGCGCTGCGCCAGCAGGAAGTCGGCGGCGGCCTTGATGTCCCGGTTGGCGTCGAAGCGGCCGGCGTGGTTGTCGAGCGACATGAACTGCTTGCCGAAGCCCGAGCTGCCGCGGATGTTGGGCGCGAACACGGCGATGCCGCTGGCCAGCAGGGCCTGGTAGTCGGCGCGGAAGGCGGGGCGGTCCTGGCCTTCGGGGCCGCCGTGGAAGCTCAGCACCACCGGCCCGGGGGCTTTGAAGTCCTTGGGCAGGTAGAGCCAGCCCGAAAGCTCCAGGCCGTCGTGGGCGTTGAAGATGCGCAGCTCGGGCTTCACCAGCGCGGCCAGGTCCACGCCCGGGCTCGGGCTGACCGTGAGGCGCGTGTATTCCTGGGTGGCCAGGTCCAGCTGCCACAGGTCGGAAGGCGCGGCCGAGCCGCCCAGGGCCAGCACCAGCCGTTCGCCGTCGGGCGAATAGTCGGCGCCGAACACCAGTTCGGCCGGGGCGGTGGGCAGCTCGTTGCCTTCGCCCGAGGCCAGGTCTCTGAGTTCAAGCTGGCTGCGGCCGCCCACGTTCCAGATCAACAGGGCCTGGGTCTTGTCGTCGTTTAGGATGAAGTCTTCCAGCTCGGCGTCGTCGCGTGACGCCAGCTCCGTGCGCTGGAAGGTCTTGCCGTCGGCGGCCACGTCAATGCGGGCCAGGGCCATGCGGTCGCGGTTGATGTCGTGGATGAGGTAAACCGTGTTGGCGTCCTTGCCGAACACGCCGCCGCTTTGTGCGCTGCCCTGGTGCGGCGTGAGCAGCATGCTGCGGCCGGTGGTGAGGTCTTCCAGCCAGAGGTTGCTGTTGCCGCGCGTCACCAGGCGGTTCACCACGGCGCGGTTGCCCAGCACGTCGTCAATGCCGCCCAGGCCTTTCATCTCGATGGCGATTTTCGCCGTGCCGGTGGCGGGGTCGTAGATCCAGGTGTCGGTGCTGTCGGCGCTGCGGGCGTTGCTGCGGAAGTGGTAGCGGCCGTCGGGCGCGAAGTCGCCGGGGAAGGTGTTGGATTCGCCTTCGTTGATGCGCTTCACCTGCGCGCCGTCGGCGGTGGTGATGAACAGCTGCGCGTTGTAGCCGCCACCCGGCGACACCGCATACGCCAGCTTGCCGTCGGGCGCCCAGCGCAGGCCCGACACCGGGTCGCTGCCCTGGGTGATCTGCCTCGGCGTGCCGCCTGCGGCCGGCATCACCCAGGCCTGCGGCGAGCCGCTGGTGTTGGTGATGTAGGCGATGTGCTTGCCGTCGGGCGAGTACTGCGCCGAGCCCGCGCTGGTGGCGTTGCCCATGGCGGTGATGCGGGTTTCGAGATCCGCGTCGGCGGTCGTGTCGGCGGCCACCGCGGGCGCGCCGGCCAGCAGCAGTGCGAGGAGAAGGCTGACGCGGAGGTGGGTGGTCATACGAGGCTTCCTGGGGGTTGCTTGGGCCAACGTAGCAGGTGTGGGGATCCGGCCGAAGGGGGGCGAGTTCAGCCATGCCATTGCACGCACCGCGATTTCTCCAGGTTGCGCGGTATACGCCATTGGCGTATGGTTGATGCGTGTGCTGACCGTGATCGAGTCGCCCTTGTTTGCGCGGACATGGACGCAGTACTGGTCGCCTGAGGAACTCGCGGACTTCATTGTCCACGTCGCCCTGAATCCGGACGCCGGCGATGTCATCCCGGGCTCAGGCGGTTGCCGCAAGCTCCGCTGGTACAGGCCGGGCATGGGCAAGCGGGGCGGCGTCAGGGTGATCTACGCGCTGGGGTTGGTGCGGGACGCCGTGGTCCTGTTGACCATCTACCCCAAGTCGGTGCGCGACTCGATACCGTCCGATGTCCTCAGGAAGCTGGTGGAGGAAATGCGATGAAGCTCAGCAAGAAGGCCTTGGCCGTTCGCGACTCAGGCCGGGATATCGGCGCGGAGCTGCTGCAGGCCATTCGTGAGATCAAGGCCGGCAAGATTGGCCGGCAGTATGACGTGCCGATCAACGATGTGGTCAAGGCACGCCTGGGCACGGGCCTGTCGCAGTCCGAGTTCGCGGCGGCGCTGCAGATTTCCCCGCGCACGCTGCAGCAGTGGGAGCAGGGTCGGCGCTCGCCCTCAGGGGCTGCGGAAACTCTGCTGCGCATCGTCGCTCGACATCCCGAAGTGTTGCGCGAGCTCGGCTGAGGCTCTGGGCTCAGCCGTCCTCGCGGTCAGGTCCCTGCAGGAGGCGGGGCGCTTACCCCTGTTGCAGATGGTGCATCGAAAAGGCTGCAGTCTCCGACTGGAGGCGCTGAGACGCGATGGCTGGGTGCAGATCGCGCAGCGCGGCGGCCACCGCCAGTTCGTCCATCCGATCAAGCCGGGCCGGGTCACGGTTGCCGGCAAGCCCAGCAAGGATTTGCCACACGTCCTGCACAGGAGCATCCTCAATCAGGCCGGCCTGCAGAGATGAACGCCATGCGCTACGCCATCGTGATCGACAAGACGGACAACAACTACGGCGCGTGGGCTCCCGATCTTCCGGGCTGCGTGGCCGTTGGCGACACGGTCGTGGCGCGCAACCGCGCGATCGACCACGTGCGCGCCCAGCGCTGGCGCGAAACGCCGGTGGATCCGCTGGACACGCTGGCCGCCGTGGCCGCGTCGCCGCAGCACGGACCGGCCGAACAGTTCATCAGCGACGAAGACGCGCGCCAGCTGGCCGAGGCGCTCGACGAAATCCCCGAAGCCAGCCGCGACGTGCTGCTGCTGTACTACCGCGAAGGCGAAGACACGCGCGAAGTGGCCGCGCTGCTGGGCATCACCGAAGCCGCCGTGCGCAAGCGCCTGCAGCGCGGCCGCGACAGCCTGCGCGCGGAGTGGCTGCGCCGCTTCGCCGACGTGGCCCGCGGCAGTGCACCCGGCGTGGTCTTCGCTTCGGCCGTGGGCGCCGCCGTGGCCGGCATGGCGCCCGCCACCGCCACGGCGGCCGCCGCGGCCACCGGCCTGGCCGCCGGCAATCTGGGCCTGGGCGGCAAGTCGCTGCTGGCGGTGCTGGGCGCCGCGGCCGCGGCCATCGGCCTGGTGCTGGGCGCGGTGTGGCTGGAAACGCGCTACTACCTGCGTCGCGCCAGCAGCGAAACGATGCGCCGCGCCATCCGCCACAACGGCTACCTCTACGGTGCGCTGATGGCGCTCTACATCGCCCTGCTGGGGTGGGCCCGCCACGCGCACTGGAGCGCAGAGACCATCGTGTGGATGGGCGTGGTGTTCTCGCTGCTGATCACCCTGGTCACCCTGGAGCGGCGCCGGCACATGCGCCGCACCCAGGCCGACACATCGGAGTGACGCGGTGGCGTTGCCTTGAACATGGCGGCGTCCCGGCCCACCATCACGGCTTGTCCTCCCCCAGGCGCAGGCATCCTTGATGAACCGAAGCAGCCGTGGCGCTGGCCAGGTGCTGGTGCTGGGCGGCTACAGCGAGCAGATCCAAACCAACGCCTCGGCCTGCTGAAGGGGATTACGCCGTCCGCAGGCCACGACGCGCCAGGACCCATCCTGCGCCTGCAGCCACGGGCACACCCATCAGCAGGGCAGCCACAAACCAGCGCGGGAAATCCCCGCCCAGTCTCCACGCGGCCCAGCAGAGGCCGCCCATCAGCAGGGCCGCCAGGCAAAGGGCGAGAGCGCGCGGCCACAGCGGCGACCAGCGCGCCGGCAGCCACACCGCGGCCATCACCGACAGCAGCAGCCAGACCAAGTCCCAGGCAAGCCGCGCGTTGCCGCCCACCGGGAGCCCAAGCACCGCCGCCAGTGTGCCGCCGGCCCAGTTGAGCGCCGGCACGCTGGCCACGCCCACCGCCAGCGCCGCAACCGCCAGCATCAGCCGGCCGCCCTTCATGTGCGTGCCCTCCGGCAACGGAATCCACGTGCACGCATCACCACACCCCAGGCCTGCAAGGCCAAAGGGTATCCGCTGCGGCGGTGACACCGCCACGGCCAGGAGGCACATCGTGCGGCGGAAGCCCTCGTTTGCAGCTTTCCCGCCCGCACCGCATATTTGCCCACGCCCCGAACGGAGTTCCCCGCCCATGGCCATGCAACCGCTGCGTCACATCGTGCTTGCCGTGTCGCTGGCCCTGGGCGCGGGCTGCGCCTCCTCGCCCGTGGAGCCACCAGCTTCTGCGGTTGAGGCAGCCACAGCATCCACGGCGGCACTCGTCGATATCGGGGAATTGGCCGGCGCGGGCTATCGCATCGACATCCCGGAGGGCTGGCAGGGCGACCTGGTGGTTTACGCGCGCGGCTACGTTCCGGTGGGTTCGCCACGCGATACCGCGACCGACCGCAGCAACGCAGACGAATGGGCCCTGGACCAGGGCTATGCCATCGCGCGCAGCGACTACTCGCAGCTGGGTTGGTCGGTGGCCGAAGCGCTGGAGGACACCGAACGGCTGCGCGCGCACTTCGTCGCCCGCCACGGCCAGCCGCGCCGCACGTTCGTGATGGGGCACTCGATGGGCGCGCATATCGCGCTGGCGACCCTGGAAAAGCATGCCCCGCACTACACCGGCGCTCTGGCGCTGTGCGGCGCCAATGCCCCCGCCGGAGAATTGTTCGGCGTGCACCTGCTGCCGCCGGTGGTGGCGTTCGACTATTTCTTCCCGGGCGTTCTGGGGCTGGCACCGGGTGGGCTGGCGGATCCGGCGTCACCGCCGTGGCCGGACCCCGAAGCCATCGAGAAGGCGCTGCAAGGCAAGCCCGACGTGGCCGCCCTGCTCGCCACGCGATTCGACATTCCGCGCGACGGCCTCGCCGGCGGCATCATGATTCGCTACGCCGTGCTGCACGAACTGGCGCAGCGCGCCGGCGGCTTCCCGGTCGACAATCGCACTGTGAAGTACACGGGCCTGGGCGACGATGCCGCGTTCAATGCCGGCGTGCGCCGCTACACCGGCAACCCCGCGGCCATGGCCTACGCGGCCGCGAACGCCGCGCTCACCGGCCGCGCGCCGCGCCCGGTGGTGATGCTCGACAACCTCGCCGACCCCACCATCCCCACCGAAGTGACGCAGCGCTACGCCGCGCTGGCCCAAGCGCAAGGGCAGGGCGCCAACGTACTGGTGCTGCCGTCGCAGGGACAGGGCCACTGCGAGTTCACCGGCGAACAGCAGCAGTACGCGATGGCCAAGCTGGCGGCGTGGGTGGAAAGCGGCCAACGCCCGCAGCCATGAGTGACGCACCCACCCAAGCCCTGCCGCCGCCGCCCGCGATGGACGAGGCCGAACGGCTTGCGCGCGCGCAGGCCTTCGCCGCCCAGCTTTCGCGCCGCCGCACGGTGCGTGATTTCGCGGCCACGCCGGTGCCGCGCGCGGTGATCGAAGCCTGCCTGCGCGCCGGCGGCAGCGCGCCGAGCGGTGCCAACCAGCAGCCCTGGCACTTCGTCGCCATCGCCGACCCGGCCATGAAGCGCCGCATCCGCGAGGCCGCCGAAGCGGAAGAGCGCGAGTTCTACCAGCGCCGTGCGCCCGACGAGTGGCTCAACGCGCTGGCGCAACTGGGCACCGACGCCGAAAAGCCCTTCCTTGAAATCGCACCGTGGCTGATCGCCGTTTTCTACGAGCGCACTGGCCCCGAGCGCAACGGCGCCAAGCCCAAGCGCTACTACCCGCACGAGTCCACCGGCATCGCCTGCGGCCTGCTGATCGCCGCACTGCACGACGCGGGCCTGGCCACGCTGACGCACACGCCGAGCCCGATGGCCTTCCTCAACGAACTGCTGCACCGGCCGCGCAACGAAGTGCCCTATCTGCTGCTGGTGGTCGGGCACCCCGCGCCGGGCTGCCGCGTGCCGGCGATCGAGCGCAAGGCGCTGGCGGACATCGCCACGTTCATTTGACCGCTGCTTGCTCAGCACGTGCCGGGCCGCATTCGCAATGCGCAAGGCTCACCTTGCCCTTCACCCATCGCGGCTGATACACGGTGTGCTGACTGCTCTCAAAGCTCCAGCGAAGTGTCCGCCGTGCTGAAAATAGATTCGCGGCGGGTGCGCAACGAAGCCCGCGTCCGCGACATCACATAGCCAGCCGCATCGGCACGCGCTTCCCGGCCAGCGTCAAGGCGGCGGTCGACGCGCTTTAGCCGAGCCCTGCGGCGCGGCGCCGCGGGCAGCGGCGGCGCCGAACAGCGCGCCCATCCGCGCCAGCACCGCCCGCAGCGCCGGCGCCATGTCGTCGCCCTCCACCAGCTCGGCGTCCTGGCCAATCATCAGCACCTGGGCCAGCAGGCTTTCGGGCGAGTCGGCGCCCACGCGCAGCAGGCTGTGGGTGGCGGTGTCGGGTTCCAGCACGCCGCACCACACGGGCAGCGCAGCCTGCAGTTCATCCACGGTGCCGCGCAGGCGCAGCGTGACGCGGCAGGCAAAGGGCGCGTAGGCGATGCCGCGCTCCAGGCGCTGCGCCACGTCGGGCGGCACCGGGCGCGGCATAAGGCGGCGCCGGCGGTGGGCGCACCCTGCAGGCGGTCCACGCGGAAGCTGCGCCAGTCGCTGCGCTCGCTGTCCCAGGCAATGAGGTACCAGCGGCGGCCGTAGTTGGCCAGGCGCTGCGGCTGCACGCGGCGCTGGCTGGTTTCGCCGGCGTGGTTGCGGTAGCCGAACCGCAGCGCCACGCAGTCACGGCAGGCGGTGGCGAGCGAGCTCAGCAGCGCGGCGTCCACCAGCGGCGGGCCGCTGCGCAGCGACAGCGTGACCGCATGCAGTGCGGTGGCGCGACGGCGCAGGCGCGTGGGCATCAGCTGGTCGAGCTTGCCCATCAGCCGAAGCGACGTGGCTTCGATGCCGCCCACGCTGGCGCTGGCCGCGCGCAGGGCGATCGCCAGCGCCACGGCTTCATCGTCGTCCAGCACCAGCGGCGGCAGGTCGGCGCCGCGGCCCAGCGCGTAGCCACCGCCCACGCCCGACGAGGCTTCCACCGGATAGCCCAGCTCGCGCAGGCGGTCCACGTCGCGGCGCACGGTGCGCGCGTCCACGCCCAGTTCCTCGGCCAGGGCCGCGCCGGGCCAGTGCCGCCGCGATTGCAGCAGACTGGCCAGGCGCAGCAGGCGGGCGGAGGTGGACAGCATCGATCCAGCCTATCGAGGACAGATAATGTCCGCAATCTCCGATACCTTTTCCCCTAGTCCCGCCCACCCAGGAACCGCCATGACCACGCTCACGCTGTACCACAACCCCAAGTCGCGCTCGGCCAGCGCGCGCGTGCTGCTCGAGGCGCTGGGCGTGCCCTACGAAGTGAAGCCGCTGGACTTCGCCGCCGGCCAGACCCACACGCCGGAGTTCCTGGCCATCAACCCGCTGGGCAAGCTGCCCACCCTGGTGCACGACGGCGTGGTGGTCACCGAACAGGTGGCCATCACGATCTACCTCGCCGACCGCTTCCCGGCCGCCGGCCTCGCGCCCGCGTTCGACGATCCACGGCGCGGACCCTACCTGCGCTGGCTCACCTTCTACGCCGCGTGCTTTGAGCCGGCGCTGATGGACCACGCCTTCAAGCGCCCGCCCATCGACCCGACCACCTCGCCCTGGCGTGACTACGACAGCGTGATCGAAGCGCTGGTGGCCCAGCTCTCCCGCGGCGACTACATCGTGG
>JANOJQ010000195.1:0-21176 GCA_031418815.1 Lysobacteraceae bacterium
CCGGCCGGGTCCCCGGCGGACAAACGACGCGCGGCCGCATCGGCAATCTGGTATTCGCTCTGGGCGGCCACCAGCTCCGGGCTGTAGAGCGCCATCAGCGGCTGACCCTTTTTCACCGTCATGCCGGTCTGGTTGGCGTAAAGGGTTTCGATCCATCCCTCGAATTTCGGCGCGATCACGAACTGGCGGGTCTCATCAACCTGCACGGTGGCGCTTGCACGGACCGCACCGGCCAGTGATTCGCGCACCGCCAGCTCGGTGCGTACGCCCAACTTCTGGACTTTTTCCGGCGGCAAGACCACCGTGCCCGGCTCGGCCGCGGGCTCGTCACCGGCGAAGACCGCGACGTAGTCCATGCCCATCGAGTCCTGCTTGGGCACGGGCGAGGTGTCCGGCAGGCCCATGGGGTTGCGGTAGTACAAGAGCTGGCGTTCCGCCGGCGCTGCCGGGGCGCCCTCGCTCAGAGGCCTGTCGGGGGCGGTCGAGCGCCCGACCCACCAGCCGGTCGCCAGGGCCACACCCACGGCGATCGCCAACACACTCCAACCCGAACGGTTCATTCGACACTCCCGACAATGGCGCGCACGGCGGCGGCACCGAGTAATTCATCGCGACGCACATCGACCCGCGACAGGTCGGCGCCTTGCCACGCCTCCAGGGCCTCGAGCAGCGTGCCGAAATCGACATCGCCGACCCGGTAGCTGGCCAGGGCCGATTCGAAATTGGCCTGCGACTGCGGCAACAGCGTGTGCTCGATCAACTGGCGTTGATCGCGGGCGCCATCGGACTGGGCCCAGGCCTGGCCCAGTTGGCCCTGCAGGTCGTTGCGCATTGCCTGGACACGCAAGCGTGCCGCGTCGCCCATCAACACGGCCTCGCGCTCGCGTTCGCGCCGGGCGCGTTGCTGCAGGGGAATGTCGACCTCGAGCATCACCTCGAGACTGTCCACCCGGTCGTCGCGCTGCATCACCCCCACGCCCAGCGTGATGTCCGGAAATCGCTGGCGGCGCTGCAGCTGCGCCGCCGTGTCGGCCGCGCCGGCCATTGCCAGGCGCGCCTGCAGGGCAGGGTGCTGGGCGTTCTCCAGCCCGGCCAGGGCGTGGGCGAGTGAACCCGCCGGCAATCCCAGGGCCGGCTCTCCCACCGGCTCGGCCAATGGCGCGTCGGCGGGACGACCCAGCAGGGCATTGAGCATGGCGGCTGACTCGCGCCGCACGGCCAGGCGCTCGATGCGCTCGAGTTGCATCGTGGTGCGAGCCACTTGGGCCCGGATGGAGTCCTGCTGCGCCGCCACGCCTAAGCTGTAGCGCACGCGGGCGACCTCTTCGACCTGACCCAAGAGTTCAATCCGTCTGTCGACGACGACGACGCTTTCCCGGGCATGCCAGTAGCGCACATAGGCTTGTTCGGCCTGTGCGAACAGACCCAGGGCAGTGGCGTCGCGTTCGAGCTGGGTGGCATTGGCTTGCTGCCCGGCGATCTCGCGGGCCAGGCCGCGCTTGCCCCACAGCGGAATGGGCTGTTTGAGGCGGTAGGTCGTCGAGCCGACGTTGTTCGGCAGCAGGGTGGGGCGGTCGGGGTCGATTTCCTGCAGCTCCATTGACGCCATCGGGTCGGGCAGCGCGCCGGCCGGGTAGATCCGCGCCCGCGCCGCTTCCGCTTCGGCCTGCATGGCCTGCAGGTCCGGGTTGTTCGCCATCAGCCACATGCGGATCGACGCCACGTCGGCGCCCGGCAGGGGCGATTGGGCGAACGTCGCCGGCGCGAAGGCCAGCAGGATGGACAGAGCCATGGCCCTCAGCGCAGCACCGCGCACCGGGCTGGGGCGGTGCTCCGGGGTGGAACGGGTGTACGGGGATGGCATGGTGTTCGCCTGGCACGGACTGCAGACCACATCGGGTCGGCAAGAGTGGGTCGGACGGCACCGGCCGCAGAGGGCAGCCGAACCGATTTCTCTGGCGTCGGCGCACAGCGGCGCCGGCCAGTCATCGGCAGGGGATCAGATCAGCAGGAGACTGGCGGGGTGGGCGGTAGGTCGATGCCAAGAGCGCAGGTACCGGGGAGCCTGGGCAACCTCGATGTCCTGGGGCAGGTGTTGCACGGTGACCACAGGCACGGCCGGCATTGGGCCCAAGGCGGGTACCGCCAGCGCACGGGAGACGTCCTGGCTCAGATCACTACGACTGCAGTGGGATTCGCACGCAGGCGAGGTTTCGCGGGATGGTGCCGGATGGCAGGGTGCGCGTTCAGGATTCGCATGGCTGGCCAGCGATGCCTGAGCGGCGTCCGCCGCCATGCTGGCCAAGGTGCAGGCGGGGTGACTGGCCAACAGCAGCTGTGACCACATCAGCGCAACCATCGCCAGTAGCGAGACGGCGGTGCGAAGGCGCTGGCGACGGAATCGCTTCATTGACCTCACCTTACGCGCTTTGGCCGAGCGCAGGGTTGACCCGAATCAAATGAACCGGGCTCCCGCACAGGGCGCCCTTGTGTGTGACAGCGAACTTACCGACGCCAGCCTTCCGCCCATAGTCGGCAGGTGCTTCATCCCAACGGCGAACGACATGTCGTCAGAGCAACTGCGTGTCGGCATCGTCCATCGGAGTACTGGCGCCTGGCGGCATTCACCGCTTGTCCTGAGGAGACTACGATGTCCATGCACATGAATCACCCGCTGATCAGGTCCGTCCGCTGGCCGCTCTTGCGTTCGGCGTTGGTCGCCGCCCTGTTGGCTGCCCCGGTGCTTGCCTGTGCGCACGAAAAGGCCCCGGTCCCGCCGCCCGCGGCCACCTCCATGCCCATGGACCACGCCCGGATGGGCCAAACCGGCCCCATGCCCATGGACCACGCCCGGATGGGCCAAACCGATGCGCACGCCGGCATGTCCATGACGGGTGATGTCGACTACGACTTCGCCGTGAACATGCGCAAGCATCACCAGATGGCGGTGATGATGTCGGAGGCGCAGTTAAAGAACGGCAAGGACGCCAAGCTGCGCGCCATGGCCACGCAGATCATCGCGGCGCAGAAAAAGGAAGTTGCCCAACTGGATCGTTGGATCGGGACGCGCGATCGGGCAAAGGCCTCCCAGCGCGCGAACTGATCCTCGACGGGACCGCCATGCAGCCGGCTCCGCCCCGGTCCTTCATCCCATTCCGCTTGAGGGACCGACCATGGAACGCCAGACCAGCGAACCGCACGAGAAATCGCATTCCGCGGCGCATCACGTCAGTCATTCCCGCGACGGGGCGGGGCACGCCAATCATTACTTGAGATTGGCCATCATGCTGCTGGTGTCCTTCGCCGCCATGTACGCTCTGATGTACGCAATGGTCAACGCCGCCGGCAACGCGGTGCCCAACGTCAATCAGGCCTATATGGCCGGCTTGATGACCGCCCCCATGTTGGTCCTCGAGCTGCTTTTGATGGGCTCGATGTACACCAACAAGACCGCGAACAAGCTCTTGGTCGTGACCGGGCTGCTCGCCCTGGGCGGCTTTTGGTGGGCGATCCGGAGCCAGGCGGCGATCGGTGACGATCAGTTCCTTCGGTCGATGATTCCCCATCATGCCGGCGCAATCCTCATGTGCAACCAAGCCAAGTTGCGCGACCCGGAGTTGCTCAATCTTTGCGAGCACATCATTCGCACCCAGCAGGAAGAAATCGACTTCATGCAGGGAAAGCGCAACCGCTGAGGTGCTGGGCGGTCGGTTGGCGCTGGCCATCGGGGTGGTAGCCTGATTACTTGATTGCGCATAATGTATATTATGTCAACCCATGGACTGCAGAGAAACCCACCACGCCCTCCAAACCGGAGTGTCAATGTTCATCCGATGAACACGTTGTAGTCTGGCGTCCGCACCAGTCCCGGTGCGCGGCAATGACTACCCGGAGAATTCCATGGCGGCTCGGATCACCACCCTCACCTGTCTGGCATCGGTTGCGATGCTGGCCTTCCTGTCCACCGCGTCGGCTGGCCCGATGCCGCCCGGCGTTCTCCCTGCCAAGCAGGCCCCGCAGGCTGCGGCCACCACGGCGGCAGCCAAGCCCGCCGTGCGCGAGCGCGCCCAGATGACCCGCGCGTTCTCGACCAAGTGGGGCAAGTACGTGCAGCGCGTTTACGGCGTGCCGGCCGATGTCTGGACCCAGCGCATGGCGCCCAACTTCGCCAAGGCCGATCCCGACAACCTGCGCAACGCCCTGGCCCGCGACACCTTCGAAGGCGCGATGGCCGAGCTGGGCGGCGCGGGCAACCGGCTGAGCGACGACAAGGCGATCGACGTGCTGGCCGCTGCGAACGGTGGAACCCCCACGCCCCAGACGCTGGGTGCGCTGGGCAACGACCTCGTCTACACCCCCATCGCACCCTGCCGCATCCTCGACACCCGCAGCACCGCCGCTGGCGCCATCGCCGGCAACAGCACGCGAAGCTTCGTGGCCATCAACGCCAGCAACTTCACCAGCCAGGGCGGCAGCGCCACGAACTGCGGCACGCTGGGCCTCAGCGCAACCGCGGTGGCCATCAATCTCACGGCAGTCACGCCTTCGGGCGCCGGCTACGCCACCGCGTATCCGTTCGGCACCGCCCAGCCGGTAGCGGCAAGCGTCAACTACGCGGCGGGCGCGATCGTCAACAACGCCCTGATCACGCAGATCCCCAACCCGCTGTCTTCCTTCGACTTCACGGTCTACACCTTCGCGCAGTCGCACTACGTGGCTGACATCGTTGGTTACTTCGCGCCGCCCGTTGCCACCGCCCTTCAGTGCGTCGACACGGCGAACACCACGGTTACCGGCATCGTAGCTGGTGGCACGGCCAATGCCGTGGCGCCGGCCTGCGCGGCCGGCTACACGATGACGGCGACCAACTGCGAGTCGAGCAGCTGGCTGGTGCCGTTCGTGTTCTTCCATGCCGGTACGTGTTCGGCGCGCAATAATGACACCACCCCGCAGGATATCCGCGCTTCGCGCACCTGCTGCCGCGTCCCGGGCCGCTGATTGCCACTGCAAGCGATGACTGAAGGGGTCGGGGTTTCCCGGCCCCTTCACTTTTGGCGGGGCAGCGTTGCACTCGCCCCGGCTTCGGGCCGCACTTGCCGATCCGGCCGGACAGGCGACAACACTCGGGCCGTGGGACGCCGTTCCTTCGTGACATCGAGGGACCTTTCGGTAACATCGGGGTGGGCGGCCTGTTCACCGTGCCGGCCGCGTCAGCACCGACCCTGCCTTCGGCCAGCCGCCGCGTCGGCGCGGTTTATCCCCTCCCCTTCGGAATCGCCCATGACCAGCCATCGAACTGCGTCCCTGCTGGCCCTCACCGCCGCCCTGGCCTGTGCCTGCAGCGCCGCGGCCGCGCCTGAGGCGTCGCCCGTTGCGGTCCCCGCCGCCGCCAACGTCGCGCCGGCCAGCCAGGCCGTTGCCGAGGCGGCGCCCGCCGCATCGTCGTTGCCCCGGATGGCCGTGCACAAGTCGCCCAGCTGCGGCTGCTGCGGCGCCTGGGTGGAGCACATGCAGCAGGCCGGCTATCCCGTGGAAGTGATCGCGGAGGAAGACCTCGAGCCGCTCAAGCTCGCCATCGGCGTGCCGTCCGGCATGGCGTCCTGCCACACGGCGATCGTCGAGGGCTACTTCATCGAGGGCCACGTGCCGGCGCAGGACGTCGCCCGCCTGCTGATGGAGCGCCCCGATGCCCGCGGGCTCACGGTGCCGGGCATGCCGATAGGCTCGCCGGGCATGGAAGTGGCGTCGGGTGAAGTGCAGCCCTACACGGTGTACCTGGTGAACAAGGACGGCAGCACCACGCCCTTCAGCGAATACGGACGCTGAACCGCGCCGCTCACGTCGTCGGTTCCAGGTAGTGCCAGGGGCATGCTTCGCCCGGCACACCCCGCGTCGAAACGGTGGCGCCGGCCGAGGCCGCCAGCGCCAGCGAACCGCCACCGGGCAGGCGCCAGGTCCAGGCCTCGGCATCCGCGCCGGCACACGCCGCGGCGGCGCATCGCCGCGCCGCCTGGCGCTGCAGGCCGCGCCCGCTGCGCTTGGCCCAGGCTTCCTTGAGCGTCCAGAAGGTCAGGAACACGGCTTCGCGATCGGCCTGGGCGGCTGCGGAAACGACCTGCATTTCCGCGGGCGAGAACATCGTGCGGGCCAGGCCCAGCCAGTCCCGCTCGCGGCCGGGCGCTTCCAGGTCCAACCCCAGCGCGTCGCGCCCCACCGCCACCGCCAGCGAAGTGCCGACGTGGCTGATCGAGGTGAAAAGTGCCGCGAGTTGCGGATGCTCCAGCCGTCGCCGGCCGTCGCTGGCCACCACCAGTCGCCATTCCGGCGCACTGCCGCCGGCCAGTTCGGCGGCCAGCTGGCGCGCCAGGCAATGGCCGGCGAGGTACTGCGCAGCGCGGTCGGCGTCGCTGATTTCCGCCAGCCTCGCGCACTCGTGCTCGCCCAGCCACGCGATGTCCGCGGGGGCCTCCGCCAGCGGCGCGAGCTGCAGCAGCAGTTTCATCGGATTGGTTTTCGCAGTGGCATGGGCGCGCGGTCGCCCATCTTGGCACCCCGCGGCGGACAAAGAAAAAGCCCGGCAGGACCGGGCTTTTCTGGCTTGCTTGAAGCTGGCGTCCCCACGGGGATTCGAACCCCGGTCGCTACCGTGAAAGGGTAATGTCCTAGGCCTCTAGACGATGGGGACTTGAACCGTGTTGCAAATAAGTGGTGGAGCTAATCGGGATCGAACCGATGACCTCTACAATGCCATTGTAGCGCTCTCCCAGCTGAGCTATAGCCCCACCGAAGGAAGAAGCGGAAGTTTAGACAGGCGCCGGCGACTCGTCAAGCGCAAGCGGCATTTTTCTCTCCGGCCGGCTCCGGTTCGATGCTCGACAGGGTGTGCGGGCCGTGCCCTTGCCCGTCCAGGTAGTCCAGCCACTTGTTGAGGAAGCCGTTCATGCGCAGGCGATGGCTCACCACTGCCTGCACGCTGGGACGCAGGCCAAGCACGTCCTGCCAGTGGCGGCCGACGTAGCAGTGGGTCACCTCGGCCTGGCGCGCGTCGCGATACAGGCGCACGTAGGCCGACGGGTCGGGCTGGCCGGTCTGGGCGTCGCGCATGTTGTAGCTGATGCGCAGCTCCACGGTGTAGGCGTGCTGTTCGATCACTTCCACCAGCAGGTCCAGCCCGCCGGCTACGCGCGAGACATAGGTGCCAGCGGACAGCGACTGGGGCTGGAACATGCGCGTGAGGCGCTGGAAATTCTCGCCGTATAGGCCCATCAGCCAGGCGAACCGGGTCATGCGGGGAAGGGCCTGGCGTTGGACCGGAGTCAAAGGCATAGCTTGATGCTAGCACGGGGTTTTCAGCCGCCGCGTGACTAGAACATGTGGCGGTGGATGCCCTTTTGCGCCAGCACTTTTCCGGCGATTTCCTCGATCGAGGTGTGGGTGGTGCTCAGCGCCGGGATCGACTCCTGGCGGAACAGCGCCTCGGCCGCGGCCACTTCCTTCAGGCAGGTTTCGAGCTTGGCGTAGCGCGAGTTGGGCTTGCGCTCCTCGCGGATCTTCTGCAGCCGGTGCGGGTCGATGGTCAGCCCGAACAGCTTGCGCCGGTGCGGCCGCAGGCGCTTGGGCAGTTCGGCGGCCTCCAGGTCGTCGTCGGTGAGCGGGTAGTTGGCCGCCTTCACGCCGTAGTGCAGCGCCATGTACAGGCAGGTGGGCGTCTTGCCCGACCGCGACACGCCCACCAGGATGACGTCGGCGTCGTCGTAGTGGATGTCCATGCCGTCGTCGTGGGTCAGGGCGTAGTTGGTGGCGTTGATGCGCTGCTCGTAGGCGGCGAAGTCCACCATGCCATGGGCGTGGCCGACCCGGGCCTCGCGGCGGATGCCCAGTTCGTGCTCCAGCGGACTGATGAAGGGCGCGAACACGTCCAGCATCAGGGCGCCGCTTTCGGCCAGCAGGGCGTTGATGTCCGGGTCCACCACGGTGTTGACCACGATCGGGCGGCAGCCGGTGGCAGCCCCGGCCCGCTGGATCTCGGCCACAGCGGCTTCGGCCTTTTCGATGCTGTCCACGAAGGCGATGCGCCGGGTCTGGAAGTCCACCCCCATGAACTGGGTCAGCAGGCTGTGGCCGATGGTTTCGGCGGTGATGCCGGTGCCGTCGGAAACGTAGAAAACCGGTCGCGTGCCCGCCATGCCCTGCCCCCGTGCCGCGCGGCCAGCGCCAGCGCATGAAATCCCAGATGATTCAAGCTTGTATGGGGTAGCCCCGGGGTCGCATCATACGCAGCTTGAAACCCATCGTATGCGGGCCCGCGCCACCCGGCCATCGCCCCGCCCCGAGCGCACGGAGACCCCCTTGAACGCCGACGTCCTTTGGCTGCATGAACTGCGACTTTCCGACCTGGCCCAGGTCGGCGGGAAAAACTCCTCGCTCGGCGAAATGATCGGCCAGTTGGCCCATCTGGGCGTCTCGGTGCCGGGCGGTTTCGCCACCACCGCCGACGCGTTCCAGCGCTTCATCGCCCACAACAACCTCAGCCAGCGCATCTTCGGCCGCCTGGCCGACCTGGACGTCGAGGACGTGGACGCGCTGGTGAAGGCCGGCGGCGAGATCCGCGGCTGGGTGATCGACGCGCCGCTGCAGCCCGCGCTCGACCAGGCCATCCGCGACGGCTACCGCCGCATGCGCGACGAAGCCGGCGACGAAGCCCTGGCCGTGGCCGTGCGCTCCTCGGCCACGGCCGAGGACCTGCCCGACGCGAGCTTCGCCGGCCAGCAGGAAACCTTCCTCAACGTCACCGGCGAGGACGACGTGGTGCGCAAGGTGAAGGAAGTCTTCGCCAGCCTTTACAACGACCGCGCCATCGCCTACCGCGTGCACCACGGCTTCAAGCACGAGGACGTGTTCCTGTCGGCCGGCGTGCAGCTGATGGTGCGTTCGGACATCGGCGCCTCGGGCGTGCTGTTCACGCTCGACACCGAGTCGGGCTTCCGCGACGTGGTGTTCATCACCTCGAGTTACGGCCTGGGTGAAATGGTGGTCCAGGGCGCCGTGAACCCCGACGAGTTCTACGTCTACAAGCCCACGCTGGAACAGGGCAAGCCGGCCATCCTGCGCCGCACGATCGGCTCCAAGCTGATCCGCATGGTGTATTCGGACCAGGCCAGCGAGCGCGTGCGCATCGAGGACACGCCGGCGCCGCTGCGCCGCCAGTTCTCGATCAACGACGCCGACATCGAGGAGCTCTCGCGCCAGGCGCTCACCATCGAGAAGCATTACGGCCGCCCGATGGACATCGAGTGGGCCAAGGACGGCCACACCGGCAAGCTCTACATCGTGCAGGCGCGCCCGGAAACCGTGCGTTCGCGCGGCAAGGCCACCGAGGTGGAGCGCTACCACCTGCTGACCCGCGGCGAAGTGGTCAGCGAGGGCCGCGCCATCGGCCACAAGATCGGCTCGGGCGTGGCGCGCGTGGTGCGCAACCTGTCCGAGATGGCGCAGTTCCAGCCCGGCGACGTGCTGGTGGCCGACATGACCGACCCCGACTGGGAGCCGATCATGAAGCGCGCCGCCGCCATCGTCACCAACCGCGGCGGCCGCACCTGCCACGCCGCCATCATCGCCCGCGAGCTGGGCGTGCCGGCCGTGGTCGGCACCGGCAACGCCATGCAGCTGATCCAGGACGGCAGCGACGTCACCGTGTCGTGCGCCGAGGGCGATACCGGCTTCATCTACACCGGCCGTCAGGAGTTCGAGGTCATCACCACCGACCTGGGCAACATGCCCCCTGCCCCGCTCAAGATCATGATGAACGTGGGCAACCCCGAGCGCGCCTTCGACTTCGCGCAGCTGCCCAACCAGGGCATCGGCCTGGCGCGCCTGGAATTCATCATCGCCCGCCAGATCGGCGTGCATCCGCGCGCGCTGCTGGAATACGACAAGCAGCCGGCCGACCTGAAGGCGAAGATCGACGAGATCATCGCCGGCTACGCCGACCCGGTCAGCTTCTACGTCGACCGCCTGGCCGAAGGCATTTCCACCCTCACCGCCGCGTTCGCGCCCAACCCGGTGATCGTCCGCCTGTCGGACTTCAAGTCCAATGAATATGCCGGCCTGGTCGCCGGCAGCCAGTACGAGCCGCACGAGGAAAACCCGATGATCGGTTTCCGCGGCGCCTCGCGCTACGTGCACCCGGATTTCCGCGAATGCTTCGCGCTGGAGTGCCGCGCCGTGCGCAAGGTCCGGGACGACATGGGCCTCACCAACTGCTGGATCATGATCCCGTTCGTGCGCACGCTGGGCGAGGGCCGCGCGGTCATCGAGGCGCTGGCCGCCAACGGCCTGGTGCGCGGCGAGAATGGCCTCAAGGTCATCATGATGTGCGAAGTGCCGTCGAACGCCCTGCTGGCCGACGAGTTCCTGGACATCTTCGACGGCTTCTCGATCGGCTCCAACGACCTCACCCAGCTCACGCTGGGCCTGGACCGCGACTCGGCGATCGTCGCCGACCTGTTCGACGAGCGCGACCCGGCGGTGAAGAAGCTGCTGTCCATGGCCATCGGCGCGGCGCGCGCCAAGGGCAAGTACGTCGGCATCTGCGGCCAGGGCCCGTCCGACCACCCCGACCTCGCCGACTGGCTGATGCAGCAGGGCATTGAATCGGTGTCGCTCAACCCCGACACGGTGGTGGACACCTGGCTTCGCCTGGCCAAGCTCAAGGCCGGCTGATGGCGGCGGCCCTGCCCGAGCCCGGGGTGGCGGGCATGATGGGCGACCTGGTCGCCCGTGCTGCGGCCTCCCAGTGGATCTGGCGCATCGCGGTCGCCCTGGCCATCGCGCTGGTGGGCCTGTGGCTGGCCCGCTTGCTCAGCAAGGCGCTGGAACGGGTGATGACCCGCTTTGGCGTCGAAGCGATCCTGCGCGACTTCCTGCGCAACCTCGCCTACGCCATCGGCCTGGTGGTGGTGCTGGTGGCGGCGCTCGATTCGCTGGGCGTACCCACCACGTCGCTGCTGGCGGTGCTGGGCGCGGCGGGCCTGGCGATCGGCCTGGCGCTGAAGGATTCGCTGTCCAACATCGCCTCGGGCGTGATGCTGATCGTGCTGCGGCCGTTCCGCGCCGGCGACGCGGTGCAGATCGCCGGCCAGGAGGGCATCGTCGAAAGCGTGCGCATCTTCCAGACCGTGCTGCGGGCCTACCAGAACCACGACATCTACCTGCCCAACAGCCAGATCACCACCGCGCCGATCATCAACTTCACCTCGCGCGGCGAGCGCCGCATCGACATCGCCGTGGGCGTGGGCTACGGCGATGACATCCGCCGCGCCCGCGACGTGCTGCTGGGCATCGCCCGCGCCAATCCCACGGTGCTGGCCGAGCCGGCTACCGACGTGCTGGTCAGCGGACTGGGCGAAAGCAGCGTGGGCCTGGTCCTGCGCGCGTGGGTGAAGACCGCCGATTTCGTGCCGGCCCGCAGCGAGCTCAACGAGGCGATCCACCGCGATTTCGCCCAGGCCGGCGTGTCCATCCCCTACCCCCAGCGCGACCTGCACGTGTACCACCACGACGCCGACGGCCGGCCCCTGGCGCAGGTCACCAGCGCGGTGGACGACCCCGACCGCGGCTGATCAGGCCACCACCCGGTTCCGGCCGGCGTGCTTGGCCTGGTAGAGGCGTTCATCGGCGCGCGACACCAGGCGTTCGTGGTGCGACAGCCCTGTGCGTTCGGCAACGCCGATGCTGGCCGTGATGCGCAGCCCCGGGGCGAAGTCGCTGCAGTCGATCGCCTCGATGGCCGCACGCAGCCGCTCCGTGTGGCGCACGGCCTCTTCGGTGCCGGCCTGCGGGAACAGGATCGCGAACTCCTCGCCGCCCCAGCGCGCCACCCGTTCGTCGCCGCGCCAGCGCCCGATCTGCTCGCGGCCCATTTCCCGCTGCATCACGGCCGCCACCCGGCGCAGTGCCTCGTCGCCGACGTCGTGGGAGAAGCCGTCGTTGATGCGCTTGAAATGGTCGATGTCGAGCAGGCCGAAGCACAGCGGCTGGTCGTTGAGCACGGCGTCCTGGTAGGCCTGTGCCAGGCTCTCGTCCATGCTGCGACGGTTGGCCAGGCCGGTGAGGGCGTCGGTGCGCGAGAGCTGCTCGAAGATCTCGGACTGCTTGCGGATGGTGTCGTTCTTGAGCTCCAGCTCGCCGTTCTTCTCGCTCAGGGCCCTGGTGCGGTCATCGACGATGCGGCTCAGCTGCGCCTCGCGCGCCTGCAGCTGGCCAACGCGGGCGCGGTAGAGGCCGTACAGGAACAGCGCCAGCAGCGAACCCGCCACCGGCAGGAACCAGGGCCGCTGGTAGAAGCGAGGCTGGATCTCGAAGTTCACCGACGCCGTTTCCGGGCTCCAGCCGCTGCCGCGCTGCGCGGCGCTGACCTGGAACCGGTACTGGCCGGGAGGCAGGTTGGTGTACTGGGCGTTGCGCCGCGTGCTGCGCTCGACCCAGCCGTTGTCGAAGCCCTCGAGCCGGTAGCGGTATCGGATCTGTTCGGGCGTGCGGTAGCTCAGGCTCACGTAGTCGAGCTCGAGCTTGCGGGTGCCCGGCGGCAGCACCAGGTTGCCGTTGGCGCTGGCATTGGCGTCGTCCACGCGCAGGCCTTCGATCACCACCGGCGGCGGCGCCAGCTGGTAGCGCGGCAGTTGGTCGGGCTGCACTACCGCAACGCCCTTGGCGGTGGCGACCCAGATGCTGCCGTCAGCGGCGCGCAGGGCCGCTGGGCCAGCGCCGCCGTTGCACTGGGCGCTGCCCATGCCGTCGGCTTCGGCGAACTGCTGGTAGTCCAGGCGCGTGCCGCTGCCGTTGGCCACCGATTCCATGTCGTCGCGGCGCACGTACACCACGCCGGCGTTCGAGGTGAGCCAGAAGTTGCCGTAACTGTCCACCACCACCTGGAACACGGCGTCCACCGGCAGCCCCTGGCGGCCGCCGACGATGCTGAGCGCGCCGTCGCGCAGCCGCACCAGGCCGCGGTCGGTGGCGAACCACAGCGTACCGTCGGCGTCCTCGTGCATGCCGAACACGTCCTGCGCACCGTCCATCTTCGCCAGGTCGAGTGCCGTCACCTTGTCGCCCTGGAGGTGGGCGGCGCCGTTCGAGGTGCCCACCCACACGCTGCCATCGGCGACTTCCAGCAGGCTCAGCACGAAATCGCGCGGCAGCCCGTCCTTCTCGCCCACGCTGACCGAAACGCCGTCCCGGCGTCGCATCAGCCCGCGGGCGGTGCCAACCCACAGGGTGCCGTCGCGGCTTTCCATCACCGCGCGCACCTGGTTGGACGGCAGTACGTCGCTGCTGGTGAAACGCTCCTGGATGGCGCCGTCGGCCCAGCGCACCAGGCCCGTGGAATAGGTGCCGATCCAGATGTTGCCGGCCTTGTCCTCGGCCAGGCTCAGCACCGACTCGTTCTCCAGGCCCTGCGTGCTGGTGATCTTCTCGTCGCGCCAGAAATCCATGCCGCGGCTGCTGCCGATCAGCAGGTCGCCGCCGCGGGTCTGCAGCAGCGCACGGACGTAGTCGTCGGCCAGGCCCTGGTGGCTGTCGATGGTGACGAACGGGGTGTCGGCGAAGCGCATCAGGCCGGCGTTGGTGCCCACCCACAGGCTGCCCTCGCGGTCGGCGAACAGCGAGGCCACGCGGTTGTTGGGCAGCCCGTCGCCGGTGTCGAAGCTCTCCAGCCCGCGGTCGCCCAGCCGCATCAGGCCGCGGGTGACGGTGCCGATCCACACGCTGCCCTGCTCGTCGATCTGCAGGCTGGCGATGGCGACTTTCGGGAAGTCCGGCAGCACGGGCTCGAAGCGGCCGCCGCGGCCCACATAAAGGCCCTGTTCGGTGCCCACGAACAGCCGGCCATCCGGCGCCGCCGCCAGGCTGAAAGCGGCGCCATCTGGCAGGCCGGCCTCGGTCGAGAAGGCCTGGATGCGCTCGCCCTCGATGCGGGCGATGCCCTCGCCCGTGGCGATCCAGACCGCCCCGGTGCCGTCTTCGGTCAACGCGTAGCCAACGTCGGAAGGCAGCCCGTTGCTGGCGTTGAACACGGTGGCCTGGGAGCCGTCGAGGCGGGTGATGCCGCGGTTCTCGGTGGCGACCCAGATGCGGCCGGCGCGGTCTTCCAGGGCGGCGAAGGTTTCGTTCTGGCTCAGGCCGTTGTCAATGGTGTAGGTGGTCCAGGTTTCGCCGCGCAGCACGCTGACGCCGCCGCGCGACGTGGCCACCACCAGCGCACCGCTGGGGCCGACGGTGACCGCGCGGATGCCGCTGTCGAGCATCGCCGGCACGTTGTTGCGGCCGAATGCGCGGAACTCCTGGCCGTTGTAGCGCACCACGCCTTCCCAGGTGGCGAACCACAGGTAGCCCTCGGGGGTCTGGGCGATGGAATTGACCTGGTTGTGCGGCAAGCCGTCACGCGTGGTCCAGACCTCGCGCGCGTAGGCGTCCAGGGCTTTCTGGTCCAGCGCCAGCGCCGGACCGCCCAGTGCGGTGGAAAGCAGCAGCGCCGCAGCGCAGAGAAGACGAAGTGCCATGCCGTGCCTCAGTGTCCGCCGAGTTTGCCCATGTGCTGGCGGTAGTGCGCCAGCTCCTTCACCGATTCGCGGATGTCCGACAGCGCGGTGTGCGCACCCACCTTCGCGAAGCCATCCAGCAGCGCCGGCGACCAGCGCCTTGCCAATTCCTTGAGCGTGGAGACGTCGAGGTTGCGGTAGTGGAAGTAGCGCTCGAGGCGCGGCATGTGCCGCACCAGGAAGCGGCGGTCCTGGCAGATGGAGTTGCCGCAAATCGGCGACTTGCCGGCGGGCACCCACTGGGCGAGGAAGTCGACGGTGTGGGCTTCGGCCTGGGCCATCGTGACCTGGCTGTCGAGCACGCGTTGCCAGAGGCCGGAGCGTCCGTGCGTGCCGCGGTTCCATTCATCCATCGCCTCGAGCCGTGCCAGCGGATGCGCGATCGCGAGCTCGGGGCCTTCGGCCAGGATGTTGAGCTGGCTGTCGGTGACCAGGGTGGCGATTTCGAGCACCGAGTCGGTGTCGGGGTCCAGGCCGGTCATTTCCAGGTCGATCCAGATCAGGTTCTGCTCGTGGCTGGGCATGCGCGGCTGGCGGCGGTGGGGACGACCGCATCATACTTCAGCCCTGCCCCGCCCGAGGTTACTGCGTGACGCCAACCGACGCCCTGGACCACTACCGCATCCTCACCTCGATGCTGGCCCCGGCGCTGTTGATGGCCGCCACCGGCTCGCTGCTGGTGTCGGCCAACGCCCGGCTGGCGCGGGTGGTGGACCGGCTGCGCGGCATCATCGCCCAGCTCGAGGGCGGCGACCCGATGACCCGCGTGGAAATCGAGGACCAGATCCTGCGCCACCGCCGCCGCGCGGGCCTGGTGCTGCGGGCCTGCCTGATGCTGTACCTGGCGCTGGGCGCGTTCGTCGGCACCAGCCTGGCCCTTGCCATAGACGCATTCTCCAGCTTCCGGCTGCCCTTCCTGCCCACTGGCCTGGCCGTGGTGGGGGTGTTGGCGCTGCTGATGGCCAGCCTCTTCCTGGGTCGCGAAGTGGTGCTGTCGGTGCGCAGCTTCGACGCCGAACTCGACACCGAACTGGCCCGCCGCCGCCGCTGAGGCGGCAGCCAACACTTCGTTCAGCGGATGCATGGCAACTTGCCGGCATGCGCCCTGCCCTGTTCGTCTCCGTCGCCACCCTGCTCGCCGGCCTCTCGGCGCCCCTGGCCGCCCAGGTGGCAACGCCCGTGCCGGAGGCCCCGCCCGCCTGCGTGATCCTGCTGCATGGACTGGGGCGGACATCGCTGTCGATGATGCCGATGGCCCGTGCCCTGGAAGACGCCGGCTACCGCACGGCGAACATCGACTATCCGTCCCGTTTCCACCCGGTGGAAGTGCTGGCGCCCGCGGCGCTGGGCCGCGGCTTCGAGCAGTGCGAGCGGTCGGGCGCGGCGCCCGTGCATGTGGTCACCCATTCGATGGGCGGCATCCTGGTGCGGCACTACCTCGCCCTCCACGAGCCTCCGGCGCTGGGGCGGGTGGTGATGCTCGGACCGCCCAACCAGGGCAGCGCGGTCGCGGACCGCCTGATGGACCAGGCGATCTATCGCGAGGTCAATGGTCCGGCCGGGCAGCAGCTCGGCACCGGGAGCGAAGGTATCGCGGCGCGGCTGGGCCCGGTGGCGTTCCCGCTGGGCGTGCTGGCGGGCAATGAGCGCACGGCGGTGGACCAGTGGCTGTCGGAGGGCATCGAAGAAGACAGCGACGGCAAGGTGACCGTCGAGGAGACCAAGGTCGAAGGCATGGCCGACTTTCGCGTGCTGGCCGCCAACCACACCTTCATCACCAGTGACCCCCAGGCCATCGCCCAGGTGCTTCATTTCCTGCGTGAGGGCCGCTTCGCGCCGGAGAAGGACGCGCCGCCCCAGCCGTGAATCAGCCGGAGGGCCTGGCCCGCTTGAGGCGGAACCACGCCGTCAGGCGCTCGCTGGCCTCGGTGCCCAGCACGCCGCCCTGCACCTGCACGCGGTGGTTGTGGCGCGGGTCGGCCAGCAGGTCGAAGACGCTGCCGGCGGCGCCGGTCTTGGGGTCGCTGGCCGCGAACACCACCCGCGCGATGCGGGCATGCACCATCGCCATGGCACACATCGCGCAGGGCTCGAGCGTGATGTAGAGCGTGCAGCCAAGCAGCCGGTGGTTGCCCAGGCGCCGGCCGGCTTCGCGCATGGCGACGATCTCGGCGTGAGCGGTCGGGTCGTGGTCGCTGACGTTGCGGTTGAAACCCTCGGCCAGCAGCGCGCCGTCGGGGCCCACCAGTAGGGCGCCCACGGGCACCTCGTCGTGCTCGCGCCCGGCCCTCTCGGCCAGGTCGAGTGCGTGCCGCATCCAGTGTTCGTCGCTGTCGGGTTCGAGCATTTTTTTGCCACGGATTTTCGCGGATGAACGCGGATATGAAGCGGACGAAGGCGGTTCAAAAAGCTAAACAGGTTTCGAAAGGCGGTGCCGGTCTCGCGGCAAGGCCAATGAAGCCCTGCCCTATTCGCTTTTATCCGCGTTCATCCGCGTGAATCCGTGGCCAAACCGCGGTTCATTCCCACTCGATGGTGGCCGGAGGCTTGCCGCTGATGTCATAAACTACACGAGAAATACCGTGTAACTCATTGATTATACGACGCGAACAATCGTCCAAAAGCGAGTACGGCAGGTGCGCCCAGTGCGCCGTCATGAAGTCCACGGTCTCCACGGCGCGCAGCGCGATCACCCACTCATAGGCCCGGGCATCGCCCACCACGCCCACGGATTTGACCGGCAGGAACACTGCGAAGGCCTGGCTGGTCTTGTCGTACCAGCCCGACTTGCGCAGCTCGTCGATGAAGATGGCGTCGGCCTGCGCCAGCAGTTCGGCGTACTCGCGCTTCACCTCGCCCAGGATGCGCACGCCCAGGCCGGGACCCGGGAACGGGTGGCGGTAAACCATCTCGCGCGGCAGGCCCAGCTCGACGCCGATGCGCCGCACCTCGTCCTTGAACAGCTCGCGCAGCGGCTCCACCAGCCCCAGCTTCATGTGCTCGGGCAGGCCGCCGACGTTGTGGTGGCTCTTGATGACGTGGGCCTTGCCGGTCTTGCTGCCGGCCGACTCGATCACGTCGGGGTAGATGGTGCCTTGCGCCAGCCACTTCACGTTGTGCAGCTTCGACGACTCTTCGTCGAAGATCTCGATGAACAGGCGGCCGATGATCTTGCGCTTGGCCTCCGGGTCGGTGACGCCGGCCAGCGCGTTGAAATAGCGGTCGGCCGCGTTCACCCGGATGACCTTGATGCCCATGCCGCCGTTGGCGGCTTCGGCCGCGAACATGGCCATCACCTGGTCGCCTTCGTGCAAGCGCAGCAGGCCGGTGTCCACGAACACGCAGGTCAGGCGCGCGCCGATGGCCCGGTGCAGCAGGGCCGCGACCACCGACGAATCAACGCCGCCCGACAGGCCCAGCAGCACGTCCCCGTCGCCGATCCGGGCGCGCACTCGGGCGATCTGGTCGTCGATGATGTTGGCGGCGGTCCACAGCGTGTCGCAGCCGCAGATGTCCACCGCGAACCGGCGCAGCATCTGCTCACCGGACTGGGTATGCGTGACCTCGGGGTGGAACTGCACGCCATACCAGCGGCGCGCGTCGTCGCCCATGGCGATGATCGGCACCGACTCGGTGCGCCCCGTCACCCTGAAGCCTTCGGGGATGGCGGTGACGCGGTCGCCGTGGCTCATCCAGACGTCCAGGCGCGGCGGGCTGCCGGCATGGTCCTTGAGGTCGTCGAGCAGCGCGCACTGGGCGATGACTTCGACCTGGGCATGGCCGAATTCCCGGTGATGCCCCGACTCGACCCGGCCACCCAGCTGCATCGCCATGGTCTGCATGCCGTAGCAGATGCCCAGGATCGGCACGCCGGCGTCGAACACTTCCTGCGGCGCACGCGGCGAACCGGCTTCCACCGTGGACTCCGGCCCGCCCGAAAGGATGATGCCCTTGGGGCCGTACCTGGCGATCTCGGCCGGGTCGTGGTCCCAGGCCCAGATTTCGCAGTACACGCCGAATTCGCGGATGCGGCGGGCGATGAGCTGGGTGTACTGCGCGCCGAAGTCGAGGATGAGTATCTTGTCGGTGTGGATGTCGGTCATTGGGGGCAGGAACTAGTGAAGAGGAAATAGAAACTAGTGAGAGCGGCACGGGCGTAACGGTGTGGGCGGCGCGAGGTGCGCCTTTACTGGTTTCTAGTTCCTACCCACTAGTTCCCGCCCCTCAGCCCATGCGGTAATTCGGCGGTTCCTTGGTGATCTGCACGTCGTGCACGTGCGACTCGCGCGTGCCGGCGTTGGTGACGCGGACGAACTTGGGTCGCGTGCGCATCTGCTCGATGTCGGCGCAACCGACGTAGCCCATGGAGGCGCGGATGCCGCCGGCAAGCTGATGCACGATGTTGCGCAGCAGGCCGCGGTAAGGCACGCGGCCCTCGATGCCCTCGGGCACCAGCTTGTCGGCGTCGGAGGCGTCCTGGAAGTAGCGGTCCTTGCTGCCCAGCTCCATGGCGCCCAGCGAGCCCATGCCGCGGTAGCTCTTGTAGCTGCGGCCCTGGAACAGCTCCACTTCGCCCGGCGCCTCTTCGGTGCCGGCGAACAGGCCGCCGATCATGATCGAGCTGGCGCCGGCCACCAGGGCCTTGGCGATGTCGCCCGAATAGCGGATGCCGCCGTCGGAGATCAGCGGGATGCGGCCCTTCAGTGCCTCGGCGACCATGCCCACCGCGGTGATCTGCGGAACGCCGACGCCGGCGACGATGCGCGTTGTGCAGATCGAGCCCGGGCCGATGCCCACTTTGACCGCGTCGGCACCGGCGTCCATCAGCGCCAGCGCGGCGTCGCCGGTGACGATGTTGCCGCCAATGACCTGCACGTTCGGGAAATTCTTCTTGACCCACGCGACGCGGTCGAGCACGCCCTGCGAATGTCCGTGCGCGGAATCGACCACGACCACGTCCACGCCGGCCGCGACCAGCAGCGACACGCGATCTTCGGTACCGCCGCCGACACCGACGGCGGCGCCAACGAGCAGCTGTTCCTCGGCATCCTTGGCGGCGAACGGATTGTCACGCGCCTTCTGGATGTCCTTGACGGTGATCAGGCCGCGCAGCGCGAAGCTGTCGTCCACCACCAGCACCTTCTCGATGCGGTACTTGTGCATCAGCTGGAGCACTTCGTCGTCGCTGGCGCCCTCGCGCACCGTCACCAGTTTGTCCTTCTTGGTCATGATGTGGCGCACCGGGTCGTCGAGCTTCTTTTCGAAGCGCATGTCCCGGCTGGTGACGATGCCCACCAGCTGGCCGCCGTCCACCACCGGCACGCCGGAGATGTTGCGGGCGCGGGTGAGGCGGATGACCTCGCCGATGGTGGTTTCAGGGCCTACGGTGAGCGGCTCGCGGATCACGCCCGCTTCGAAGTTCTTCACCTGCAGGACCTGCGCGGCCTGCTGCTGCTCGGTCATGTTCCTGTGGATGATGCCGATGCCGCCGAGCTGGGCCATCGCGATCGCGAGGCGGGCCTCGGTGACGGTATCCATCGCCGCGGACAAGATGGGCAGGTTCAGGCGGATGCCGCGGGTAAGTTGGGTCGCCAGATTGACGTCCTGGGGCAGGACGATGGAATGGGCGGGAACGAGGGAGACGTCGTCGAACGTCAGCGCTTCGGCCTGGATGCGCAGCATGGAGCGGCTCCGGGAGTCTGGGAAGCCCGGAATTATAGCCTGAGGGCGACCCCGCCGGCGTCGCGCGGGTGGATCAGAGCAGCGCCAGCGACAGCCAGGGCCACCAGGTGATGATCACCACCGACAGGCCCACCACCCCGAAGAACGGCAGGCAGGCCCGGGCCAGGGTCAGCATGTCGGTCTTGAACCGGTAGGCTGCGATGAACAGGTCCATGCCCACCGGGGGAGTGAAGTAGCCGATCTGCAGGTTGGCCAGCATCACGATGCCGAAGTGCACCGGGTGGATGCCGTAGCCGATCGCGACCGGCAGCAGCAGCGGCGTCAGGATCACCACGGCGGAAAAAATGTCCATCAGCATGCCGGCCACCAGCAGCAGCAGGTTGAGCATCAGCAGGAAAGCCCAGGCGCTGTGCACGTGCTCGCGCGTCATCTCGAACAGGCGGTTGGGCACTTCCTGGTCCACCAGCCAGTTGGACATGGCCGTTGCCGCGCCCAGGATGATCAGGATCGCACCCACCATCCGCCCCGATTCGGCCATCACGGCGGGCAGCTTCTTCCAGGTTATTTCCCTTTTCACAAAGACACTTACGACGAGTATGTAAAGTGCCGTGATAGCTGCGGTTTCGCTGACCGTGAACACCCCGGTGTAGATGCCACCCAGCACCAGGAAGGGCAAGGGCAGCTCCCAGCCGGCCTCGGCCAAGGCCTTGGCGACCTCGCGGCCGTCCACGCGGGTGCGCTGGCGCGGCAGGCCGCGGGCGGTCCACATGGCGTGCACCGACAGCAGTACCAGCATCAACAACCCGGGGAAGATGCCGGCCAGGAACAGCGCCTCGATGGTGACCACCGGCTGGGTGTTGAGCTGCCCCGCGACGAACCCGTAGAGGATCAGCG
>JANOJQ010000196.1:0-35329 GCA_031418815.1 Lysobacteraceae bacterium
GACATCTGGGGCGACGGCACGGTGATGCGCGACTTCATCTACGTGGGCGACGTGGCCGATGCCTTCGTGCGCGCCACCACCTACGAAGGCGAGGCCACGGTGTTCAACATCGGTTCGGGTGTCGGCACCAGCCTCAACGAGCTGGTGCGTGCCATCGGCGAGGTGACCGGCGTGCCCGTGGACTGCAACTATCTGCCGGGGCGCGCCATTGACGTGCCGGTGAGCGTGTTGGATTGCGCGCTGGCCGGGCGTGAGCTTGGCTGGTCGCCGGGCGTGGCCTTGCCCGAGGGGCTGACCCGTACCGTGGGCTGGCTGCGCGGCGCATCGGCGACGCGATAGCGTTTGCCGCGAGGCCGATCAGCCCTTGGTGCCTTCGCCCAATGCGCGGCATTGCTCGATGTTGAAGAGCAGCCGGCGCCCACCCCAGTCGGTGAGGGCGTGCTGGGTGACCAGTAGCTCGTTCGCCGAGTTGTAGACGCCGATGGCCACTGCGGTCGCGCGCGCGTCAACCTTCGGCAGCGGAACGATTACCTCGTCTTGCCAGAAGCCACCGACGGCGAGGCGGGGAAGACCCTTGGGGACGGGATAGTCTGCTTGTCCCAGGATGGTGCCGGCGGCGTCGACGAAGTGCACGGCGTTGGTGTGCAGGCCGCTTCGATCCCCCAGCTTCTCCCAGACCAGTAAGACCCGCATCCGGGACGCATCGCAATCGATGCTTGCCCCGGCCAACCTGACGAAATCTTCGAAACGGGCATCAACGTTTGCCCGAAGGCCCTCAGGCGTCATCACGTCAGCCGTCATCTGGTCCGACTGGACCAGCCCCGGGTGGGTTCTCACCGCATACTGAAAGGCCCCGACAACAGAGAGCAGGATGGCTCCGGCCACGATCGATCCGCGGCCGGTCGGAAGGTGATGGTTCCAGCTCTTCTTCAACGTGGACGAGCCGTGCACCGGCCCGCCGGAAAGAAGCAGCCGACGACCCGGCACTTCCACCCACACCCACATCAGGTTGGACAGCGACAAGAGCAGGGCGAAGAAGGCGACCAGCTGCACGGGATCGGAGAAATTGGTCAGGTAGGACTCGTTTCGGGAAACGACGGCAAGCAGCATCTGGTGCAGCAGGTACATCGAGAAACTGATTTCGCCGGCCAGGACCAGCGCGGGCGTGCACAGTGCCCGCGACAGCAAGCCGCCACCGTTGGCCATCACCAGGATCAACAGGGCAAAGCTGAAAAGAGAGGCCGAGTGGATGAGCCACATCGTGAGCGCGCTGTTGTCGAACAGGGCCTGCGCCCCGAGTGCGATCCCGTTGCCATACGCCATGGTGACCGCGCACAGTGCGAGCGCAGCCAGTTCCAGCGTTGTCGCAAGCAGGGGCGCCAGCGGCCGCCGGAATTTTCCCCATACCGTGGCCACGACCATGCCAAGGATGAACTCGAAGATCCGCGTCACCGGATGGATGTAGACCAGGCCGTGCTGGGTGATCCAGTCACCCTCGGCTCCAGGCGGGCTGCCATAGTCGGGGAGGGCAAGCCGGTCGACGATCCAGAATATCGCCATAAGCGCGATGCACGCCGCAGCAAACTTCAGTACCCATGTCTTGGACCAGCGGAAGATGAGCAGTGGGAAGGCAAGATAGAAGAATGCCTCGGTGGATACGCTCCAGGAAACGGCGTTGTAAGAGAAGTAGTAGTTGGACACGGGTATCCAAGCGTGCACAAGCAGCGCATTGGCGACAGCAGTGGCGGTGTCCCACGTGTAAGGAACCAGGGCAAAAAACAGCAGTAAGCTGGCGATGTGAGCCGGCAAGATACGGGCAACGCGCGCGCGCAGGAACCGACCCGTGGCCTGCAGCGTATCCAGCCGCGGGTAAACATAGGTGAGGATGAAGCCCGAAAGCACGAAGAAGAACGAGACGCCCTGGCCCCAGTTCACGCCGATGCTTTCGACGCCCATCTTTGACTCGGCGTGATGGACGACGATCATCAGCGCGGCGAAGAAACGCAGCGCGGTCAGTTGGTCGAGTTTGCCTTCTCTTGTCGTTGGCTGGCCCACTGGCACCTCTGGGGTAGTTGCGTGGACTCGATCGCCGATCGGCATTGTCACGAGAGTGCTGTGCATCGGGCGATGGGGGCAGCAGGCACGTTCGCCACCGGGCGGCCGGAAATGTCCCCCAGGGCCGGACCCGGGAACACGACCCGGCCGCCTGCTATCTGCGTACGGTGACGATGCATCCGCCGGCCTCGATGCGCAGCGGGTCTGGCCCCAGCCGTGCCGTCAACGTGTTCATGAACTCATAGCCCGGACCACACTGCACCAGCGCCCCCACGTTGGCTCCACTGGGCCTCTCACGAGTCGGCAACAGGGCAGGGATGTTGAGCATGTCGCTCTCACGCAGCAACATCACGGCCCTGCGCTGGGAGTAATACGGTACTGTCGCCGACCAATCCAGGCCTGCGGTGACGATCACGTCTTCGCGCGCCACCGTTTCTCGAATCACCCGAGCCAAAGCGAGTGCAGGATGATTCGATTGATCCTTGGTCACTTCCGGAAGGAAGTGGTTCCAACTGTGCACAACCATGGCCGCGGCGCAGGCCAGCGTCAACGCTGGCGCCAGCCAGTAGCTGCGGCCACGCGACGCATGGTCCACCAACGCGGCGAGGCACACGACGAGAAAGACGGCGTTGGCAACCTGGTAGTAGTTGTGGATCTGGTGGAGGTTGGTGAATACCAGCATGGGCAGCAGGAACAATGAAAGCGGTGCCAACAGCCACAGCAGCATTCCCGACCTGTCCTTGGAATGAAAACCGAGCACAAGGAGAGCTGGCACAAGCCAGGCCGAAAGCCCGATCACGTCGGGAAGCATGCGCTTGATGACCGCTCCAACCCAGAAGTCGGCGGACATCCTCTGCTCGACCGTTCCGTAGTTCCAACGGCTCAATTCGGCTGAGCCCAGCCAGGCAGTGAACGGGGAAGAGGCCTTGGCCGCATCCGAGACATCGAGCCAGGCGATCAGCGCAATGAGCGCCACTGCCATCGGAAGCGCGGACGCAATCGCCATGAAGAGTGCCCGGCGATACTGGCGAGACTTCAAATCGGCGGCGATGGCGAAGGCTACCACCGTGCCCGCTAGCGCGGCGAAGGCAAACAGGGTCGTTACCTTGACAAGTATGGCGGCCGTAGCAAGCACGGTCGCTGCCGCGACCAGGGACCAATCTCTTCGTGCGACGCTCAGTTGGATGACGGCGAGGAAGCCCATGGCGAGCAGCAGCGCCAAGGATTCCACCATGACGGCCCTCCCCCAGAACGCATGCACGGGTGACGCAAGGAACAGGACGGACGCCGCGGCGATGAGCTCAGGGGTGGCGTGCAGCTGGCGCAGCGAAACCCGCAATGGCCAGACGCATGCGACCAAGGCAGCCAACGAGACCACTCTTGCCGACTGGTCCAGCGTGATGGGCAGGCCGCTTCCGGCGATAGCCGCCACCAGCCATTGGTAAAGCGGGAATTCGAATGGAACCGTCCATGGGGGACCGAAAAGAGGCGTCTCGTATAGCCAGAGCGGACCACCTCGGGTCATCCAGTACGACGAGATGGCTGTCTGGGTCTGCCTGAAATCATGCTGGTCCAGCAGTGGCTGGCCCCAGCTGAGTGCAAGCCCTGCGAGCAAAAGCACCAAGGCCCCCAGCAACGAGGGCTTGGCCCAACCTGGCAACCGGTCGTGCGCTGCGCTCACTTGACTTCAATCGCTCGCGTGTGGGCGCAGCGCACCCATTCGGGTCCGGCATTCAAGACTACTTCCAGTGTGTAGGGGCCCGGCGACAGGCCGACGATCTTCGCCTCCCTGAAGCCTGAACGAAGCGCGCCCGGTCGATTGACCGCAGCCGCCACGTCGGGTCGATCTCCCGTGGCCACAAGATAGGTCTGGAATGCGACGCTGCCGTCCTTGGCGACAACGCGAAGCCAAGCTGGCGCTTCGGAACCATCGGCGGCCTGGTGGGAGCGCCAGCCAGCGATGCTCGTGTCCGACGCCACCTGGACCGGCATTGCCAACGCCGGACCACTGAGATCACCTATGGACTCGATGTTGCAGATTCCAGCGACCACGCTGACTATCTCGAACGGCGGCGGTGAACCTTCACTTACGGCCGTCTCGACCGCGACG
Source organism: Lysobacteraceae bacterium (assembly GCA_031418815.1). GTDB lineage: Bacteria > Pseudomonadota > Gammaproteobacteria > Xanthomonadales > Xanthomonadaceae > Arenimonas. Next base: position 4,166 of record JANOJQ010000196.1, read on the forward strand.
GTCGGCGCCGTGGCCGGCGCCTCCGGCGGGAGGGGTATCTGCGCTTCGCGACAGGAAGCCGTGACGAGAGCTACGGAAAGCGCAGCAGCGACCAAGGGCAATGCGTTCATAGTGCGATCCTCATGGGGAAGTTGTTGCGGCGGGGCGTGCCCCGCGACTATGGCACTTGTGCTGGCGAAAGGGCGGTGGGCTCTTCATGGGCGTGACGCAGCCTTTTCCAGATGCTGTGGCCATGCTGCGTGAATCGACAAGGGATCCAGGTGCCCCATCAAGAGCATCAGGTTCCCTAACGGCGCGGTTCCGGTGCGCGGGCAACGACCAGGAACTGCTTGCCCAGGATTTTCCAGGCGAGCGGGAACGCCAGGTAGGCCCGGACGAAGGCAGGGCCCTTGGGCAGCTTGGACTGCGTGGTGTAGGGCAGGAAACGGTCGATGACCCGGATCGGCTCCAGCCCTTCGAGCACCATCGCTTCGCACAGCGAGCGCTCGGAGAGCGCGAGGTGGTGGTCGATGAAGTCCCAGTAGGCGCCCGGCACCAGGCGGATGTTGGGCCCCATGGCGATGATGCGCCCGCCCGGTCGCAGCACGCGGCGGACCTCGGCCAGCGTTTCGCCCAGCACGGCCTTGTTGGGCAGGTGTTCGAAGAAGTTCGAGGTGAACACCACGTCCACGCTGGCATCGGCGATGGGCGACAGCGCGTTGGACGCGACCGGGTGGAACTCCACGTCCTTGCCCAGGCAGGCGGGCGAGTCGGGGTTGAGGTCGATGGCGATTTTCCGGCCGGCGCGGATGTTGTTGATGAACTCGCCGTAGCCGCAGGCCAGGTCGAGCACCACGGCATCGTCGCGGCCGATCAGCGGCTGGAAGAAGCTCCGGCACAGCACGCCCCAGATCCTGTTCTTGGCCGGGAGTTCGTCGGCGCTGAACCGGTGGCGATACAGGTCCTGGAGAAGTTCATCTGCCATGTTGGGATTTCCTGAAAGTGAGGTACTTGTGGCCCAGGTAGCTCGTGACGATCGGGGTCAGCACGCCGACCGAATGGGCGATCGTCTCGGGATGGTAGACCATGCCAAGCCAGGGGAATAAGAGCCGGGCCAGCGCCCAGGAGATGACCAGCGTCTGCACCAGTCCCACGAGGTTGACCGCGGTGAACAGCACGGCCTCGACCGTCCAGTGCTTGCCGCTGGGCTTGAACACCCAGACCCGGTTGCAGATGAAGGCCGCGGACAGGCCGACGAAAAATGCGCACACCATCGCCGGCACATAGCCCATGACCAGCGAGAACAGCACCCTTGAGCCGATATTGAGCGACGCCGCCAGGCCGCCCACCAACACGAAGCGCAGGAACTCCGCGGTCACGGCGCCATGGCTTCCGCGGCCAGCTGGCTGCCCACCTTCACGCTCTCGCAGATCGAGCGGTCTTCCGGGTAGTAGTAGGCGGTGTCGGCCATGAAGAAGCCCTGCAGCGGCGTGCGCATCGACGGCAGCATGGCCTGGAAGCCCGGCGGGCAAATGGTCTGCGCGAACTCGTAGCGGTGGCAGTGGCGCGCCAGCACCCAGTCGGGCCGGAAGGCTGGATTCAGGCGGCCCAGGTAGCCGATGACCTCGTCGATCAGAGATTCATTCGACTGCGACCACTTGGGGTGGGTCTTGGGCATGTAGAAGGGCGCGTACAGCACGTGCTCGCCCTCGCGCTTGCCGGGGTTGAGGTTGGAATATTCGATCACGCCCGGGATGGCGATGTCGGGGTCGCTGATGTTCATCCAGAAGTTCTCGCTCACCGCGTGGCGCAGCTTGAGGATGACGCAGGCCACCGGGATGTTCTGGATGCGGGCGATGCTGTCGGCGAAGGCCTTGGGCAGGCCCGGCACGAAGCCGGGCACGTACTGGATGGGCGCGGTGGACAGCACGGCGTCCACCGGGTGCACGTCGTCGCCGCAGCGCACGCCGGTGACCCGGCCGTGCTCGGAGACCACCTCGGCCACGCCGCGGGAAAGGTGGATGTTCCCGCCGAGCTGGGTGATGCGCGCCTGCATGGCCTCGAGCACCGTCGCCGATCCGCCCTCGATGTAGCCGAGGCTTTCCTGCAGCAGGCTGCGCCGCGACAGCGCGATGCGCTTGATGCGCGTGCCGATCCAGGACGCCGACAGCTGGTCGGTGTATTCGAAGAACTTCAGCCGGAAGGTGCGCTCCCAGAGCACATCCCAGCCCTTCTTGCCCAGCCAGCCCTGCAGCCACTGCACGGCGTTGACGCCGTCGAGCTTGCTCCAGTCGGTGATGGACTTGGTGTACATCACCTGCAGCGCATAGCGGAACTTGGACACCAGCCCCAGCTTGGGGAAGGCGAGCAGGGCGAACGGCGTGCCCCACTTGTAGAGCTTGCCCTCGTAGAAGTAACCCATCTTCGTGTCGGTCCACTTGAGCTTGTCCGACAGCTTCAAGTCGGCGAGCAGCGCGAACAGCGGATAGTCGGTCTTGCAGACGAAGTGGTAGTAGCGCTCGATCTGCAGGCCGTCGAAATCGAAGCTGGCCGACATGCCGCCGATGCGGTCGTCGCGCTCGTACACGTCCACGGCGTGGCCAGCACGCAGCAGCTCGATGGCGGCCATCAGGCCCATCGGGCCGGAGCCGATGACGGCGAATTGGCGTTTTTCCTGGGTCATTGGCCTGCTCAACGCTTTAGGACGATGTGGCTGTAGCGCGGGTCGCAGTAGCTTTCCCGCACCGCCGCCTCGAATTCATGCTGCTTCACGCCGAACACCGCCTCGGTGTCCACGCCGGTGAAGTCGTCACCGGCCGACAGGGCCTTGAGCTGGTCGGCGGTGAACGGCGGCTTGTTGCTGAACAGCGAATAGGTGCGCAGCAGGAAGGCAAAGAAGGGGATGGGAATGTGCACGATCAGCGTGCGCAGCTTCTTCACCCGCTTGATGGTGCGGATGATGTCCACGTAGTCCACGCGCGAGTCGCCGACGATGTCGTACGCCGCGCCCTCGGGCTGGCGCTCGATGCAGCGGACGATGCAGCGGCAGAAATCGCGCTCGTACAGCGGCTGGCGCATGAAGCGGCCGTCGCCGGGGATCGGGAACACCGGCGTGCGCGCCATGAAGCGCGACAGCCAGCCCAGGTGCTTGGGGTCGAACCAGCCGAACATCAGCGTCGGCCGCAGCACGCAGTGGCGCAGGCCCGAGGCAGCCACCATGGCCTCCTGCAGCTTCTTGGTTTCGGTGTAATCGTCGGTGGCCACCGAGTTCACCACCGACGAGCTGATGTGGACCAGGAACGGCACCGCATGCGCGCGGCAGGCGTCGAGCACGTGCCGGGTGGCGGTGAGGTTGTTGCGGTCGAACAGCGCCCGGTGCTTGCCGGTGATCTGCGCGTGCAGCTGCACCACCACGGCGGCGCCGGCGAAGGCCCGGGCCCAGTCGCCGGGCTCGGCCAGGTCGGCTTCGATTACCTCCACCTCCGGGTGCAGGCCGCGCAGGATGCCAAGGTTGTAGGCGTGCTTGTCGATCGCGACCAGCCGGGTGTAGCCCTGGTCGCGCAGTTCGACCAGCAGGTTCTGGCCCACCAGGCCCGCCGCGCCGGTCAGCACGATGCGGGCGTCCTTGGCGATCACCGTGGTCACAGCTTGATCCTCCGGAACACGAACTCCGGAATGTGCGTGATCACCCGCATGATCCCCCACCAGAACCACGGCAGGTAGGCCACCGCGCGGCGCTTCTCGATGGCGCGCACGATGCCCGCGGCCACCTGCGCCGGCGTGGCCCACAGCGCGCCCTTTTTGAAAGCGGCGGTCATCGGCGTGTCCACGAAGCCGGGCTTGATGGTCAGCACGTTCACGCCGCTTTTGCCCAGCGACTGCCGCAGGCCGCTGGTGAAGGCGCTCACCGCCGCCTTGGCGCTGCCGTAGAGGAAGTTGCTGGCGCGGCCGCGGTCGCCGGCCACCGAGCTGATGACGGCCAGCGTGGCGGGCGCCTGCAGGCGCTGGGCCAGCGCCACGCACAGCGCGACCACTGAGCTGCCGTTGGTGGCGAACTCGCGCATCGAGACGTCCACCGACGCGCTGCAGGCCGCCTGGTCGGGCAGGGTGCCGTGGGCGATCAGCGCCACGTCCACCGTGCCCAGCGACGCCCACGCGGCGTCGAGCATGGCGGCATGGCCGGCGGTGTGGTTGGCGTCGAGCACGTGGCCGTCGGCGGTGGCGCCGCGCACGCGCAGGTCGGCGCAGATGGCCTCCAGGCGTTCGGGGTCGCGCGCCACGAGGAACAGGCGCGCGCCGCGCTGCGCGAACTCGCGGGCGGTGGCTTCGGCAATGGCCGACGTGGCGCCGATGATGAGGATGCGCTGCATGCTTACTCCATGACCCGCCGCCAGAACGACGACGAGAAGGCGGGGTCGATGTGGGGAACGAAGGCGTCCAGCTGCGGCTGGCCGGCGCGGAACATCGCCGGCGACATGCGCGCGTCCTTGGCCGGGTACAGCGCGCCGCCGGCGCTGGCGACGATGGCGTCCAGACGATCCAGCAGGGCGAACACGTCGGGACCGCGCCGCGGGAAGTCCAGCGCCAGCGTGGTGCCCGGCCGTGCGAACGACATCAGGCCCGGCGCCGTGCGGTCGCCGAATTCCTTCAGCACCGCCAAGAACGAGCCCTGGCCGCTGCGGCCGATCTCGCCCAGCAGGGCCGCCACCGCGTCGCGCGCCTGCGCCGGCGGCAGCACGCACTGGTGCTGCAGGAAGCCGTTCGGGCCGTACATGCGGTTCCAGTCGCGGATGCCGTCGAGCGGGTGGAAGTAGGGCGTGTAGTGCTGCACGCTTTCGCGCCGGCGGGCGCGCTGGCGATGGTAGTACAGCGCATTGAAGGGTCGCAGCGTCAGCCGGTTCACCAGCGACACCGGCGGCGTCAGCGGCATCGAAAGGCCTGCGCCGGGGCGTGCCCCGGTGGCGCCGGGCGCGGCGTGGTTCGCGCGCAGGAAATGCCCGCGGCCCAGCGCCTTGCCGCGCGCCAGGCAATCCACCCAGGCCACGGTGTACTCATGGCTGTTGGCGGATTGCGCCGACAGCGCGAAGAACTCGTCCAGGTTGCCGTAGCGCAGCGATTCGACCTGCATCCACGGGCCGGCCACGCGCTGCAGCTGCAGCTCGACCCAGGTGACCAGGCCGGTGAGCCCCAGGCCGCCGACGGTGGCGGCGAACAGCGCATCGCCCGGCCGCAGCGTCTGCCGGGAGCCGTCGCTGCGCAGCAGTTCGAAGGCGCGCACGTGGTCGCCGAAGCTGCCGGCGCGGTGGTGGTTCTTGCCGTGCACGTCGTTGGCCAGTGCGCCGCCCACCGTGGCCAGGCGCGTGCCGGGCACCACCGGCAGGAACCAGCCCTGCGGCACGGCGATTTCCAGCACTTCACCCAGCGTGGCCCCGGCCTCGCAGGCGATCACTCCGGTGCCGGGGTCGAAGTGCAGGAAATGGTCCAGGCCGCGCGCCAGCAGCAAGGTGCCGCCGTCGTTGAGGCAGCTGTCGCCGTAGCTGCGACCCTGGCCGTAGGCCAGCAGCGGGCGGGCATCCGCGGGCAGCGGGTCGTGGCGGCGGCGCAGCGGCCGCAGCTGCTGGTCCCTGGGGATCGGCCAGCGGCCCCAGCTGTTGCCGACGCGGCTCATGCGCGGCTCATATCGCGAACAGCGCGATCACGCCGCACAGCAAGCCCACGCCCTGGCTGACGCGGTCGGTGGCCGCGAACACCACCGGGTCGTCGTGCATGTCGCCTCGGTGGGCGATCACCCAGGTGCGGCTGACCCAGTACAGCATCAGCGGGCACAGCAGCCACAGCACCTGCGGCCGCGCGTACAGCGCGATGCTTTCGGGGCTGTTGATGTAAAGCGCCAGCACCAGCACCGCCAGGAACCCGGCCGAGGCGCCCAGCGATTGCAGCAGCGGCAGGTCGTCGACGGTGTAGCCGCGGCCCGCGGCGTCGGTGCCGCCTTCGGCCAGCACCGTGGACAGCTCGGTATAGCGCTTGAGCAGGGCCAGGCTGAGGAAGATGAACATCGAGAACGCCAGCAGCCAGAACGACAGCGCGGCACCGATCACCACCGTGCCGCCGATGATGCGCACCGTGTACAGCGCCGCCAGCAGGATGACGTCCAGCATCACCACGCGCTTGAGCTTGAGGGAATAGGCCAGCGTCAGCAGGTAGTAGGCCGCCAGCACGATCGCGAAGCGCGGCTCGGCCCACCCGGCCAGGGCCAGGCCGGCCAGCGCCAGCAGCGGTGCCAGCAGCGCGCCCTGCAGCAGCGACAGGGTGCCGGCGGCAAACGGGCGGAAACGCTTGCGCGGATGCCGGCGGTCGCTCGGCAGGTCCAGCAGGTCGTTGAGCAGGTACACGCCCGACGCGCACAGCCCGAACGCCAGGAACCCGCTGGCCGAGGCCACCAGCGCCTGTGGCTCGAGGAACCGGTGCGAGGCCAGCAGCGGGATGAACACCAGCAGGTTCTTGAGCCACTGGTGCAGGCGCAGTGCCCGCAGCCACGCGCGCAGGCCGCCGCCCTGGGCGGGCCAGTGCGCCTCGACCTCGCAGCGGCCCGCCGCGGCCCTGGCCAGCGCCGGGCCCGCGTTCACCACCACCGCGCGACGCGCGTGCTTCCAGACCGCGAGGTCCACCGGGCCGTTGCCGGCGTAGTCGAAGCCGCGCTCGCCGAAGCGCTCGACCAGGGCGTGGGCCTTGATTGAACCCGCCAGGTTGCGCTGGCCGTCGCTGGCCATGACTTCGTCGAAGCAGCCCAGGTGCTCGGCGATCGGCCGCACCAGGCGCTCGTCGGACGCCGTGCACAGCACGCGGTGGCGCTGGGGATTGGCGCGCAGCGATTCCAGCACGCGTTGGTCGTAGGGCAGGGTGGCGGGGTCGACGGTGACCCGCGAGGCGACCTGGCGCTTGAGATGGGCCTTGCCGCGCAGCAGCCACCACGGCAGCAGGAACAGCATCCACGGCCGCTGCGCCAGCAGCGCCAGCGTCGACTCCAGCAGCAGGTCGGAACGCAGGAGCGTGCCGTCCAGGTCGACGCAAAGGGGCGGGGCGGGGGTGCCCGGGGCGCTTTCCATATCGAGGTGGGGGGCAAGGCTTGGTGAAGGCCCGCAATCTTAGCCCAACAGGGCGGGCACTGCCGCCTGGCGATGCCCGAAAGGACAGTGTTTGCGGGCGGCCACGGCGGGTAGACTCGCGGTCCTGTTCAACCCCATGAGCCCCGCCATGTCGCAGCCCCCGTTGCAGGCTTCTTCCGTTCCGCCGGCCCGACGCGCGGGCAAGGTCTATCCCGGTGCCGACGAGGCGCTGCGCGACGTGGTTGCCGACGGCCAGACCCTCGCCGTCGGCGGCTTCGGCCTGTGCGGCATCCCCGAGGCGCTGATCGCGGCGCTGCGCGATTCGGGGGCCACCGGCCTCACCGTGATTTCCAACAACGCCGGCGTGGACGGCTTCGGCCTGGGCCAGCTGCTGGCCACGCGCCAGATCAGGAAGATGATTTCGTCCTACGTGGGCGAGAACAAGGAGTTCGAGCGGCAGTACCTGGCCGGCGAACTCGAGCTCGAGTTCAACCCGCAGGGCACGCTGGCCGAACGGCTGCGCGCCGGCGGCGCCGGCATCCCGGCGTTCTTCACCCGCACCGGCTACGGCACCATCGTCGCCGACGGCAAGGAAACCCGCGAGTTCGACGGCCAGCACTACGTGATGGAAACCGCGCTGCGCGCCGACGTCTCGCTGGTGAAGGCCTGGAAGGCCGACACCTCGGGCAACCTGGTGTTCCGCAAGACCGCGCGCAACTTCAACCCGGCGGTGGCGATGGCCGGCAAGGTCTGCGTGGCCGAAGTGGAGGAAATCGTCGAGGTGGGCAGCATCGACCCCGACCACGTGCACCTGCCCGGCATCTACGTCGACCGCATCGTGCTCAACGCCGCCCCGGAAAAACGCATCGAACAGCGCACCGTGCGCGCAGGAGACAAGTGATGGCCTGGTCCCGCGACGAAATGGCGCAGCGCGCCGCCCAGGAACTCACCGACGGCGCCTACGTGAACCTGGGCATCGGCCTGCCCACGCTGGTGGCCAACCACATCCCGGCCGGCATGGACGTGTGGCTGCAGTCCGAGAACGGCCTGCTGGGCATCGGCCCGTTCCCGACCGAAGACGAAGTGGACGCCGACCTGATCAACGCCGGCAAGCAGACCGTCACCGCGCGCGCCGGCGCCAGCTACTTCGGCAGCCACGATTCGTTCGCGATGATCCGCGGCGGCCACATCGACCTGGCGATCCTGGGCGCGATGGAAGTCACCGACCGCGGTGACCTCGCCAACTGGATGGTGCCGGGCAAGATGGTCAAGGGCATGGGCGGCGCGATGGACCTGGTGGCCGGGGTGAAGCGCGTGGTGGTGCTGATGGAGCACACCACCAAGGCCGGTGAGCCCAAGATCCTGCCCCAGTGCACGCTGCCGCTGACCGGGCTGGGCGTGGTGAGCCGCATCATCACCGAACTGGCCGTGATGGATGTCACCGCCGATGGCCTGGTGCTGGTGGAAGCCGCACCGGGCGTGGGCGACGACGAGCTGCGCGCCAAGACCGGATGCCCGTTCCGACGCGCCGCCTGACTTGGTGATGCTGCGCCAGTTGATGGGCTTCGGCCTGGTGGGCGGCGTGCAGCTGCTGCTGGACTGGGCCTGTTTCGTCGCCCTGACGGCGGCCGGCATGGCGGTGGTGCCGGCGAACCTCGCCGGCCGCGTGGCCGGTGCGTCACTGGGTTTTTGGCTCAACGGCCGCTTCACTTTCGCGCGCCCTGGCCAGCCGATGCTCGCGCGCCGCAACCTGCTGCGCTTCCTGGCTTTCTGGATAGCCACCACCGCCGCCAGCACGCTCGCCCTGCACGCCATCGACGCCCGCGACGGCCTGTGGGCTGCGTGGCTGCTCAAGCCGCTGGTCGAAGCGCTGCTTGCCGGGCTGGGCTTCGTGGCGGGTCGTTACTGGATCTATCGCCCCTGACATCGGGCCCGGCGCCTGCCGCGCGGGGCCTTTCCGGCGCGACGGACAACGGCTAGATTGACGGGCCGGCGGGGAGCCGGTGACACCTGCGGGAAGGCAATGCAGCACGACCTTGACCACACCGTGGCCGGCATCCAGCCGCCGCCGCTTCCGCCTTCGCCGCCGCCGCTGCCCGCACCGCCCCCGCCGCCCGAGGTCCACCGCCACGGCGTCGAGTTCACCGGCAATGCCCGCGAGTTCTTCGGCATCTGGTTCGTCAACCTGGTGCTGTCCCTGGTGACGCTGGGCATCTACTCGGCCTGGGCCAAGGTGCGCACCGAACGCTATTTCTACGGCAACACGCGCCTGGCGGGCGCGCCGTTCGAATACCTGGCCAACCCCATCGCCATCCTCAAGGGCCGCCTGGTGGCGTATGCCGTGGCGATCGCGCTGGGCCTGTGCGCGCACTTCCAGATATGGGTGGTCTACGTGCCGCTGATCCTGGCGGTGCTGGCGCTGCTGCCCTGGCTGATCCAGCGGACGCTGCGGTTCCGCGCGCGCTATTCGGCCTGGCGCGGGCTGCGGTTCCGGTTCGTCGAGGGCGTGTACGAAGCCTACGTGAACTTCATGTTCAGGCCGGTGCTGGGCTTCATCACGGTGTACCTGCTGTCGCCGTGGGTGCGCATGCACCAGCACGACTACCTGGTCACCGGGCACCGCTTCGGCGGCAAGCGCTTCAAGTTCGCCGGCGACCTGGGCCAGTACTACGTACCGTTCCTGATCTCGATCGGGCTGGGCGTGGCGATCTACTTCGTCATGATGATGCTGATCATGGGCATGGCTTTCACGGCGGCCTCGATGGGCGGCAAGGTCGGCGAAGACCCGTCCACGTCGACGATGGTGGCGATCATCCTGCCCGTCGCGGCGCTGTACCTGGCGCTGCTGGCGCTGCCGGTGTTCCTGCGCACCCGCTACACCAACCTGATGTGGAACTTCGCCAGCCTGGGTGGCCACCGCTTCGAGTCCACGCTGCGCGCGCGCGACGTGATCTGGATCTACTTCAGCAACGGCGTGGCCATCGTCCTGAGCGTGGGCCTGCTGGTGCCCTGGGCGATGGTGCGGCTGGCGAACTACCGGGCGAAGCATTTCGTGCTGCTGGCGTCGGGTGACCTGGACGCGTTCATCGCCGAACGCGAGCGCGAGGAAGGCGCCGCCGGCGCCGAACTGCTCGACGCGCTGGACCTGGACATGGACGTGAGCATTTGACCGCGCTGGACGCCACCTGGTACGACGGCCGCGGCAGCCGCGGCCGTGCGTCGCGGCTGAGCCAGCCCGCGGCGCAGACGCTGCGGCTGGAGTCGGAGGGCATGGTGCTGGAATTCGCCGTGGCCGAGGTCGAACTCAGCCCGCGGCTGGGCTCCATGCCGCGCACGCTGCGGCTGCCGGGCGAGGGCCACCTGGATCTCGCCGACTCGCCGCTGCTCGACCAGTGGGTGCCGACCTCAAGCCGCATCGAAGCCGCCGCGCACTGGCTGGAACAGCGGCGCAGCGCCGCCATCGGCGCGGCCGTGGCGACGGTGCTGGGCGTGGTGTTCTTTTTCCAGGTCGGGCTGCCGTGGATGGCCAACAAGCTGGCGCCAGTGATCCCGCCGGCGATGGAGCGCACCATCACCCGCCAGGCGATGGCCTTGATCGATCGGGTGCACACCGATCCTTCGAAGCTCCCGGCCGCGCGCCAGGCGGCACTGCAAACGAAGTTCGCCGCGCTGGTGGCCGGGCTGCCGCGCGAGGCTGATTTCCGGCTCGAGTTCCGCAGCGCGCCCAAGCTGGGTCCCAACGCCTTCGCGCTGCCCGACGGCCTGGTGGTGGTGACCGACGAGCTGGTGGGGCTGGTGGAATCGGACGACGAACTGCTGGCCGTGCTGGCCCACGAAGCCGGCCACCACGAGCACCGCCACGGCATGCGGCAGGCGCTGCAGAGTTCGGCGGTGGTGGTGGTGGCGGGCTTCCTGTTCGGCGACCTGTCGGGCACGGGCTCGCTGTCGGTGTCGATCCCGGTGCTGCTGCTGGAAAGCGGCTTCTCGCGCAAGCACGAGGCCGAGGCCGACCAGTTCGCGTTCGCCCTGCTCAAGCAGCGCGGCCGCTCGCCCAACGACTTCGGCACGGTGATGTCACGGCTTTCCAAGCACCACGGCGAACAGGACATGGGCGCGATCAGCTACCTGTCCACGCACCCGGCCAGCGCCGAGCGCATCGAGGCCGCCAAGCGCGCGGCCTCTGAATAAGAGAAGTCTGGCCACGGATTTACGCGGATGAACGCGGATAAAAGCCGAGAACGCAGAAAGCGAAAGGGGGTCCAAGCAAGCTTGGACCCCCTTTCGTTTTTGCCCTATCCGCGTTTATCCGCGTAAATCCGTGGCCAAACTTCTTATAGCGCTTTCTCGAGCTCGGGCACGAGGGTGAACAGGTCGCCGACGAGGCCAAAGTCGGCCACCTCGAAGATCGGCGCTTCGGCGTCCTTGTTGATGGCGACGATGGTGCCCGCGTCCTTGATGCCGGTGAGGTGCTGGATGGCGCCGCTGATGCCGATGGCCACGTACAGCTCCGGCGCGATGATCTTTCCGGTCTGGCCGACCTGCAGTTCGTTGGGCACGTAGCCGGCGTCCACCGCGGCGCGCGAGGCACCCACGGCGGCGCCCATCTTGTCGGCCAGCGAGTAGATGATCGAGAACGCATCGGCCGATCCCAGGGCGCGGCCGCCGCTGACCACCTTGCTGGCGCCCTGCAGGTCGGGGCGGTCGGACTTGCCCTGCTGCAGGCCGATGAAGCGCGTGTGCGCCGGCAGCGCGGCGTCGACGCTCGCGGCTTCCACCGTGGCGCTGCCGCCGCCGCCCGCCGCCGGCCACGAGGCCGTGCGGACCGTGCCGACGATCGCCATGGACGAAGGCGCTTCGACGGTGATGATGGCGTTGCCGGCGTAGATCGGCCGCTTGAACACGTGGCTCGATTCCACCGTCATGATGTCGCTCACTTGCGCCACGCCCAGCAGGGCCGCGACGCAGGGCATCAGGTCCTTGCCGAAGGTGGTGGACGGGCCGAATACGTGCGAATAGCCCGCCGCGAGCTTGGCCACCTGCGGCGCCAGCACCTGCGCGATGGGGTTGGCGTTGGCGGCGTTGGCCACGGTGATCACCTTGGCCACGCCGGCGATCTGCGCGGCTTCGGCAGCCACGGCGTCGGGCGCGTCGGACAGCACGGCCACGTGGATTTCCGCGCCGGCGATGGCCTGGGCGCAGCTCACGCAGCGGGCGGTGGAAGAGTTCAGCTTGCCGCCGAGGTGCTCGGCGATGATCAGTACCTTGCTCATGTCATCGGCTCCTTACGCCAGGCCCTTGGCCTTGAGCGCCGAGACGAGCTCGGCAACGTCCTTCACCATCACGCCCTTGCTGCGCTTGGCAGGCGGGGCGTAGTGGGTGGTCTTGAGATGGTCGCCCGCTTCCACGCCGAGGTCGGCCAGCTGCAGGGTTTCCATCGGCTTGGACTTGGCCTTCATGATGTCGGGCAGTTTGATGAAGCGCGGCTCGTTCAGGCGCAGGTCGGTGGTGACGACGGCGGGCAGGTCGACCTCGAGCGTTTCCAGCCCGGCGTCCACTTCGCGCACCACGGTGGCCTTGCCGTCGGCGATGTCGAGCTTGCCGGCGAAGGTGGCCTGCGGGCGGCCCCACAGCGTGGCCAGCATCTGGCCGGTCTGGTTGGCGTCGTCGTCGATGGCCTGCTTGCCCAGCAGCACCAGCTGCGGCTGCTCTTTCTCGATCAGCTTGAGCATGGCGCGGGCGGCGGTGAGCGGCTGGATGGCCTGGTCGGTTACCACGTGGATGGCGCGGTTGGCGCCCATGGCCAGGCCGTTGCGCAGGTGCGCCTGGCAGTCGGCCGGGCCGATGGTGGCGACGATCACTTCGGTGGCGATGCCCTTGTCGCGCAGGCGCAGGGCTTCCTCGAGGGCGATGTCGTCGAAGGGGTTGGGCGACAGCTTCACGCCGTCGGTGACCACGCCGGAGCCATCGGGCTTCACCTGGATGCGGACGTTGTAGTCCACCACCCGCTTGTAACCGACCAGAATCTTCATCGTCGCGACTTTCCTGTGGGGCAGGCCGGCGCACGGCGTGGGGCCGCGCGGCGGACATCGAAGGGAGCCTGATTCTACCCTCCCGGCCCGTCGTGGCCCAGTCAACAGCGCCCATCGGCCGCAAGGCGACCTGCCGGGGATGGCCTTTGCTAGGCTGGCGGTCCACTCCGGGAGTCCCCATGAAGCTTCGCATCCTGTCCGCGCTGGTCCTGCTGGGCCTGTCCTCGTCGGTTTCCGCCGGCCCCTTCAACGACAAGCTGGCGATCTGCCTGGTCGAGTCCACTTCGGAGGCCGACAAGGTCACCCTGATGCGCTGGATCTTCGGGGCGATGTCGCGGCATCCGAAGGTGGAAGACCTGAGCGAGGTGTCGCCGGCCCAGGCCGCGCAGATGAACAAGGCGGTGGCCGACCTGTTCGTCGCCCTGCTGACCGACCGCTGCGTGGCCGAGACCCAGCAGGCCGTGGAGTACGAAGGGGCGGCCGTCATCGCCAGCAGCTTCGAGGTGCTGGGCAAGGTGGCCATGCAGGGCCTGATGGCCGATGCGGCCGTGAACGAGTACATCAGCGGCCTGGACGACAACCTCGAGCCGGGCAAGCTCGAAGCCATCCTGAAAAAATCGGCGAAGTAAGCCCTCAGGCGGCGGCGGCGGAAGCGGGGGCCAGGGTGGCCAGCCAGTCGTCGTCGGAGCCTTCGTTCACGCCCTCGAACAGGAAGGTGCTCAGGTAGCGCTCGCCGGTGTCGGGCAGCATGGCCAGGATGACGCTGCCTTCGGGGGCCGACTGCGCCACCTGCAGGGCCGCCGCCACGGTGGCGCCGGCGCTGATGCCCACGAACACGCCTTCCTCGGCGGCCAGGCGCCGCGCGGTGTCGCGGGCGGAGAGGTCGTCCACCGGGCGCACTTCGTCGGCGATGGCGCGGTCCAGCACGGCCGGGACGAAGTCCGGGGTCCAGCCCTGGATCTTGTGCGGGGCCCAGTCCTTGCCGTTGAGCAGGGCGGCGCCGGCGGGTTCGGAGGTGACGATGCGCAGGTCGGGCCGGGCCAGCTTGAGCACCTGGCCGGCGCCGGTGAGCGTGCCGCCCGTGCCCCAGCCGGTGACGAAAACGTCCAGCCGCTTGCCGGCGAAGTCCTGCAGGATTTCCGGCGCCGTGGTGCTGCGGTGATAAGCCGGGTTGGCCGGGTTCTCGAACTGCCGGGCCAGGAACCAGCCGTGCTGCGCCGCCAGTTCCGCCGCCCGCCGCACCATGCCGCTGCCGCGCTCGGCCGCGGGCGTCAGGATCACCTTGGCGCCGTACGCGCGCATCAGCTTGCGGCGTTCGATCGAGAAGGTCTCGGTCATCACCGCCACGAACGGGTAGCCGCGCGCCGCGCACACCATCGCCAGCGCGATGCCGGTGTTGCCCGACGTGGCTTCCACCACCGTCTGCCCGGGCTTGAGCGCGCCGCGCTGCTCGGCGTCCAGGATCACGGCCAGCGCCAGCCGGTCCTTCACCGAGCCGCCGGGGTTGAGCGATTCCACCTTCACGTACAGCGACACGTGCGATGGGGCGATGCGGTGCAGCTTCACGATCGGCGTGCGGCCGATGGTGTCGAGAATACTGTCGTAAAGCGCCATGCGAATCTCCTGTCAGGCGGCGTGGGCGATGGGCTTGGCGGGTGCGCCCAACGGCGCGGCGCCGAACCAGTGCAGCGTCGTGGCGAGCGCGGCCACTTCGCCCAGGATCAGCAGGGCGGGCGACTGCACCGCATGCCGCGCGGCCAGCGTGGGCAGGTCGGCCAGGGTGCCGGTGACGACGCGCTGTTCGGGTCGCGAGCCGTTCTCGACCAGGGCGAACGGCGTGCCGGCGCCGCGGCCGTGGGCCAGCAGCCGGTCGCGGAACTCCGCGAGACCGGCCACGCCCATGTACACGGCGAGCGTCTGCTTTTCCTGCGCCAGTGCGCGCCAGTCCAGGGTGTCGAGCGAGTCGCGGCAATGGGCCGTGACGAAGCGCACCGACTGCGCGTGGTCGCGATGGGTCAGCGGCACGCCGGCATAGGCGGCGCAGGCGAGGGCGGCGGTGATGCCGGGCACCACTTCGAAGGCGATGCCGTTGGCCTGCAGGAACTCCAGCTCTTCGCCGCCGCGCCCGAACACGAACGGGTCGCCGCCCTTGAGCCGCACCACGCGCCGCCCGGCGCGCGCGTGCTCCAGCATCAGCGCGTGGATGCCGTCCTGCGGCACGTGGTGGTTGGCGGCCTGCTTGCCCACTTCGATGAAGTCGGCGTCGCGCCGCGCCAGCGCGAGCACGCCTGGCGACACCAGCCGGTCGTGCAGGATCACGTCGGCCTGGTTGAGCAGGCGCAGCGCGCGCAGGGTCAGCAGGCCCGGGTCGCCGGGGCCGGCACCGACCAGCGCGACCGAGCCGATGTCGCGCGACGGCGGGGCTTGGGCCAGCGCCGCTTCGAAGGCTAGCCTCGCGCCGGCGTCGTCACCGGCGCGGAAGCGCTCGGCCACCGGACCGGCCAGCAGCGCGTCGAAGAAGCGCCGGCGCTCGGCCAGGCGTGGATGCCGCGCGCGGATGCGGCCGCGCTCGCGCAACAGCAGGGTGGCGAGCGCGGCGACGGACTCGTCGAGCTCGGCCTCGAGCTTCTCGCGCAGGTGCCGCGCCAGCATCGGCGCACCGCCGCCGCTGGAAATGGCGATCTGCAGCGGCCCGCGCTCGATCCGCGCCGGCGACTGGTAGCTCGACAGCGCCAGGTCGTCCACCACGTTGGCCCAGATCCTGCGCGCCTGCGCGGCGGCCGCGACCGCGCGGTTCACGTCGCCGTCGTCGGTGGCGGCCACCACCAGCCAGGCGCCGTCGAGCCACCCGGGCTCAAACGGGCCCGCCAGGTGCTCGATGCGACCGTCCGCGAACAGCGCCATCACCGCCGGCTCCAGCCACGGCGCCCCGACCACCACGTGCGCGCCCGCCGCCAGCAGCGGCTCGAGCTTGCGCCGCGCCACCGCGCCGCCGCCGACCACCAGCACGCGGCGGCCGCGCAGGTCGGCGAACAGGGGGAACAGCGGAGCGGGGTCTTGGGCCATGCGCCGACCCTAGGCCGGGCCCGGCGCGCCCGGAAATGACGAGCCGCCCCGTGCATATGCCCTGCGGTTATGTGCGGCGCATGGACGCCGCCAGGGGGCCGGGTTAGCTTCGCCGCTGGCGGGCATCGGCACACACAGGGGACGGCATGTCGTATTCGGGCTTCATCGCGGGTTTGCGCAGCGTCTTCCGGCACCCGCTGGCCAGGCTGGTGATCGGGCTGGTGGCCGTGGTCGGCGCGATGATCGCGGGCGGCGCGGCGTGGGCCTTCATCAGCCGGCCCTTGGACCTGGGGCCGTGGGGCGGCGTGCTGGACGCCGTGGTGGTCGTGCTGGCGGCGATGTTGGCCTACGCCGCCTTCGTCCGCTGGATCGAGCGCCGGCCCGTCACCGACTTCGGCCGCCGCGGCGCCATGCGCGAATGGGCCATCGGCGTGGCGCTGGGCTTCGGAGCGATCTCGCTGACCGTGGCCATCATCGCGGCGCTGGGCGGCTACCGGATCACCGGATGGAACCCGCCGTCGGTGCTGGTGCCGGTGCTGGCGCTGGCCATTTTCTCCGGTGTTTTCGAGGAAATCGTCACCCGCGGCCTGGTGTTCCGCCTGCTCGAGGAATGGCTGGGCAGCTGGACTGCGCTGGCGCTGTCGGCCCTGCTGTTCGGCCTGCTGCACATCATGAATCCGAACGCCACCCTGCTGGCCGCGGCGGCGATCTCGATCGAGGCCGGCATCCTGCTGGCCGCGCTGTACATGCTCACGCGCCGGCTGTGGATGGCCATCGGCCTGCACATGGCCTGGAACTTCACCCAGGGCGGCATCTACGGCATCAACGTCTCGGGCATCGAGGTCCCGGGGCTGCTGTTCAACACCATGCAGGGGCCGCCGCTGCTCACGGGCGGGGCGTTCGGCGCCGAAGCCTCGCTGCCGGCGGTCCTCATCTGCACCGCGCTGGGCCTTTGGGTGCTGCATCGGGCGCATCGCAAGGGCCGCTTCGTGGCGGCCAGCTGGCACCGCTTCCGGACGGGTCGGGCCGCGCCCCTGCCGGCGGCGGCCGAGGCCTGAGCCGGGCCGACATGCCATAGCGCGCCGCCCACATGCCATCCGGTTATCAGGGGCGTATGGACGCCCCGGCGGGGCCGGGTTAGGTTGGGGCAACAACCTTGGCGCCGCGCGCCGACCCTGGAATGCCCGTGTCCATGCTCCGTTCCCCGCTGTGTTGTCGCCCGCCCGTGCCCTGAGCCACTGGCGCCCGACCCTCCTGGAACGTCCATGACCCTGACCCAACTGCGCTACCTGATCGCCATCGCCGACTCCGGCCTCAACATCACCCTGGCCGCCGAGAAGGTGCACGCCACCCAGCCCGGGCTGTCCAAGCAGCTCAAGCTGCTGGAGGACGAACTGGGCTTCCTGCTGTTCCAGCGCAAGGGCCGCAGCCTCGAGTCCATCACGCCGGCCGGCAAGGACGTGCTGGCCCACGCCCGCCGCGTGCTGGCCGAGGCCGGCAACATCCGCGCCTACGCCGCCAACGAGCGCGGCGAGAAGCAGGGCCGGCTCACCCTCGTCACCACCCACACCCAGGCCCGCTTCGTGCTGCCGCCGGCGATCGCCGCGCTGGCGCGCCGGTTCCCCGACGTCAGCATCCACCTGCAGCCGGCGTCGGAAGGCGAGGTGCTGGACCAACTGGCCGGCGGCCTGGCCGACTTCGCGGTGGTCAGCACCGCGGGTGAGGTGCCGTCAGGCGGGCTGGCCGTGCCGCTGTATCGCTGGCGGCGCGTGGTGCTGGTGCCGGCCGCGCACGCCCTGGCGGCGCTGGGCCGCGCACCCACGCTGGCCGAACTGGCGCCGCTGCCCCTGGTCAGCTACGAATCCACCAACAAGCCCGAATCGTCCCTGCGCCGCGCCTTCACTGCCGCCGGCCTGGAGCCGCAGGTCGCGATGACCGCGCGCGACGCCGACCTCATCAAGACCTACGTGCGCGCCGGCCTGGGCGTGGGCCTGCTGGCCGAGATGGCCGTGAGCGCCCGCGACGACGGCGACCTGCGCGCGCTGCCGGCACCGTCGGCCGTGCCCGAGTGCATCAGCTGGGCCGTGCTGCCGCGCGAGCGCGTGCTGCGCGACTACGCCCTGGAACTGCTGCTGGCCCTGGCCCCGCAGCTCGACCGCAGCGACCTCAAGCGCGCCGTGGCCGGCCACGACACCCCCACCTGGCCGCTGCCGCCCACATGGGTGGAGCTGAGCCAGGCGATCACCAACTGAGACATCCCCGGCATGCGAACCCACGGCACGGTGGTGAAATGGAACGACGAGCGGGGCTTTGGCTTCGTCGTGGTTGCATCAGGGACCGAAGAGGTCTTCGCACATGTCTCGGCCTTCCCGCGCGACGGCCAAAGGCCGCGGGTGGGAGAGCTGGTGTCGTTCGAGATACAGGCGAGCGCCGATGGCAAGCGTAAGGCGGTGCGAATCCAACGGCCCGGCGCACCCCGATCTGGCCGGGCGCGACCTACCGAGTCGACATCTCGGTCGGCTGGCGCACTTGGCACTGTCGCCGGCATCGCTTTCTTCGCTGCCTTGGCCGCGCTGGTCTATTCGCGGTTTGCCCCACCGGAGACCGTCACCCACCAGGCACTTCCGCCGGCACCGCTGGCCCAGCCGCTGGCTGCCGGCGCGTCGTTCACCTGCGACGGCCGCACCCAATGTTCGCAGATGCGCTCCTGTGCCGAGGCCGAATTCTTCGTCAAGAATTGCCCGAACACCCAGATGGACGGCAACAACGACGGCGAGCCCTGCGAGCAGCAGTGGTGCAACTAGCCCGCGCCGGGACCACGTCCGCGGCGCTGCCGTTCTACTCGCCGAACAACTCGCTGGCCGGGCTCATCTCGGGAAGGATGTAGACGATGCCCGCGGTCTGCTTGAACGCAGGCCGCACCACCTGGTCGAAGAACGCCGGCGGCACGTTGATGCAGCCGAAGGAGATGCGGTTGTCTTCCGGCGTTGCGCTGCGCAGGCGCTCGGCGCGGCGCTCCTTCGCGGTGCCGGGCACCACCGGGTGCAGCGCGATGGACGCGTCGTAGTCGATCAGCAGGATGCCGCGGCCGTGGATGTCCCGGTCCAGGTGCGCCACGAAGCGGCCGGCCGGCGTGGTGCGCTGCTCGGGCCGGATGGCCGACAGCGACAGGTCGCCGATGCCGGCCGCGGTCTTGTCGCCGCGGGCCGAGCCCAGCAGCGCCGCGTCATTGCCCTGCAGCTCGCCGGCCGCGTTGAACACGAACACGCGCGCCGCGACCTTGTCGATCAGCATGAACGGCAGGCCGCCGTTGTCGCCTGTTTCGCCGACCCACTGCGCCACCTGCCTGGCCTCGGCCGATGCCTCGTGCCCGCCGAAGTCGGCGCTGGCCGACGCCGCGGCGCTCAGGGCGCCCAGCGCGACCAGAGCGACCGCGCGGCGCCAGGCCCGGCCCCGACGCGCCGGGCCAGCCGGGGCGGCAAGGCCGGAAACACGCCGGGAACCGGTCATGCGGTCAGTTGCGATACGGCTTGGGCGCGCGCACCGGCGCCACGTACGGCGGCGCTACTTCCTCTTCCTCGACCGGAACCACCGTCAGCACCGTGGTGGGCGGCGGCGGCGTGGTGTTCACGATGACGGTCGGGGGAGTGATCGTCGGCGTCACCCGCGGCGGTGTCACCAACGGCGGCGGCGGGACGATCACCGGCGGCGGCGGCGGCGGCGGCGGCGGGGCCGCGGTGATCGTGCCCGTGCTGTGCGCCACGACCGTGCCGCAGCAGTTCAGGGCCAGGGCGTACAGACCAGCGCTGGCGCCGCCCAGCGTGTAGCCGGTGTAGGTGATGGCGCGGCTGCCGACGTCGGGCGAGTCGTAGTTGGCGACGGCATTGGGCCCGGCGACCAGGGTGACGCCCGCGGGATTGCCGATCAGGCCCGACAGGATCGCCGTGGTGGTGCCGTTGACGGCGCGGGCCGCGGCGTTGGCGAACACCAGCATGTAGCTGCTCAGCGTGGCGCCTTCGGTGAGGGTGAAGTTCGTGATGTAGTTGGTGGGCGAGGTGTAGGCCACCGGGTTGTAGTAGATCGCAACCGGTGCGGCGGTCACGGTGGTCGGCGGCGCGAGCGGGGAGAACCGCACCGTGCCGCCGGTGACGCCCGGACCGGTGCCGTCGGTGTCGGCGCTCAGCACCAGGCCGCGCGCCAGGCCCAGGCTGCGGGTCGGGTCGTTGGTGCCCCGGGTCACGGTGATGGCGCCGGAGACGTTGACGTCGTTCGCGGCGCACATCATCAGGTTGCCGTCGGTCACCGTGATGGCGCCGGACTGGTTGATGTTGCGCCCCGCCGCCAGCAGCACGCTGCCGTTGGTGGTGGTGATGGCGGCATTGACGTTGATGTCGCGGCCGCAGCACGCCGAGAAGTTGCCATTGGTGGCGGTGATGGCGGCATTGATGTTGACGTCGCGGTCGGCGATCAGGCTCAGCGTGGTGGGCGCGCCGCTGGCCGACCAGGTGATGGCGTCGTTGACGAAGATGTCGCCGTTGCCCGCGCCCGCGCCCGCCGTGTTGATGGTGATGTTGTTGGTCACCAGCTGCGCCGACAGCGTCGCGCCGGAGATGTTGTTGCCCGAGGCGCTGCCGATGGTGAAGTCCAGCGGATCGATCAGCCAATGGCCGGTGCGGCCATTGGCGGCGGCCGTGGTCACGCGGGTGCCGGCGGCGACGTTGACGTGCGCGGCCGAGGTCTCGATGAAGCCACCGTTGCCCGTGGTCGGGGCGCTGGCGTCCAGGACGCCGCCGGCGTTGACCGTGCCGGTGGTCATGTCGGCCAACAGCAGGATGGTGCCATTGCGATTTTGCAGGGACTGCGCCTGGATCACGCCGGTGTTGTTCACCACCGTGTTGAGCAGGCTGCCGGCCGCCTGCGCGGTCAGCAGCACGCGGCCGCCGTCGGCCTGGACCAGGCCGCGGTTCTCGACCAGCGCATTCACCGCGCCGGTGGTGACCGCCACGTTGAGCAGGCCGTCGCCGGCTACGTCCAGGGTAACGGCCTCGCCACCGGCCAGCGCCACGCTGCCCAGCCGCGCCGAGATGACGCCTTCATTGCGCACCGTGCGGCCCATCAGGGCGACATAGCCGCCGCCGTTGGCGGTGACGGTGCCCTGGTTGACCACGGCGCCGCTGCCGGCGCCGGTGAACCGATGCCGGCCGGCCATGAAATCACTGTCGCTCAGGCTCATCGTGGTGGCCACCAGGCCGCCGACGCTCACCGACGAGCCGCTGCCGAACAGCACGCCGTTGGGGTTGATCAGGAACACCTGGCCGTTGGACGTGAGCGAGCCCATGATCACCGACGGGTCGGCGCCGATGACGCGGTTGAGCGCGATCGAGCTGGCGCCGGGCTGCACGAACTGCACGCCCTGGTTGGCGCCGATGCTGAAGGACTGCCAGTTGATGATGGCCAGCGCGCTGTTCTGCGTGATCGTGGTCTGGTTGCCGGTCTGGACGATGCCGGCCTGGCCGGCGACGACCTGGCCGCCGGTCGGCGCCATGGACTGGGCCAGCACCGGCGTGGCCAGGGCCAACAGCAGGGCGCTGGACAGCGCGGACAGTGCGAGGCGCGCCTGGCGGGAAGTAAGGGTGTGGCTCATGGCGGATTCCTTCGAGTGCCGCGCGAAGCGGCGGGGGCACAGCATCAGAAGTACTTGATGGCCTGGATCCAGAAGCGTCCGGATTTGTCGGGCGCCGACAGCGCCTGTTCGCTGCCGAGCTTCCAGGCGTAGTAGGTGCGCACCGACCAGTCGCCGGGCTCGCTCCAGGTCAGGCCCACGCCGGCGCCGCTGAGCGTTCGTTGGTTGTCGCCGGGGAACCAGGGGTCCTTGTTCACCGTGATGCGGCCCGCGTCCACGAAGCCCACCAGGTGCAGCTGGCCCGGGATGCGGTCGGACGTGCGCGCCAGCAGCAGCCTGGCCTCGACGTTGGCGATGACGCCTTCGTCGCCCACGGCCTCGCCCTGCGGGTAGGCGCGGATGCCGTCCATGCCGCCCAGCACGAGTTTTTCGGACGGGTCGAGGTTCTTCGAGGCCAACTGCCCGGTGACGGCGACGCTGAGCGACAGCGCGTCGGTGACGCGCTGCACGCGGCTGCCGTAGAACCACAGCTTGCTGTAGTCGCCCTGGGTGCGCGCGGTGGCGGCGTCAATGGCGCGGGCCAGCGGCGATTCGATGTCCAGCCGGCCACCCGAAAGGCTCAGGTAGAACCGGCTGGCGCCGCCGCCGAGGATGTCGTCGCGATGGTCGCCGTACAGGGAAAGGCTCAGCACGTTGGCCGTGGCCACGCGGTTCGCCGCCGGGAACAGGTCCAGGCGGTCTTCAAGCTGTTTGTGCTCGAAGGTCAGGCCCGTGTAGAGGTTGGTGTCGCGCGAGCGCACCAGGGCCAGCGAGCCAAAGACGCTGGCGACCTTCGCGGTGCCGTTCGCGCCCAGCGGCTTGAACTGCTTGCCCAGCTCGTACTCCAGCCAGCTGTAGGCCGCGCCGGCGGTGACCCGCCCAAGCTGGGTCTGGTAGGACGCGCGCCCGTACTTGAGGCCTTCGCCGGAAGTCAGCAGGCGCAGGCTGGCCACGTCGCCGCGGCCAAGCAGGTTGTTGAAATTGATCTGGCCGCCGACCCGGTTCTCCCCGGTATAGGGGTTGCCGGCGTTGTCGGCGTCAACGAAGCCGGTGATGCGCCGTCCGGGTTCGATGTCGATGATCAGGTCGCTGCTGCCCGGCGCGGTGCCGGGGGCCAGCGTGGAGCGGATGTTGACGCCCGGGAGGTCCGACAGCCGCAGCAGGCGGTTTTCCAGCGGCTCGATCAGGATCGGTTCGCCGCTGACCGGGTCGACGAGGATCTGGTGCACCAGGTCATCGGACAGGTCGCTCTTGTTGCGCAGGATCACGTCGCCGTAGCGGCCCTCGCTGATGGCGATGGTCACCACGTGGGTGCTGATGTCCTGCGCCGGCAGGTAGGCGCGGGCGACGAAGTAGCCGCGCTCACGGTAGTAGGCGGTGATGCGCGCCGCCATGGCCTGCAGCTCGGCCAGGGTCGATTCGGTGCCCGGCACGAAGCCGGTGGCGGCCAGCAGTTCGGCCTCGGGGAAGACGCTGGCGCCGGTGAGCCGGATTTCGTTCACCAGGACGCGGGCGCCTTCGGCATCGGGAGCCACGGCGTCCGTGGACTCCTCCAGCAGCACCTTTGGCGGGGCGCGCGGAAGGTCCACCGGTGGCGGCAGCTGGTTGAGCTGGCTGCCGGCGCCCGGGAGCTGTTGCGCAAACGCGCTGTGGCCCAGCGCGAGCAGTGCCAGCGGCAGGATCTTCGATCGGATTTTCATGGTTACCTTCCCCCGCAGGGGTGATGTCCAGCCCACGGGTGGGCCGGCGCAGAGGGATTGCAGCCGGTGGCCGGACGCACGTTGGTGCGATCTCGGCACCAGGCTGGCCATCTATCTGCGAAGGGTTCGGCGTGAAGGCCTTCGCATTGCCGTCACTATCTGAAATTGGCTCGGCGGGTTATGTGCGCCATCGCGCTTAGCGTTCAGCTTGTTGGGCTGCCGTTGGGGATGCCGCTGCCCAGGCCCGGCTCACGTCGCGGCGGCGGTGCCCGCGGCGACCATGGCGGCAGCCACCCACTCGGCCGCACGAATGCCGTCCACGCCCGCCGACAGGATGCCGCCGGCGTAGCCCGCGCCCTCGCCGGCCGGGAACAAGCCGTGCGTGTTGAGGCTCTGGCCGTCTTCGCCGCGCGTGAGGCGCACGGGTGAGGACGTGCGGGTCTCGACGCCGGTGAGCAGGGCGTCGGCCATGTCGAA
Source organism: Lysobacteraceae bacterium (assembly GCA_031418815.1). Classification (GTDB taxonomy): domain Bacteria; phylum Pseudomonadota; class Gammaproteobacteria; order Xanthomonadales; family Xanthomonadaceae; genus Arenimonas. The sequence continues at coordinate 28,185 of JANOJQ010000196.1, forward strand.
GCCCTTGATCTGCGTGCCGAAGGCCGGCAGCGCTTCGCGGATGGCGTCGATGGCATAGCGCGGCAGCGCCCCGGAAAGGTCGCCCAGCCGGATGCCCGGCGTGTACGACGGCACGATGGCCCCCAGTTCGGCGGACGGCTGGTTGGCGATGAAATCCCCGACTTTCTGCGCCGGCGCCTCGTAGGTTTCGCCGCCGAGCTTGAACGCCACCGATTCCCAGTGCCGCTGCAGCGCGATGCCCGCCAGCGGGCTGCCGCTGGGGTCGAACTCGGCGAAGTCCTCGGGCGTGATGCCGACCACGATGGCCGCGTTGGCGTTGCGTTCGTTGCGCGAGTACTGGCTCATGCCATTGGTGACCACGCGGCCGGGCTCGCTGGCCGCAGCCACCACGGTGCCGCCGGGGCACATGCAGAAGCTGTAGACCGAGCGGCCGTTGCGGCAGTGGTGCACCAGCTTGTAGTCGGCCGCGCCCAGCAGCGCGTGGCCGGCCTGCGGGCCGAAGCGCGCCTCGTCGATCACCGACTGCGGGTGCTCGATGCGGAAGCCGATCGAAAAGGGTTTCGCCTCCATGTACACGCCGCGCGCGTGCAGCATGGCGAAGCTGTCGCGCGCGCTGTGGCCCAGGGCCATGACCACGTGGTCGGCGCGGATCACTTCGCCGCTGGCAAGCACCACGCCGCGCAGGCGGCGGTCGCCGTCGGCGTCGAGTTCGATGTCCAGGTCGTCCACGCGCTGGGAGAAGCGGATCTCGCCACCCAGGCCTTCGATGGTGGCGCGCATGTGTTCCACCATCGACACCAGCCGGAAGGTGCCGATGTGCGGCTTGTTGACGTACAGGATCTCGTCGGGGGCGCCGGCCTTGACGAATTCGTCCAGCACCTTGCGGCCCAGGTGCCGCTTGTCGCTGATCTGGCTGTACAGCTTGCCGTCGGAGAAGGTGCCGGCGCCGCCCTCGCCGTACTGCACGTTCGATTCCGGGTTCAGCACCTTCTTACGCCAGAGACCGAAGGTGTCCACGGTGCGCTCGCGCACCTTCTTGCCGCGCTCGAGGATGATCGGGCGCAGGCCCATCTGCGCCAGGACCAGGCCGGCGAACAGGCCGCAGGGGCCCATGCCCACGACGATCGGCCGCAGCGTTTGCGCGGGCGAGGGCTTGGCGATGAAGCGGTAGGTGGTGTCGGGCGTCGGTGTCACCTTGACCCGATGGCTCTGCGCCGACGTGCGCGCCAGCACCGCCGCCTCGTCGGCCACGTCGACGTCCACGGAATAGGTCAGCACGATGTGGCCGCGCTTGCGGGCGTCGTAGCTGCGCTTGGCCACGGTCAAGCCGCGCAGGGCGCCGGCGGGCAGCTTCAGGCGGGCCAGCACGGCGTCGTTGAGCGCGGTCTCGGCGTGGTCGAGCGGCAGGGTGATGTCGGTCAGTCGAAGCATGGGGCGGGGCATGGGCCTTGTCAGGGCGCCATAATCCCACGGACGGCCCGCCGCGCGCTCAGGCGCTTTCGCGCACCTCGTCGAAGTGCAGGCCGCATTCGCGGCGCAGGCCGAAGAAGCGCGTGTCCTCTTCGCGCATGCCCGGCTGCCAGGGGCGCGTGGTGTGCACGTCGCCGATCGAGACGTAGCCCTGGTCCCACAGCGGGTGGTAGGGCAGGTCGTGCCTGGCCAGGTACTGGCCGATGTCGCGGTCGTTCCAGTCAGCCAGGGGGTGCAGCTTCCAGCGGCCGTCCTTGAGTTCGAGGAAATCGATGCCGGCGCGCTGCGCGGTCTGGCTGCGGCGCAGGCCGGCGATCCAGGTGCGCACGCCCAGCTCGGACAGCGCGCGGTTCATGGGTTCGACCTTGCGCAGGCGGTTGTAGCGGTCGATGCCTTCCACGCCGTCCTCCCACAGGCGGCCGTGGCGCGCTTCCATCCAGGCGATGCCCACCTGCGGCCGGTAGACCTTCAGGTTCAGGCCCAGGCGCTCGGTCAGCTGGTCCACGAAGCGGTAGGTTTCGGGGAACAGGTAGCCGGTGTCGACCAGGATCACCGGGAGATCGGAGCGCGCGCGCGTGGCCATGTGCAGGGCCACCGCCGACTGCGCGCCAAAGCTCGACGACAGCGCGTGTTCGCCCGAAAGGGATTCGAGCGCCCACTCGATGCGTCGGGGCGCGGTGAGGCCCGACAGCCAGGCGTTGAGTTCGGCCAGGGCCTGCCGGGATTCGGCGGCCGCGGTGGGATCGGGGACGATGCTCATGACGCCAGCTCCAGGGGAATGCCGATGCGCGGCGTGACCACGCCGGTGCGCACCAGGAAATCGCCGAATCCTTCGGCGGGGCGGCGCTGCGCGGCATAAGCGCCGAGCAGCGGATCCAGGGCCGCGAGGATCTGCGGCTCATCAATGTTTTCACGGTACAGCGCGTTCAGGCGCTGGCCGCGGTGGTCGGCGCCCAGCATCAGGTTGTAGCGGCCGGGCGCCTTGCCCACCAGGGCGATCTCGCCCAGGTAGGGGCGCGAGCAGCCGTTCGGGCAGCCGCTGATGCGCAGGATGATGGGCGCGTCGATCAGGCCATGCTGGTCCAGCAGCGCTTCGACCTTGGTTGTGAGCGCGGGCAGGTAGCGCTCGGCTTCGGCCATCGCCAGGCCGCAGGTGGGCAGGGCCACGCAGGCGATGGACTTCAGGCGCAGCGGGCTGGCGGTGCGGAAGCCGTGCAGGCCGTGCGCGTCCACCAGCGCGTCGATCTGTGCGCGCCGCGCCGCCGGCACGCCGGCGATGACCAGGTTCTGGTTGGGCGTGAGGCGGAAGTCGCCTTCATGCACCTTGGCGATTTCGCGCAGGCCGGTGAGGTGGGCGCCGTCTGCGCCGTCCAGGATGCGGCCCGACAGCAGCCGCAGCGTCAGGTGCCAGCGGCCGTCGTGGCCCTCGACCCAGCCGAAGCGGTCGCCGCTGTGTTCGAAAGCGAAGGGCCGCGCCGGGGAGAGAGAGAACCCGGCGCGGCCTTCCACCTGCTGCTTGAACCAGTCCAGGCCGCGGTCGTCGAGCGTGTACTTGAGCCGCGCGCGCTTGCGCACTTCGCGGTTGCCGAAGTCGCGCTGCGCGGTGACCACCGCGGTGGCCACCGCGATCACCTGGTCCGGCGCGACGAAGCCGATGAGGTCGGCCAGGCGCGGGTAGGTTTCGGCATCACCGTGGGTGGCGCCCATGCCGCCGCCGATGCTGACGTTGTAGCCCACCAGTTGGCCCTGTTCGAGCACGGCGATGAAGCCCAGGTCCTGGGCGAACACGTCCACGTCGTTCACCGGCGGCACGGCGAAGCCGATCTTGAACTTGCGCGGCAGGTAGGCGCTGCCGTAGATCGGATCGTCTTCCGAGCCGCTGCCGGCCACGCGCTCCTCGTCCAGCCAGATCTCGTAGTAGGCGCGGGTGTTGGGCAGCAGGTGCTCGGACAGCGCCGCGGCCTGCGCGTAAACCGCGGCGTGCGCGCGCGATTCCAGCGGGTTGGCGGCCACGGCCACGTTGCGGTTGACGTCGCCGCAGGCGGCCAGCGTATCCATCAGCTGGGCGTTGATGGCCTGCATGGTGGGCTTGAGCTTGCCCTTGATGACGCCGTGGTACTGGAAGGCCTGGCGGGTGGTGATGCGCAGGCCGCGCTCGGCATACGTGGTGGCGATGGCGTCCAGGCCCAGCCACTGCGCCGGGGTCACCACGCCGCCCGGCGTGCGGGTGCGGATCATGAAGCTGTGGTCGGGCTCGAGCTTGGCCAGCCGGCGCTCGTCGCGGATGTCGCGGTCGTCCTGCTGGTAACTGCCGTGGTACTTGATCAGCACCTGGTCGGCGTCGGCCAGCGCGCCTGTCACCGGGTTGGCCAGGCTTTGCACCAGCGTGCCGCGCAGGCGGCCGCTCTCGGTCTTGATGTCTTCGACCGAATGGGCGGACATCAGTACACGTCCCGGGCGTAGCGGCCCTGCTGCTGCAGCGTGGTGAGGTAGCCGCGCGCGGCTTCGTCGCCGAGGCCACCGTGGGTGGCGATCACGTCCAGCAGCGCGGCTTCCACGTCGCGCGCCATGCGGCTGGCGTCGCCGCAGACGTACAGGTGCGCGCCGCCTTCGAGCCAGTCGAAAAGATCGCGGCCGTGTTCGCGCAGCTTGTGCGGCACGTAGACCTTGTCGGCCTGGTCGCGCGAGAACGCCAGGTCCAGGCGCTGCAGCTGGCCCGACTTCAGCGCCTGCTGCCACTCGAGCTGGTAGAGGAAATCGTGGCGCGCGTGCGGGTTGCCGAACAGCAGCCAGCTGCGGCCGCTGGCGCCGGTGGCGGCGCGTTCCTGCACGAAGCCGCGGAACGGCGCCACGCCGGTGCCCGGGCCGATCATGATGATGTCGCGGGCGCCGTCGCGCGGCAGGCGGAAGCGGTCGTTGGCCTCGATGAACACCGGCAGGGCCGCGCCTTCGGCGGCCTCGCTGATGAAGTGCGACGCGGCGCCCCAGCGGCGGCCGCCCGGCGCAACGTAGTCCACGTGGTCGACGGTGAGATGGGCCTCTGGCCCGACCGCCGACTGCGCCGACGCGATCGAATACAGGCGCGGTGCCAGCGGCCGCAGCGCGGCCACCAGTTCATCCGCCGGCCAGGCCGCGGGCCAGGCCTGCAGCAGGTCCAGCAGCTGGTGGCTGGAAAGCAGCTGCGCCAGCGCGGCGCTGCTTTCCGGCTGCAGCAGGCGCTGCAGTTCCGCGCTGCCGGCACGCGCCGCGTGCGACTGCAGGAACGGGCGCGACAGGCGCGTCAGTTCGCGGTGCTGGCCGAACCAGTCGCGCAGCGTGCGGTCCTGGCCGCCGGCGCCGACGGAGGCATCGGCATCCAGCCGCAGCTCGGCGATCACGGCTTCGACCAGGGCGGGCGGGTTGCGCGGCCAGACCCCGAGGGCGTCGCCGGGCTGGTAGCTCAGGCCGGAGCCTTCGAGCGAGAGTTCGACGTGGCGCACGTCCTTGCGGCTGCCGCGGCCGGTCAGGCGGTGGTTGGCCAGCACCTCGGCGGCGAAGGGCTTCTCGCGCGACCACGGCGACGCGGCGGCCGCGCCCGGGCGCAGCGGTGTCACCGTGGCCAGCGGGGCGGTGGCCTTGAGCGTGTCCCTGGCGGTGTCCAGCGCCTGCGTGAGCCAGGGCGCGGCCACGGTGTCGACATCGAGGTCGGCTTCGCCGCGGGCGAACAGGCGCTGGGCGCCCAGGGCCTCCAGGCGTGCGTCGATCTGGCGGCCGGTGGCATTGAACTGCGGGTAGCTCGAATCGCCCAGGCCCAGCACCGCGAATTTCAGGCCCGGCAAGGCCGGCGCCCGCTTGCCCAGCAGGTGCTCGACGAAGCCGCGGGCGTCATCGGGCGGGTCGCCGTCGCCCTGGGTGCTGATGACCACGTACAGCAGCTTCTCGGCGCCCAGCTCGCGCAGCGGATAGGCATCGGCGCGCAGCAGGCGCACGCCCAGTCCCGCGCCCTCGGCCTGCCGGACCAGCTGCTCGGCCAGGCGCCTGGCCGTGCCGGTCTGGCTGCCGTAAACGACGGTCAGCCGCGCCGCGGGGTCCACCGCCGCCGCCGGCCGCGCGCCCGGACGGGCGGCGAGGCCGGCGGCATAGCCCGACAGCCACCACAGGCCGGGGGCGTCCAGCCCGTCGGTGAGGCGCGCCAACAGGTCCACCTTGTCCTCGGGCAGGGGCGGCACGGGCAGGGTGGCAGGGGCGGGAGGCATGGCGTAGGGCTCGGATCAGGTATGGCCCGAAACTACGCGCGACCCACGAGGGCCGGAAAGGATGAGGCGGCATGGCCTTATGCCCGGCGTTCATTACCCGGGGCGGGGGGCAGAACCCTTATCCTGTGGCCATGATTCCCGCCCATGCCCTGTCCCACCTCGACCGGCTCGAGGCCGAAAGCCTGCATATCCTGCGCGAGGTGGCCGCCGAGTTCCGCCACCCGGTGATGCTGTATTCGGTGGGCAAGGACAGCTCGGTGCTGCTGCACCTGCTGCTGAAGGCCTTTTATCCGGCCAAGCCGCCGATCCCGCTGCTGCACGTGGACACCGGCTGGAAGTTCCGCGAAATGATCGCCTTCCGCAACCAGCGGGCGATCGACACCGGCGTGCATCTGCACAGCTACACCAATGCCGAGGGCGTGGCCCAGGGCGTCAGCCCGATGAGCCACGGCGCCACCGTGCACACCGACATCATGAAAACCCAGGCGCTCCGGCAGGCCCTGGACCTGCACGGCTTCGACGCGGCCATCGGCGGCGCGCGCCGCGACGAGGAGAAGTCGCGGGCCAAGGAGCGCATCTTCTCGTTCCGCAGCGCCCAGCACCGCTGGGACCCGAAGAACCAGCGGCCCGAACTCTGGGACGTCTACAACACGCGCATCCAGAAGGGCGAAAGCGTGCGGGTGTTCCCGATCTCAAACTGGACCGAGCTGGACGTGTGGCTGTACATCTACCGCGAAAACATCCCGGTGCCCTCGCTTTACCTGGCCCGCGAACGGCCGGTGGTGGAACGCGAGGGCGCGCTGATCATGGTGGACGACGAGCGCCTGCCGCTGCACGCAGGCGAAGTGCCCAGCATGCGCCGCGTGCGCTTCCGCACCCTGGGCTGCTACCCGCTCACCGGCGCCATCGAATCCGAGGCCGACACGCTGGAGAAGGTGATCGCCGAGATGCTGGTGGCGCGCAGCTCCGAGCGCCAGGGCCGGGTGATCGACCACGACCCCACCGCGTCGATGGAAAAGAAGAAGCAGGAGGGCTACTTCTGATGGCCACCGACATCGCGGCTTATTTGAAGCAGCACGAGGACAAGCCCCTGCTGCGCTTCATCACCTGCGGCAGCGTGGACGACGGCAAGAGCACGCTCATCGGGCGCCTGCTCTACGAGGCGGGCGTGCTGCCCGACGATCAGCTGGAGGCGCTCGAAAACGACAGCAAGCGCCATGGGACGCAAGGGGCGCAGATCGATTTCGCACTTCTCGTCGACGGCCTCTCGGCCGAGCGCGAGCAGGGCATCACGATCGACGTCGCTTATCGTTTTTTCTCAAGCGCCAAGCGAAAGTTCATCGTCGCCGACACGCCCGGCCATGAGCAATATACGCGCAACATGGTCACTGGCGCATCGACCGCCGACCTCGCCGTGTTGCTGGTCGATGCGCGCAAGGG
>JANOJQ010000197.1:0-7773 GCA_031418815.1 Lysobacteraceae bacterium
ACTGCGTCAGTCGCGAACTCGAGACCGGGCGCAGGCCCACGCTGCGCGGTTCGTTCGTGCTGGCGCGCCGGGTGGCGGGGCAGGCCGGCGTGTTCGCGCTGGTGCAGCTGGTGGTGCTGATGCTGTGGTCGCGCGCCGGCATGATGGTGAATGCCTTCGTGCCGATCGAGGACGGGCAGCTGGGCACGCTGCTGGAGTTCGCGCTGATTGATTCGGCGGCGGGGTCGGTGTTCGCGATCTTCACCTTCGCCACGGCGGCGTTCTCGCTGCCGATGATCGCCGACCGCGACGTGGACATGGTGACCGCCGGCGTGTCGAGCGCCAACGCCGTGCTGCGCAACAAGGCGGTGATGGTGCTGTGGGCGGCGCTGATCGCGCTGCTCACCGCGGTGGGGTTCCTCACCGCCTACCTGGGCCTGGTGGTGATCATGCCGTGGCTGGCGTATTCGGCCTGGCACGCCTACCGCGAGACGCTGGATGCCTCCAGCTGGCCGCGGCTGGACTGATCCGCCGCCAGCGCCGCGCGCTGCAGCCCGGCGATGCCGCTGGCGGCGTTTGCGGCGCGCGCCAGCCCTCGCTCGCCGGCGTCGGCATGGTCGCGGTCCCAGGCCAGCAGCTTGGGCGTCATCAGGGCGTGCCACAGCGGCGGCACCAGGGTCACCACCATCACCGTGAGGTAGCCGCCGATCATCAGCGGCGCGTCCGGCATCGGCTTGAGGTCCTGGAACGGCACTTCGCCCTGGGCGTGGTGGTGCGAATGGCGGGTGAGGTTGAAGAGCGTCCAGGAACTGATGCGGCGGTTGGTGTTCCAGGAGTGGCGCGGCTGCACCGGGCTGGCCGGGTCGCGCTGGATGCCGTAGTGCTCCATGTAGTTGACCACTTCCAGCAGCGCCTTCCCGGCCAGCCCGCAGGCGGCGAAGAACAGTGCGCCCACCATCCCGCCCATCGCCCAGGCCAGGGCCAGCAGCAGCAGGCTCATCAGGTAACCGCGCAGCACGGCGTTGTGCGCCGACCACACCGGCAGGTGCTTCTTGTGCAGGCGGTCGCGCTCGATGCGCCAGGCGCTGGCGTTGCCCGCCACCGTGGACAGCACGATGTGCGCATAGACATTGCGCCCGCGCGGCGCCGTGGCCGGGTCCTGCGGCGTGGCGACGTAGCGGTGGTGGCCGTACACGTGTTCGATGGTGAACGCGGTGTCGAAGCTGAAGGCCATCAGCCAGCGCCCCAGCCCCAGCGACACCTTGTCCCAGGTGCGGTGCATCAGCTCGTGCGCGGTGATGGTGGCGATCATGCCGATCATCAGGCCGGTGAGGATGACGGCAGAGACGTGGTGGCCGAAGGTGGTGGCGGCGCGCGCGGCGATCACGTCATGGCCGGTCCAGTGCGTGAGCCAGGCGCCGTAGCCCAGGGGGTCGCCGGCGCTGACGCCCCACACCGCGCTGAACACGATCAGCGCCACCAGCGGCAGCGCCAGCCACAGCTGCGCGGTGAGCACGCCGGGGCGGCGGAACCGGGGCGTGCGCAGGTCGTTGCCCGACACCGCGTCGCCCAGGATGTAGAACGAAACAATCGCCAGCAGCCCGGCCGTGATCCAGCCGCCGCCGGCCATCAGCGCAACGATCGACGACAGGCCCACGGCGTGGAAGCCGAAGTACTTGGCGTAGTCCCAGAAGCGGGCCGGCTCGCGCTCGGGTTCCGCGGCCGATTCCCGCGCCGCAGCCACGTCGGCGGCCGTGGTGAAGGGGTCGCAGTGGATGTCGGTCGCCTGGACGCCCAGGCGCTGCAGCCGCGCCTGGGCGGCGTCGATCATCGGCGGCGGCCCGCACAGGTAGGCGTGCGCGCCGGGCGCCAGCAGGCCGTCGATCTGGTCGGTGACCCAGCCTTTCGCGCCCGGCCAGCCGGCGTCATCGCCGGCTTCCGACAGCACCGGCAGGAAATGGAAGGGCGCGCGCCAGGCCTTGGCCAGCGCATCGATTTCGTCCTGCGCGTAGAGGTCGTGCGGCTTGCGCGCGCCGAACAGCAGCGTCACCGGCCGCGTGCAGCCCGCGGCCGCGGCTTCCCGCAGCATGGCCAGGATCGGCGCCAGGCCACTGCCGCCGGCCACCATCAGCAGCGGCGCATCGCCGGGCCGCAGCCAGAACTCGCCCAGCGGACCTTCCACGGTGATCGGCTGCCCGCGCAGGTCAACGTCGTTGAGCAGCGAGGACAGGCTTCCGCCGGGCACCTTGCGCACCAGGAACTCCAGTCGGCCCTCGGGCTCAGACGGCGTCGCGAACGAGTAATTGCGAGCCACGCCGGGCAGGTCGTCCACCGACAGGCGCGCGTGCTGGCCGGCACGGTAGGCGAGGGGAGCGTCGAGTTGAACCTGCAGCTGCAGGATGTCGTGGGTGAGCCGGTGCTGGGCGACGATGCGACCGGGCGTGCGCGGCGCCGGCGGTTCGCCCATCGCCACTTCGATGCTCACGTCGCCGCGCGGGACGCTCTGGCACGCCAGCACGAAGCCACGATCAATCTCGTCGCCGCTGAGCAGGTAGCCGGTCTCGGTGAGCTCGCGCACCTGGCCCTCGGCCACCCGGCACTTGCAGGTGCCGCAGCCGCCGACGCGGCAGCTGTTGGGAAAGGCGATGCCCTGGCGCAGTGCCGCCAGCAGCAAGGTTTCCCCAGCCGCCACGTCGATGCACTGGCCGTTGACCGTTGCCTTGGTGCTTTCGATTCGCGAACCCATGCCGGCTACCCCGTGTCTTGGTTTTCCCAAGCCACAATCTAGGAGCCCCGGGGGCTGGATATCAGGTCATTTATCGCCAACACTGGGTCATCTGTCGCCAATCGCGAACCCCATGACCGACCCGCGCCCGAACCTGCCCGGCTATTACCTGGGTCATGTCGCCGAACAGCTCCAGCGCCGGGGCGTGGCCTTGGCGCGCTGGCTGCAGCCGGCCGGCCTGGTGGCGGCGGACCTGGCCGACCCGGCGCTCAGCGTTCCCTTCGCCACGTTCGAGCGGCTGGTGCTCGAAGCCATGCACCTGTCGCGGGAGCCGGCGCTGGGGCTGTTCGTGGGCGAACGGCTGGTGCCCACCACCCACGGCGTGGTCGGCGAAGCGGTGCTCAACAGCGGCAGCCTGCGCGAGGCCATCGGCCTGTTCGAGCGTTTCATCCCGCTGCGGCTGCCGCTGGTGGCGGTGTCGCACGAAACCACGCCCACCGAACTGCGGCTTCGATTCACACCCACCTGCCCCTTGGGCGACATCCAGCGCCCCGTGCTCGAGGCGGTCTTGCTGAGCCTGAAGAACGCGATGGAAACCATCTCGCTGGGCGCATGCCGCATCAGCGGGATTGGCTTCGGCTTCGAAGCCCCCGAGTACGCCGCGCTCACCCGGGAAATCCTGCGCAGCCCGGTGCGCTACGGCCTGGACTGGACCGGCTTCAGCCTGCCCTTGGCCCAGCTGGACGTGCCGCTGCGCGCCGCCGATCCGGTGGCGTTCCGCGAGGCCGCCGGCATCTGCGAGCGCGAGCTCGACAAGCTCACCGCCCACACCACCCTGGCCGCGCGCGTGCAGCGGCTGATGCTGGAACAGCGCACCGGCTTCCCCTCGCTGGTGCTCACGGCGCGTTTGTTGCGCATCACCCCGCGCACCCTGCACCGGCGCCTGGCGGAGGAAGCGACGTCATTCCAGCAGCTGCTCGGGGACGTTCGCCACACGCTGGCGCTGGCGCACCTGCGCCAGGGCCACTTCACCGTCGAAGAGATTGCCTACGCGCTGGGCTATTCCGACATCGCCAATTTCCGCCGGGCCTTCAAGCGCTGGGAGTCGAAGCCGCCATCGGCGTTCCGGCCGCGCCGGGCGGCGTGACGCGCGGGGCGTGGCCGCGGCGATCCGTCAAGGCCAGCGGCCACCACGCCGACGAGGGCAAGGATATCGATCACGCGGCCAACCCGTGCCGGTTGCCCTGGTTCATTCGGACGCGTCCGGAACAACCACCACCGCGGTGCCATAGCACAGCACCTCGGTCAGCCCGGCCATCAGTTCGGTGGCGTCATAGTGCATGCCGATGATGGCGTTGGCGGCGAGGCCGTCGGCCTGTCGGCACATCATCTGATAGGTTTCCGCGCGGGCCTGGCAGGGTGAAGGCGGTGGTGACCATGTTCTTCTGCATTCAGATTCCCTTGGCTCAACGAAAATTTCGGGTTTGCTCAGTGGGCGGCACGCTGCACCCATGAAGGCGGCGCCCACTGGCCGTCACGACCGGGCCTGCCGGATCAGGGCGGCAAGGTCTTCGGGCAGCGGCATCGGCCGGACCGGGCTGACGTTGGCGCCGCCGGTGTTGCCCTCGGGCACGAGTCCGATCGCCGTCTTGGTGGCGGCACCGAACAGCCGGAGTATTTGTCCGAAGACTTCGCGGGCCTGCCGCTGGCGCAGGCCCCAGCGCAGCATCAGCCAATGCACCCGGACATGCTGGTAGGTGGAGGCCTGGCCGAGCACATGGGCGCGCTCGAGGTGGGAGAAGGCCGCCGCGGAATCCCCCGCCAGTTCGGCGTCGCGGGCCAGGGCAAGCTCCGCGGCCACGAATGGGGCAATTTTCCTTGCGAATCGGCTCATGCTGTTCCCGCGGGACTGGCAACCGGGTGGGGGGGCTGATTGGACAATATTCCGCCCGTGTTGCAGCGCATTGCAATGCCATCTTCAGTGGCCAGCCACGGCCACCGTCGTTCGGCCCTGGATGATTTCCAGCGCCGGCGCCGCCTCCCGGCGGGCCTGCCATCGTTTGATTTCTTCGTCCATTACCGCGCCCATGCGTGTCTCCTCGGAATGGTTACACCCGAGCGGGAAATCACTGGGTCATTACCGAAGGCTACGCTCCTTGTCCCGACATGCAGCCGCATGCGGCGTGCAGCATCGTCGAACCCACAGTACGAAAAAGGCCCGCAACTAAGCGGGCCTTCTTCGTTGCCGATGACGAGATGCTGCACGTCAGGCGAGGCGCTTCACTTCAGGCCAATTGCGATCAATCGGCCCGTCGGTTCACGCGCGCCTTCGACGACGTACAGCGTGCCGCCACCCGAGATCGCCATCATCCCGGGCGTCGGGTAGGACCACACTGGCTGGCGCGTGGCCAGATCCAGGGCATAGATCGCACGGTCGGTGCTCACGAACACGAGGTTGTCGGTCACCACCACATTGCGGTGGAAAGCCTGATCCGATACCGGTGGCACCCAGGACCACAGGACCTGGCCGGTGGCCTCGTCGATGGCATCGAACGACTTGGGCGTGTTGGAACCCGCATACACGATGCCCTTGGCCGTCGCCGGCTGGGTCGCGTACGTCCTCGCAGTGCGCCAGCGGACCGCATTGTTGGCCACCGAGAAGTTGATGAGTGGGCGGGTGCCGTACTGCTCGACACTGGACGACGCGCGGCCGCTGAAGGCGCCGCCGCTGAAGGTGGTCACGCTATCGACCAGTCCGAGCATCGGGGCGCCATGGTGCGAGTAGCCCTGGCCGGGGTTGTAGGGATCGTTGGTGGACGACAGCTGCAAGCCGGTGGTGGTGTCGTAGGTCACCAGGGCGGTGCCGTCGTAGTAGTAGGCCCGCGACTGATCCACGGCCGGCGTGGACATGTCGTCGTCGCCACTGAACATCGACCACTGCAGGTCGCCGCTTGTGGCGTGGAACGCATAGACGCCGCCGCCGTAATAGCCGCCATTGGTGTACACGCGGCCGTCGCGGATCGTGGGCGCCAGCACGTGCGGCCATTGTCCGGCAAACGTGTTCTGGAACACGGCCGTGCCGGTGTTGGCATCGAACGCCCACAGGAACGTCTGCTGATGGCCCGTCGTGGCGACATAGACCTTGCCGTTGGCGGTGGCGGGCGGATTCAGCGCCGGGTAGTTCTGGAACGTCTGCTGCCAGACCACGCCGCCGTCGCTCTCGCGCAGCGCGCGCAGCGCCGGCGACCCGAAGTATTCATCGTCGGACACAAACACCAGGCCCGGCGCCGTCGTCACCGCATTGATGAAGCCGAGCGTGCCGGTCGTCGGTCGACGCCATTGCCATTTGTAGGCAAACGAATGGGGCCGGAATGTCGCCGGCACGTAGCCGGTGTGCCCGGCGTCACGCTGGAACGTCTCCCATTCGCCCGGCGCGACATTCGCCGGATCTTCGACCACCAATTCGAACGGCACATACGTCGTGCCGCGCTGGATCTCAGTGAGGCAGGCCTCCTCCAGGCAGGACTTCAGCTCCACGTAGCCCGCATACGTGCCTGCGGCCAGGCCTTCCGCTACACGGACCTGGATGCGGAATCTGCGGCCATCGATCCGGGTGATCGTGGGGGTCCGCTCAAGCGCGCCGGTAGTGGGGCCCGCCTGCAGGAAGAGCACGCTCTGCGACGCTTCGATATTGAACGCCGCGGTCGGCGGGCTGCCGCCGAGCAGGGCACGCAGCTGCAGCCGCGACGGCGTAGCCACCAGATCGGTGCGGATGGTGGACAGATCCCCGGGCGCGCCGTCGTACTCGTTCCTGCGGATCAGCCACGCCGGGGCGCCCGCCTGGAGGGCCTGCGCGACTTCCGTCGCCACGGCCTCGCGGCGGTCTCCCGTGGACACCCACCACACCAGCACTGCCGCAGGCAGCGACAATACTTTGATCCAGATCGACTTCATTGACAGCTCCCCTTTGGATTGTGAGCCGGCGCAAGCTGCGCGGCGGCGTTCCCTTGGCGCGACAGAAAGATGTGCCTCACCCTGATCTTCACCAGCTCCGTGTTGTCCGTAGCAAGCGTTGAAAACAGATGAACCGGATCATCGACGCCGCCCAAGGGCCTGCGCCGCCCCTATCGTCGCCGGTGGCGCGACCACACATGCTACGTGACGCGGCTCTACTTCCGGGCGGTCGCGATCAATCGGCCGGATAGTCGGGTCCCCCTGGCAGTAATACCCCGGACACATGACGAGGCCGGGCTTCGACTCATTGGTAGTGTCACACCCGACTTGCGAGCCCCGTCATGGTAAGGGCTCATGCGCAGGATAAGTGGGTGCGGCGCAACTGTGTCCATGCCCCCTGGCGCTTGATATGAGGGGCATGACCCGGCTCGCTGGGGCGTTTCCTCTCGATTGAAGGGTTGGGCGTGGGTTGAAGAGCATGCAACTAACTCTTTGAACCTTTGACTGCCGTTACTTCGATCTCGATTTTCATGCGTGAATCAATCAAGCCGGCGGAGATCATCGTTGCCGCAGGCCTGACTTGACCTAAGTACTTCTTCAGTACTGGCCAGCACGCTTGGAACGCAGAGGCTTCTGGCAGGATGTAGTGGACTCGCACGACATCTTGCAGGCTTGAGCCTGCTTCTTCCAGCGCGTCGGAGATGTTCTTGAAGCACTGCTCCGTTTGCTCTGCAATACCTTCAGCGATGGTCATTGAGCTGTAGTCGAAGCCGGTCGTTCCTGAGACGAATATCCAATCGCCCGCGACGACGGCTCGGGAGTAGCTCATGGTCTCTTCAAACGCAGAGCCGGAGCTGACAAGTCTTCTGTTCACATGAACTCCTGACGGTGATTGAAGCTGCTATGGCCGAGCATTCTCACCTCGCCACTCGAGACGCCCAAAGCCTTGAGTCAGGTCGACCCAAGAAGTGCGCTCGGCTTGAATGAGTAAAAAGGAAACTCCCCATCCCTGCGGATAACCGCTCGGCCTCTGAGGGCCATGATGGTTTTCACCATCGGCAAGTCTGAATGAGGAGTTTCCAATGCGCACTATAACCATCGGCGTGGACTTGGCA
>JANOJQ010000198.1:0-5513 GCA_031418815.1 Lysobacteraceae bacterium
CGCGTGGGGCGCTGAGGCGTCGCGCCGGCCGATCGGCCTGCGCCCGGGTCACATGTTCACCAGGCTCACCAGCCGGCTGAGCATCGCGCCCCGGCAGACCAGCACGAAATAACAGGTGCCCAGCACGCCGTACTTGAACAGGGTCATCAGCCAGCCCTGGCCGTACACCCGCTTCTGCATGAAAAGCAGGTACAGCGGCATCCAGCACAGCAGGGCGAACTCGACCACGTTCAGCGGCACCCGGAGCCACGGCAGCGACGCGGTCCAGCTCGCCAGCGCTTCCAGCAGCAGTGCCAGCAGCAGGCCAGCACACAGGAAGCTGTGGCTGTGCAGCGCGACGATCAGGTGTTCCATGTAGATGCGCCGCTTGAACAGGTAGGCCACCTTCAGGAACAGCGCGAACAACGGCAGCATCAGGAACAGCGTGGTGGGCACGTTCGACAGGAACGCGTCCTTGAGCAGGTTGGGGTCCTTCTGGATGCGCTGGATGTTCTCCTGCGCGTGGCCGACCATGTCGTTGATGCGGGCGTTGGCCGCGTCGGGCAGGACGCCGAACTTCACCGGGTTGGTCTCGGGGTCCCAACGGGAGCCGTTGAAACTGATCGACGGGTCGTCGGAAGCGGTGGGCACCGGCCTGCCTTCCTTCAGCGCCTTCTCGATGACGGCGATGCGCCGCGCGGCCTCGGCGGCGACGCCCTTCTCGGCCGCCAGCATCCCCGTCGACACGCCCGGGACGTCCCCGGCGTCGGTGCGTACCTTGCGCAGCGCGGCGATCGCCTGGTCTCGGGCGGCCTCGACCTCGGCCACGGTGGTGGCGCGGCGGATGCCGTCGCCCGGGCCGTCCGAGGTGTCCACGATCACCGGGCTGGGGCCGTCCTTGTCCACGTTGATGTCGAAACTCAGCTTGGCGGCGAAGAACGCGAACAGGCTCAGGAACACGAACAGCCGCACCGGGCTGACGTAGCGCACGCGCCGGCCGGCGAAGTATTCGATGCTGAGGTATCCGGGGCGCAGCAGCAGCGGGCCGAGCGTGCGCAGGATGCGCGAGTCGAGCTCGAACACCGAGTCCATGAAGTCGCCGATGATGCTGCTGAAATGCCGCACCAGTCCCTTCGTGGGCTGGCCGCAGGCGTAGCAGTGCTCGCCCAGCAGCGGTTCGCCGCAGTTCTGGCAGCGGCGCACCGGCGCATCGGCGGCGGCGGGCTGGGGCGATTGCGTGGTCATGGCGGGCTCCCGGGCGTCAGCGGCTAATATAGCGGCCCTGAGCCCCGCGGCATTCCCCCATGAGTCATTCCGAAACACGCACGGCGCGGCTGCTGCGCGAGATGCGCGTCAGCTTCGTGCTGGCGCTGCCGCTCGTGCTGGGCCAGGCCTCGTCCATGGCGATGAACATCGTGGACACGGTGCTGGCCGGCCGGCACGGCCCGGTGACGCTGGCTGCCGTGGGCGTGGGAAGCGCCGTGTGGTCGGTCGTCATCCTGGTGAGCATCGGCGTGCTGATGGCGGTGCCGCCGACGGTGGCGCAGCTCAACGGCGCCGGCCGTCGCGCCGAGATCGGCGCGGTGTTCCGGCAGGCGCTGTGGCTGGCGCTGGCGCTGGGCGTGGGCCTGTTCTTCGTGGTCCGAGGCGGCGCACTGGCGCTGGCGCCGATGGGAATCACCGCCGAAGCACGGCCCGAGGCCGTAGCCTTCCTGCGCGCGATCAGCTGGGGCGCACCGGCGCTCGCGCTGTACTTTTGCCTGCGCAACCTCAGCGAAGGCATCGCCTGGACCAAGCCGACGATGGTGTTCGGCATCGCCGGCCTGGTGCTGCTGGCGCCGCTGGGCTACGCGCTGATGTTCGGGCTGGGCCTGGGTGCGGCCGGCTTGGGCTACGCGGTGGCGGCGACCCTGTATTGCCAGACCGTGGCGCTGTGGATCTACCTGTGGCGCTCGCCGCGCTTCGCCGACCTCGGCCTGTTCCTGCGCTTCGATCCGCCGCGCTGGGCGCCGATCCGCGGGCTGCTGGCGCTGGGGCTGCCGATGGGCGTGTCGGTGTTCATGGAGGGCAGCCTGTTCGTGGCGACGGCGCTGCTGATCGGCCAGCTCGGCACCACCCAGATCGCCGCGCACCAGATTGCCATCCTCATCGCCAGCCTGGCCTTCATGGTGCCGTTGGGCGTGGCGATGGCGACCACCGTGCGGGTAGGTCACGCCGTGGGCGCCGGCGATCCGTCGGCGGTGCGCTGGTCGGCGGCCGCCGGCTACGGGCTGGCGATGATCGCGCAGACGGTGTCGGCGCTGGTGCTGGTGTCGTCCGCCGGCTGGCTGGCCAGCCGGTTCACCACCGACCCGGCGGTGATCGCCCTGGCCACGCTGCTGATGGCCTACGCGGCCGTGTTCCAGTACCCCGACGGCTTCCAGGCGATGTCGGCCGGCGCGCTGCGCGGGCTCAAGGACACGCGCGTGCCGATGTTCATCACCGTGCTGGCTTATTGGGGGCTGGGCCTGCCGCTGGGCTACTGGCTGGGCGTGGTCGGCGGCCAGGGCGCGCCGGGTCTGTGGACCGGCCTGATCCTGGGCCTGAGCGTCGCGGCCACGCTTTTGGGCTGGCGCTTCTGGCGGCTGGCCCGCCGCCCCCTGCCGCCGGTACGCGTGACGTAACGCCCATGCGGCCTTCACCCGGGCTGGGTATGCTGACCACTGCATAACCTGGAGCCCTTCCCATGTCCCACTCCCAGCCCGGCCCGATCCGGCGTTTCTTTGGCGGCATCTGGAACACCGTCAACTTCGCCCGCCGGCTCGTCTTCAACATCCTCTTTCTGCTGGTGCTGTTCCTGCTGCTGGTGGCGATCCTGGCCAACCCGGGCGTGCAGCCGCTCGAGGAAAAGACGGCGCTGGTGCTGGACATGGACGGCGTGCTGGTGGAGCAGTTCACTTCTGCGCCGGTCGACCGCGTGGTGAACCAGGCCACCGGCCAGGCCCAGCCCGAGATCCAGTTGCGCGACGCCCTGCAGGCGATCAAGGCGGCCAAGGACGACAAGCGCATCGATCGCATCGTGCTGCTGACCGACGGCTTCAACGCGTCCGGCTTCGCCGCGATGCGCGACCTGGCGGCCGCGCTGCGCGACTTCCGCACGTCGGGCAAGCAGGTCATCGCCTTCGGCACCAACATGGAGCAGAAGCAGTACTACCTGGCCGCGCAGTCCGACGAGGTCTACCTGGACCCGCAGGGCGGCGTGCTGCTCGAGGGCCTGGGCCGCTACCGCATGTACTACCGCGAAGGCCTGCAGGACAAGCTGGGCGTGGACGTGCACCTGTTCAAGGTGGGTGAGTTCAAGTCCGCCGCCGAACCCTACGTGCTCGATGCGGCGTCGCCCGCCGCGCGCGAGGCCGACCTGTTCTGGATGACCGACGTCTGGCAGCGCTTCGTCGCCGACCTGGCGCAGGCGCGCAAGCTGGAGGTCGACGCCATCAACGCGATGATCAACGACCTGCCCGCGCGCGTGCAGGCGGTCTCGGGCGACCTGGGCAAGCTGGCCATGGACGAGAAGCTGATCGACGGCCTGATGACCAGCCAGGAAGTCGAGAAGCTGCTGATCGAACGCGGCATCGCCGACGAGGACGGCACCAGCTTCCGCCGGATCGACCTCAAGGGCTACCAGGCGCACCTGATGCGGGAAAACCTCGGCATCGACAGCCGTCCGCAGGTGGCCATCGTGGTCGCGCAGGGCGAGATCACCGACGGCGAGCAGTCGCCGGGCACCATCGGCGGCGAGTCCACGTCGGCGCTGCTGCGCCAGGCGCGCGAGGACGAAACCGTCAAGGCCGTGCTGCTGCGCGTTGATTCCCCGGGCGGCGGCGTGTTCCCGTCCGAGCAGATCCGTCGCGAAGTCGAGCTCATCAAGGCCGCCGGCAAGCCGGTGGTGGTGTCGATGGGCAACGTGGCGGCGTCCGGCGGCTACTGGATTTCGATGAACGCCGACCGCATCTACGCCGACGATTCCACCATCACCGGCTCGATCGGCATCTTCGGCCTGTGGATGACCGTGCCGCGCGTGCTCGCGAAGATTGGCGTCAGCACCGACGGCGTCGGCACCGCGCCGCTGGCCGGCGCCTTCGACCCGACGCTGCCGCTGGATCCGAACGCGGGCCTGATCATCCAGGCGGTCATCAACAAGGGTTACGCCGATTTCACCGGCAAGGTCGCCGCCGCGCGCGGCAGCACGCCCGAGAAGATCGATCTTGTGGCGCAGGGCCGGGTCTGGAGCGGCGCGCAGGCCAAGGAGCGCGGGCTGGTCGACGAACTGGGCGGCCTGGAGGCCGCGCTGGCCCACACCGCTTCGCTGGCCAAGCTCGAGGAGGGCAAGTACGGCGTGAGCTACATCGAAAAGCCGCTGACCGCTTTCGAGCGCTTCGTGGTGAGCATGGGCAGCACGTCCCGCATGCAGGGCGTGCTGCGCGTGCTGGCGCCGACGCCGCTGCTGCTCGATCGCGAGACGCTGGCCAAGGTCGAGGGCGAATTGGCCTGGCTCGACCGCAAGGGCCGCTCGCCGTTCCGCGCGGTGGCGCATTGCCTCTGCGCTTACTGAGCCGCCGGCTACACGCAGTCAAAACGCCCGGGCATGCCCGGGCGTTTTCTTTGGTTCTTCTCCCAACTGCGGGGTTCCCTCGTTTTTACGGAACGCGGGCATTGCCCCTGGCGCCGGCGACACTGCGACAGCGAGGGTCTCTCTGCACTCGGTGGAGCCTCTTATCTCGCGCAGAGAGACCCTCGCTGCCGCAGCGCCGCCGGTAGGCGGCAGCGCAGTGGGCTGATCGGCGGGACGGGTTGTTCGCCGCGCTTTGCTTGCGCCTGGAGCGGTTCGTTCTCTGCCGCGGCATTTTTCTGCCGATCCGGTTTGTTGACCCGTCGCCCGCTTTGATGCGCCATCCAGCCTGGCGCGGCGCGTCCCTTCGGACACTGGATGTGGAGGCAGGGCCAGCATGGAAGGTGGCCAGCGTGAGGGTCCTATCCGCCCGGCGGCGGGGGTGAGTTCCACGCATGCACACCGTGGCATCCCTCGTCAGAACGTATGCACAGGCATGTCGGCAGTGGTGGCGGCGCCGCCCATGGCCCGGTGCAAGAGTGGATTTCTGCGCAAGCCGTGCGTTTTCGACACTGGAAGCTTTGCGATTACCCCGTCGTCGCCTGTACGCCCCGTCGAGCACCGGAGGCGACGTCGTGCGCGCCTGCAACTCACACCCGCCGCCGGGCGGATAGGAGCTTCGTACTGGCCACCTTCCACGCTGGCCGGGCCGCCATTCCAGTGTCCGAAGGGACACGCCGCGATGGGCCAGGAGCAAAAAGGAGCCAAAGCCGGGTTAGCCGAGATTGATCCGCAGAAAAAATGCCTGGCCTTGGTCCGGATCGGGACGCGCAAGCATCGGAGCGCATCCTCACCCGAACTCCGTGGGGCACCCATAAAGACACGCACCGGCGGCGCCGCGGAAGCGAGGGGCACGTCCTGCGAAATAAAGGCTTCACTGAGCAGG
>JANOJQ010000199.1:0-12525 GCA_031418815.1 Lysobacteraceae bacterium
CGTTCGCTGCAGGCAGCCAACGCCATGGCAATCAGTGCCGCAACCATCGAAGCTTTTAGCCGAAGAACCTTCAGATCTCGCATGGGCGGCTTCAGGATGTGATGCTCGATTGTCCCAGTCCAAGACATCGCGCGCCAGCGGGCGACGCTCAAGCCCGCCGCCTGCGACCATCCAACCACGCCATCACCCCACTCGCCGTCAGTCCATGCACCAGGATGGACAGCACCACCACCAGGCACACCACCGCCCACAGCTCTCGGCTATCCGCGAACTTGGCGTGGTTCATGGCAAACGCCAGGTAATACACTGAGCCGACGCCGCGCACGCCAAACACGGCGATGGCCCAGCGGTCGCGCCGGGTCAGCGAGGTGCCCAGCAGCCCCAGCCAGCCGGCCAGCGGCCGCACCACCAGTACGAACACGAAGGCGAACACGATGCCGCGTCCGGTCAGATCCGACAGCACGCCGCTCGCCAGCGCGCCGCCCAGCAACAGCAGCATCACGGCCATCAGCAGGGTTTCGCACTGGTGGGCGAAGGTGTCGAGCACGGCGTGGAATCCGTGGGCGTGTTCCTTCTGCCGCACCACCAGCGCCGCCACGAACACGGCCAGGAAACCGTAGGCATGGCACAGCTCAGCCACGCCGTAGACCACCAGCGTGATGGCCAGCGCAATCAGGCCATCGCCGCCGCGCGACACCGTGGGCACGCGTTCGCTGCGGAAGATCAGGTGCATCAGCGCGTAGCCCACCAGCCAGCCAATGGCCACGCCGCCCACCACCCGCCACAGCACGTCGAGCGCCAGCCAGCGGCCCCAGCCCATCGGCTCGCCGGTGGCGGCCAGCGCCAGGGCCACCGCCAGCCAGACGAAGGGAAAGGCCAGGCCGTCGTTGAGCCCGCCTTCGGAGGTCAGGGCGAAGCGCACCGGGTCCTCGCCGCCCTCGCCGGGCGCGCCCACCTGCACGTCCCCGGCCAGCACCGGGTCGGTGGGCGCCAGCACCGCGCCCAGCAGCATGGCCGTGGCCAGGCCGTAGCCCAGCCACACCTGGCCCAGCCACACGCCGGCCAGGATGGTCAGCGGCATGGTGATGCCCAGCAGCCGCCACGTGAGCGACCAGCCGCGCCAGCTGAAGCGGGTGTCGATGCGCAGGCCCACGCCCACCAGGGCCACCAGCACGGTGATCTCGGTGAGGCGCTCGGTGATTTCCGAGTAGCGCAGCGGGTTGGCGCGCGGGAGCGGCAAGGGCAGCGTGTAGAGCACCGCGCCCAGGGCCACGTAGAGGATCGGCAGAGTCAGCGGGTTGCGCTTGACCAGGTGGGGGATCCAGGCGGCGCCCAGCAGCGCCAGGCCAACCAGCAGGATCGCGAGCTTGTAAGCATCCATCGTCCGATTGGGTTGTCCGCCAAAGAAGGGGATGGTGTCACGGCGTGCATGAATGAATCGGTTGGCATGAAGGAAAGCCAAGGGTGCGGGCGTCAAAGGTGGCGCGGCGACACTCCTGCGCAAGCAAAACCGACCTAGCCGATTTTCCGGTTCGCCGGTACGCTGACGACATCCCCCAATACCCAAGGTATGCGCCTATGCGCTCGCGAGCTTTCCTGCTGTTGGTGCTGGCTTTGGCTTTGGGTGTGTTCGCCTACCAGCAGGCCACCAAGCCGCCGCGCTACGCGGGCCCTCCCCCGGCGCCCACGCCTTACGTCCCGCCCGAGCCGGTGGCCGCAGCCCCGGTGGACGTGGGCGATCCGCCCGAAGCCGATATGCAGGCGATCGAAGACGCCCTGTCCCAACGCCAGGGTGACCGCATCGAACCCAGGCTGCGCGAACTGCATGGCCAGTTCCCGAGCAATGCACGCATCCTGACCTTCCTGGCTCGGCTCGAGTACGGCCGCGCCACCAACGGACGCCCGCAGGCGCGGGACAAAATGTTCGTGGATTTCGAAGAGGCCCACATGAGCGCCGCCGAACGGTGGGCGGAACAGGCCGTCGCCGCCGACCCGGAGCTGGCCAACGCGTGGCTCGCCCGCTCGCGCGTTGCCCTGGCACGGGGGCAAATACAAAATGGCCTGGAAATGCTGGATCGCGCCGAAGCGCTGGACCCCGACAGCGTGATGCTGCGCCTCGACAAGGGCAACGCACTGCTGGCCATGGCCACCTACACCGGCGACGACGTCCACTACCCCTTGGCCATCAAGGAGTACGAACGCGTCCTGCGCGAGCCCATCGACAGCCGGGACGAAGTCATTGCCCTGCGGCAGCTGGGCGAGATCTGGTCCGTGGTGGGTGATGACAGGAAGGCCATGGCCTACCTGTCCCGCGCCATCGACGGCTTCGAAGGCCAGGACCGCGCCTTCACGCTGGAGTCCCGCGCCCGCCTACACCTCGAGGCCGGGCGGCCCGATGCGGCCATCAAGGACAGCACGGCGGCGCTGGAAATCGTGCGCTTCGGCGTGGCCGCCCACACCCTGGCGGACGCCCACCTGGTGAAGGCCGGGCTGGCCATGAAGAACGGCAACGAGGCCGGCGCCATGCCCCATCTCAAGGCGCTGTTTGCCTACGACGGCGACCCGACGTCCCATGTGAACCGCATGGCGGCCCGAGCCACCACGTTCCCGGCGGTGTACGCCATGTTCGCCGCGCCCATGCGCGAACAGCATTGGGACCGCTTGGTGCCCGAGGCCTTGGGCGAATCGGCCTACTTCATCAAGGCCAAGGATCTTCGCCAGCTCAACGCCCTGGGCGTGGTCTTCGATGCCGGAGACAAAGCGACGACCACACTGCTGTTCGGGGCCATCCGCTACAACAACGCCGAGGCCATACGCGCGCTGCTGGCGTTGGGCGCCGACACCTCGGTGCGCCGCGAGGACGGCGCCAGCCTGCTGGACGCGGCCCGCATCGGCTCGCAGCCGGCACGGAAGGAAATACGGCAGATGCTGCTGGCGAAGATGGGCCGGCCGGAGGGCTGGACGGATGTGCCCGTGGATCTGCCGAAGCCCGGTCATTGGTACAAAGCCGACCGGACCGTGGGTGTCGCCGACGAGCCGCGAAACAAAGTGTTCGAGGCAGGCATGACGCTGTTGGCGGGAAACCAGTGCTCCACGCCGGGGAGGCCGTTCACTTGCTTCTCGTTCTACACCGCGCCCGACGCGTATTTCGGCACGATCCTGGTCCCGGTCTCGAGTCCCGAGGTTTTCAATGCGCTGCGCGAGGTTGAGGGGCCGACACCCTGAGAGTTGGGGGCTGCGCTACATCGTTGCGAATGCCTGCACCGGCGAACCCACGGACTGCGCGCCGGTGCAGCAGTGGAAGCTGCTGCTCGCCGCCATCACCACCGGCTTCTTCATCGAAGGCGCAGCCCTGTTATTCCTGGCGGTGCAGTGATGAGCAACGACAATAGCGTATGGCTGCTCGCCCTCGGACCAGCCGGCGCCACGGCGCTCTACTGGGCCACTTACCGGTGCTGCCGCAGTACCAACAAGTCGCATTCGTTCGAGCGCGAGACCGCCGTGGACGCGAAGCCCGTGACGGCGTCAGGCAGCAAGCAGGGCGAGCTGAAGGGGACGCGGGAGACGCGAATTGGTTAAGGTTACGTCAGGGTTTATCGTCGAAGAGCCAAGCGGACCGGGCAGCCCAGCACTCTTCTTGCTGAGCCATCCCTCTAACACCCGGCGGCCAAGCCTTGTGCAGTCGCCATCATGTGAACGACCAAATAGTTACCATCGTGGCTACACCAGCGCGAGATCAAGTTGATAGCCAGCGCCCCTCACCACTCTAACGACGGGAACCCGCACCTGACGTCCAAGCAAGCTCGCTTCTTGCTCAACTGCGTTAGAAACATCATAACCAAGCAGGATGCCGACGAGCGACTGCGCCGGGAAGACAACATGACCAGCCGGTATTCCGATTCGAAATAATCGTTCTTCCTCCTGGGACTGCCATTCGTTTGACTTCATCAACAATCCCTTGGTCACATCCTCAAACCCAAGTGCCGGATCGAACCCACGGAAAGCCAGCTTAATTCGTGGCCGTGCTGCCGGGTCTACGTATTCAATCGGAAACGGAACCATTGGTCCAGGCGCAAGACCACCGGCAGTTACGTAATTCCAACGAGTCGAAAAATCGAATACGACCCCATACCCCGCACCCCTGGATGCGTAGTCCGCCCAGTGCCGCTGCGTTACCGCAGATTTGAAGAAGGATGCAATGCTCGACTGGCCGTAGGTTTGAGAAAGACCCTCCTCGATCTGCAACTTCATTTGCGCCAACAGGTCCGGCGTCTCAAGCCTTGCAACAAATCGCCTAACCATTGCTTCTCGGTGTATCGGCTTTAATGTTGGGTTGCTTCGCCGAATCAAGTCGCGGACGCCACGCTTCGTCCAACTGGGATCCTCCCACTCGAACAGCGGATTACCCTCAAATATGTCGTCCTGTGACCGAATATTGGCAAACCACATCTTCCGATCAACCACAATCTCGGCCATCTCTCCCGGCCTATCGTGAACTACTGGCCGCAAACGCACATGTAGCTTTCGCGCGATCAATTGCTCAATAAGCTCTTTACCGTTCACTAGATCTCTCCGATAGCATCAGTCCGGCGCAAACCTCAATGCCCCGAACAAACAGCTATTCGGCGAATCGCATGGCACGAACGCAATCAATCACAGAAGGCCTCAGAAATAAGATACGCATTCAAGCAAATGATGAGCGTGAAGGTATCGCTCTTGAAGAGATCGAGAGCTCAGCGACGCTGAGTCACTCAGAAACGAATGCAAGGGTGGAAAAGCCATAGTCTGGCATGAGATTTTCGCACAACTCTACGGCGGCAAAACCAAGCCCATCAAAACCCCGAAGCAGATTCAGCATCTCACCGCACCGACAGAAAAAACAATTGCACCGAAAACCGAGCGGTCGATGCATACGACCGCAATCGTTCGAAGAACTTCAGTTTTTCGACCAACCACTTGAGAACTACAAATTCTCGAACCTGGGTGGCGCCATTCTCGTACCCAATACAAAATCAGCATACTGCGTGAGCCACCTGATCTTTTCCTTAACGGAGGGCGTCTCAGATCTCCCAATCGAGCGCGCAACATTCCGCACATAGCCAAGGACATCGACCTCGGCGCGCGCACCCTCCTTAAGGTAATTGACGAAGACGGCGCCATCGTCTTCCCTTATCAAAATCTCATTTAGACGCGTCTTGTCGATGTCAAACAACTGCACAAGGTCTTCAGACACAAGAATCCTCGGAAACTTAGCCTGCTGCGACTCCAACTTATAAGCCGTGATAAGCGCGTCCGAAAAGATGAAAGACCCACTAGAGAAGTGCTTCCCGTAAGAAATTCCGCCTCGGCAAAGCAGGCCGCGACTGAGAAGCAACAACTGGTATGACGAGACAACGCTTATAAACTCATAAACAGCCGACTGATCGAGCGGCAGACTAATAACAATAGAATCAGAGAACTGAGTAAGACTAAATCTGCGCCCAGACGACGCGATCTTGCTCTCAATCTCTCGATTGACCTCGAACAACTTCTCGACAAATAACCGGTCGCCGGGGCTCGCCTTAGCATCATGCGCGACCATCTCTGAGAAACCGAGCAAGTCAACGAATGCCACAAAATGATTGACGAACTTTATTTTCTCCACCTCCGCAGTCATGGGTCGCATTCCTCGAGCGCCTGCGCCAGTCTTTGGAAGGTCTGCCTGTACTCCTCCATCCTTCGCTGAGCGTCCGTCCAGGTTCCGCCCTGCCACTGCTGCCCGTTTTCATTCGCGAGGCGGGTATCGGCTTGGTTGATATCGAAGACAGCCTTTCCAAGCGTCTGGGCAAGAGGCGCCAGAGTGCCAAAATCAGGTATCTCAGCAGCAATGAATCGAACGTTATCGCTGCAGGCCACCATCGAGCCGGGTGAAGACTCATATATTGCCATTACCGGCAAAAGATTCTGAGCGATCTTTTCAGGAATCTTGTCAATCCATAGTTGATAGGCCTTTTTCGCACGCCCCCTGTAGAGCTTGAACGACTGAACGATTGCGCCTAGAAAAATCGGGCGCCCGGGACGGACTGGCAATCCGATACTTAGATAATCATCGTAAATGTCCCGGTGTTCACTCATCCAGCGTGAAATGATCGCGGAAACGGTACCAATGGCTTGAACACTGAATCGATCGGGTGCGACCGGCAAGAAGAAGCAGTCACAACTAAGAAAACACGATCGGGTTAGCGCGCCCGAACTTGGTCCAACATCAATAAACACATAATCGTAACCACGCTCAGCTTTGAGACGACTGAGCAGGTCGCCTAACGCTACATAGTTTCTTCGGAGATGGGTTTTGGTGGCAAAACGCTGGACATGAGCTTCCGCAAAGTCATCCTCCAATTCAGTTAGATCGACACTGCCGCGAATTAGGTCTAGACCATGCCTAACATTCACCGTCTCGACGGCATCAATATCAATCTGCGCAATTTCTCCCTGCAACCTCGGCTGGAGGATCTCCTTAAGCGTCTTGCCAGGCAACTCAGGAACCACCCCATTGCCGTCTGCCGCCGCTTCATCCTGTGCTTCAATCATAAGTGCCAGCGCAATTTCAGTGATATTGCACTGAGGGTCAGCATCAACTATCAGGACCTTCTTACCTTGTTCCGCCAGCAACCAAGCCAAGTTAAAGGTCGTCGTGGTTTTTGATACGCCTCCCTTGTGGTTGTAGAGAGTAACGATTGACATGCAAAAACCCCCGGAATTAGAGATGGAACTACATATTACGGCGGTACTCTCCGCCTACTTCATAAAGGGCATGGCTGATCTGCCCCAACGAATGTGTCTTCACCGCTTCCATCAACGCGGCGAAGATGTTCTTCCGGTCACGGGCGGTGGTTTGCAGGTAGCCCAGGCCTTGGGCTGAGCCTATCGGGGCTGAAGCCCCTCCCACAGTGAGAGTATTTCTCGCGGCCTGGAAGGTGCGCACATTGGCGATCTGGGCGGCCTTCTCGGGCTCGGTGCTACGGATCAGTTCGATGGTGGTGGCCACCTCACCCGCGTGGTCCTTGGGCAGGAAGGTATTCACCCCCACCAGCGGCAAGCTGCCGTCGTGCTTCTTGTGCTCGTAGTACAGGCTTTCTTCCTGGATCTTGCCGCGCTGGTACATCGTGTCCATTGCACCGAGAACACCGCCGCGCTCTGAAAGTGCCTCGAACTCCTTGTACACGGCCTCTTCCACCATGTCGGTGAGGTAGTCCACGGCGAAGCTGCCCTGCCAGGGGTTTTCGTTGAAGTTCAGGCCCAGCTCTTTGTTGATGATCATCTGGATGGCCACGGCGCGGCGCACGCTTTCTTCGGTGGGCGTGGTGATGGCTTCGTCGTAGGCGTTGGTGTGCAGGCTGTTGCAGTTGTCGAACAGGGCGTACAGGGCCTGCAGCGTGGTGCGGATGTCGTTGAACTGGATTTCCTGGGCGTGCAAGCTGCGGCCGCTGGTCTGGATGTGGTACTTCAGCATCTGGCTGCGGTCGTTGGCGCCGTAGCGCTCGCGCATGGCGCGGGCCCAGATGCGGCGGGCCACGCGGCCGATCACGGTGTACTCCGGGTCCATGCCGTTGCTGAAGAAGAAGCTCAGGTTGGGCGCGAAGTCGTCCACCTTCATGCCGCGGGCCAGGTAGTACTCGACGATGGTGAAGCCGTTGCTGAGGGTGAAGGCCAGCTGGCTGATCGGGTTCGCGCCGGCTTCGGCGATGTGGTAGCCGCTGATGCTCACCGAGTAGAAGTTGCGGACCTTGTGGTCCACGAAGAACTGCTGGATGTCGCCCATCATGCGCAGGGCGAATTCGGTGCTGAAGATGCAGGTATTCTGGGCCTGGTCTTCCTTCAGGATGTCGGCCTGCACGGTGCCGCGCACGGTGGCGAGGGTGTAGGTCTTGATGCGCTCGTAGGTTTCGGCGTCCACCAGCTGGTCGCCGGTGACGCCCAGCAGGCCCAGGCCGAGGCCGTCGTTGGTGGGCGGGATGTCGCCGTGGTACTCGGGGCGCTTCTTGCCTTCGAAGAAGGCTTCAATCTTTTCGTGCGCGGCGTCCCAGCGCTTCTGGTCTTCGCGCAGGTACTTTTCGATCTGCTGGTCAATGGCGGTGTTCATGAACATGGCCAGGATCATCGGCGCCGGGCCGTTAATGGTCATGGACACCGACGTGCTGGGCGCGCACAGGTCGAAGCCGGAGTACAGCTTCTTCATGTCGTCCAGGGTGGCGATGGACACGCCGGAGTTGCCGATCTTGCCGTAGATGTCGGGGCGGATCGCCGGGTCTTCGCCGTAAAGCGTGACGCTGTCGAAGGCCGTGGACAGGCGCGCCGCCGGCTGGCCGACCGAAAGGTAATGGAAGCGGCGGTTGGTGCGCTCGGGCGTGCCCTCGCCCGCGAACATGCGGATGGGGTCTTCGCCGGTGCGTCGGTAAGGATACACGCCGCCGGTGTAGGGGTAGAAGCCCGGCAGGTTTTCCTTGCCCAGGAATACCAGCAGTTCGCCCCAGCTGCGGTAGGTGGGTGCGGCGATCTTGGGGATCTTCTGGTGGCTCAGGCTTTGCCGGTAGTTTTCAACGGCGATGGCCTTGCCGCGTACGTGGTACTCGGTGACGTCGTCGGTAATCGATTTCAGGCGCTCGGGCCAGTCGCGCAGCATTTGGATGTTGTCGGCGCTGAGCGTCTTCACCGCGTCGTTGTAGCGCTGGCGCAGGGTGACCAGGCTGCGGTCGACGGTGGCGGCGCGGCGTTCTTCCAGCGGGGCGCGGTTTTCGCCGGCGCCGCCCTGGGCCGCCTGCTGCCACTTGAACACCAGCTTGCGGCGCTCGGCGCCGGTGCGGCGGTCGCCACAGGTGGGGTACTCGGTGGTGCCGCCGCCCGGCGTGGGCACGCGCTGCAGCATCAGGTGGTGCGGGTCGTAGAGGTCCAGGGCGCGCGGCAGGTCGGCGTCGTCCAGGTCGTGCAGGCTTTGCCAGTAGCTCTGGGCGCGGTCGGCGGCCTCGGACTGGCGCTCGATGCTGGTGTTGATGCCGCGGCCCTGTTCGGCAATCTCGGCCAGGTAGCGGGTGCGGGCGCCGGGGATCAGCACGGTGGCGCGCGGTTCCTTCAGCGTGATCTCGCCCGCAGGCGTCCACTTTTCGGCCGGCAGCTGCAGCTTCTCGCGCACCAGGCGGCACAGGTTGGCAAACATCCAGCTCACGCCCGGGTCGTTGAACTGGCTGGCGATGGTGGGGTACACGGGCACGTCTTCGTCCTTCAGGGCGAAGGCCACGCGGTTGCGCTTCCACTGCTTGCGCACGTCGCGCAGGGCGTCTTCGGCGCCGCGCTTGTCGAACTTGTTCAGCACGACGAGTTCGGCGAAGTCCAGCATGTCGATCTTCTCGAGCTGGCTGGGGGCGCCGAAGTCGCTGGTCATCACGTAGACGGGGAAGTCCACCAGGTCGACGATTTCCGAATCGCTCTGGCCGATGCCGGCGGTTTCCACCATCACCAGGTCGTAGCCCTGGGCGCGCAGGAAGGCAACGCAGTCCTTCAGCACCACGTTGATGGCGGCGTGCTGGCGGCGCGTGGCCATCGAGCGCATGAAGACGCGCGGGCTGCGCAGGGAGTTCATGCGGATGCGGTCGCCCAGCAGCGCGCCACCGGTGCGGCGGCGCGTCGGGTCCACCGAGATCACGGCGATGCGCATTTCGGGGAAGTGCTGCAGGAAGCGGTTCATCAGTTCGTCGGTGACGGATGACTTGCCGGCGCCGCCGGTGCCGGTGAGGCCGATGACTGGGGTTTTGCCGCCGGCGAGCTGCCATTGCTTGCGCAGCGCGGTGAGTTTGGGTTCGTCGAATTCGCCTTCTTCGATGGCGGTCAGCATCTTGCCGATGCTGATTTCGTCGTCGATGTTTGGAGCCAGGGCAGCAGGAACGGGGTCAGAGCCACTTATCCCGGCGGATTTCTTGTTCTTGCCGGCAGCGGGGCGGGATAAGTGGATCTGACCCCGTTCCTGCCGGGCGCGCTCCGTGCGGCGCACCAGGTCTTCGATCATTGCGACGAGGCCCATTTGCATGCCGTCGTTGGGGTGGTAGATGCGTTCGACGCCGTAGTCCTGCAGCTCCTTGATTTCTTCGGGGGTGATGGTGCCGCCGCCGCCGCCGAAAATGCGGATGTGGCCGGCGCCGCGCTCGCGCAGCATGTCCACCATGTACTTGAAGTATTCGGTGTGGCCGCCCTGGTAGCTGGAAAGCGCGATGCCGTCGGCGTCTTCCTGCAGCGCGGCGCGCACCACGTCTTCGACGCTGCGGTTGTGGCCCAGGTGCACCACTTCCACGCCCTGGGCCTGGATCAGGCGGCGCATGATGTTGATGGCGGCGTCGTGGCCGTCGAACAGGCTGGCCGCGGTGACGAAGCGCAGCGGACTGCGGTCGGCCTGGCTTTCGGCGGTGGGGAGGCTGGAGGCGGGGGTGCTCATGGGGCGCACTCTTACGGCAAGGGGCAGGATGGCCCGATTGTAGCGCCCTCCCCGCCCTGCCTCACCCCCTGGCCATCACGCGGGCATGAGGTCGCCCAGGGCTTCGCGCATCGGCTGCAGCGGCTCGGCGTAGCGCTTCCACTGGCCTATGTGGCGCGGGTCGGGCGCGCGGGCCGGGCTGGGCGTGTAGACCAGGCCGCAGTGTTCAAACACCTTACGCGCCGTGGCGTACGGGTCGGTGACTAGTGATTCGTAGGCCACGTCCAGGATGCGGCCCGGGAACTGCGCGTGCCAGTGCGCCATCAGCTGGCGGTAGCGCAGGTAGTGGCCGGCCATGTCGCGCTGGTCGTAGCTGTAGGCGCTGCCGTCGGCGAACAGGCGCCGCAGGTTGGCGAAGCACACGTCCATCGGGTCGCGCACCAGGTGCAGGAAACGCGCCTGCGGCAAGGCGTTGGCCAGGTAGCCCAGGCTGAGGAAATGGCTGGGCGTGCGGTCGGTGAAATAGTTCTTGCCCGAAGCCCGCCACTGCGTGTGGCCCAGGTAGCGGCGCGCCAGCGGCGACAGGTCGGCGGTGGCGCAGGCGCGCACCAGCTCTTCGTCCATGCGCGGCTCGCCGATGCGCTGGGCGCACCAGCGCAGCTGCATCACCAGGTCGTCCAACTCGCCGGCCGCCACCACCTTCGGGTCGGTGACCAGCAGGCCTTCCAGCAGCGTGGCGCCCGACTGCGGCAGGCCCAGGATGAAGATCGGCGCCGGCCCGGGCTCGGTGGGCTGCAGCGGCGCGGCGCGCACCTTGCGCAGCTGGTCGAACATGGCGATGTCGGCCGCCGCGTCGAAGCGCACCTGGCGCTTGCGGTGGCGCAGGCCGTCGGCCAGCGCGGGCCAGGCGGCGGCCGTGTCGCCCAGGTCGTCCAGCTCCTTGAACAGGGCGAAGTGCAGCTTCGGTGCGTCCACGTGGGTTTCGGGGTAGCGGGCCAGCACGTCGCGCAGGCGGCCCACGTGGTTGTGATCGGGCGAAGCGCGGCGCAGCGTGGCCAGCGCCGCGTGGGCGCCGGGGTGGTTGGGGGCGGCCGCCAGGCAGGCTTCGAGTTCGGCCTCGGCCGCAGCCCCGTTGCCGGCGCGGCTTTCGGCATTGCCCAGCGCAAAGCGCAGCTCAGCAGTGTCCAGGCCCTGGTCGCGGGCGCGGCGCAGCAGGCCGGTGGCGCGGTCGAAGAAGCCGTGCTCGGCCATCATGCGGCCGAAGCCCACCAGCAGCTTCGGGTCAGTGCAGGCGGCCACCGAGGCGTCGTCCACGCAGTGCAGGGCCGACCGGGTTTCGCCCACGTTGAACAGCAGCCGGCACAGCGCCTCGAGCAGCGGCGGGTCGGGCTCGCGGGCGTAGAAGGCCGCCAAAGCGTGGCTCACCGCCGCGCGCACCTGCCCCGTCTCCAGGGCGATGGCGCCCAGCCGCAGGTTCGCCGGCAGCATCCAGTCGGGGTCCGACAGCAGCGCGTCGTACTCACGGCGCGCGGGTTCGGCCTGGCGTGCGGCCCAAAAATCTTCCGCGCGCTTCCAGCGTTCAATCGAGGGGGACGTCATGGGCCTACCTTGCCATGCCCGGATGGCCTCCGGCGTGACAGCCCTGACCCTCGGACGAGACCCCTACAGGCACCGCTTCCCTTCAGCCCCCGTGCGCCTCGCAGAACGACCGGGCGAAGGCGCTGCGGCGTATTTCCGCCGCCGCGCGCCCGGTTTCCTCTACAAAGGTTAAGCCGGGCTGCACTGAGACGGTCGATCTCGGCGCCGCGCCGGAAAGCCACCTCCCGCCGCTGCCTGGCGCGGCGGTGGTCGTCCAGGCCCGACGCGATATCGGCCTTGTGGGAAGCTCGCCGATGTCGAGCAGCAGGATCACCTTCTGCAGGTCGGGCGTCACCCCACCCATCCAGCGCGGCGGCTGCGGCAGGCCGTAAAGCACACCCGCCCCGTAGCCGAAGCTGCCGGTAAGCTCATCAGCACGCGGACGGTTGGGCGTGGCCCGGGTCTGGTGCCGGAACCGCACAGCGCCCAGCCTCGGCGTTGACCTG
>JANOJQ010000200.1:0-1856 GCA_031418815.1 Lysobacteraceae bacterium
CCCGGGAGCACACAAAATATTTTTTTAAAACAAATTTGTTCTCTCACCCCTTTTTTTATAAAGACGCGGGTTTCAGTCGGCCAGGGCGCGCGCCACTACCTGGTCGGCCAGCGCCTCTGGCGTTAAGTGCAGGGTGTCGAGCACCAGCTCGGCGTGTTCGGGTGGTTCGTAGGGCGAATCGATGCCGGTGAAGTTGCGGATCTGCCCGGCGCGCGCCTTCGCGTACAGGCCCTTCTGGTCGCGGCGCTCGGCCTCTTCCAGCGAGGTGTCCACGTACACCTCCAGGAACTCGCCGGGCGCGAACAGGTCGCGCGCCAGGCGCCGCTCGGCGCGGAACGGCGAGATGAAGCTCACCAGCACGATCAACCCGGCGTCGCTCATCAGCTTGGCCACTTCGGCCACGCGGCGGATGTTCTCCACGCGGTCCTCGTCGGTGAAGCCCAGGTCGCGGTTCAGGCCGTGGCGCACGTTGTCGCCGTCCAGGATGAATGTGTGGAAACCCTGGGCGTGCAGGCGCTTGTCCACCAGGTTGGCGATGGTGGACTTGCCCGCGCCCGACAGGCCGGTGAACCACAGCACGCGCGGCTGCTGGCCTTTGAGGCGGGCGCGCGCGGCCCTGTCCACGTCCAGGTGCTGCCAGTGGATATTGGCGGCGCGGCGCAGCGCGAAGTCGAGCGTACCGGCGGCCACCGTGGCGTTGGTCTGGCGGTCGACCAGGATGAAGCCGCCCAGCGTGCGGTTGCGCGCATAGGGCTCGAAGGCGATGGCCTGGTCGAGGCTGAAGTTGCAGTAGCCCACTTCGTTGAGGTCCAGGTGGCGCGCGGCCAGATGCGCCTGCGTGTTCACGTCCACCTTGTGCTTGATGTCGGTGACCTGGGCGGTGACGGTGCGGGCGCCGATCTTGAGCCAGTAGGGCCGGCCCGGCAGCAGCGTCTGCTCGCCCATCCACAGCAGGTGCGCGGCGAACTGGTCGGCCACCTGCGGCGGGTCGCCGGCGGCGGCGATGACGTCGCCGCGGCTCACGTCCACTTCGTCGGCCAGCGTGAGCGTGATGGCCTGGCCGGCCACGGCGCGGGCCAGGTCGCCGTCGGCGGTGACGATGCGCTGCACGCGCGTGCGCCGGCCGGAGGGCAGCACCACCACGTCGTCGCCGGGCGCCACGGCGCCGGCCGCCAGCGTGCCGGCGAAGCCGCGGAAGTCCTGGTTCGGGCGATTCACCCACTGCACCGGCAGGCGCATCGGCGAGGCCGTGTCGAGCGTGGCGACGTCGGCGCTTTCCAGCGCCTGCAGCAGCGATGGCCCCGGGTACCAGGGCATGGCGGCCGAGGCCGCCAGCAGGTTCTCGCCCTTGAGCGCCGACAGCGGGATGGCCTGCACGCTGGCGATGCCGAGCGTTTTCGCCAGATCGGCGTAGGCGGCGGTGATGGCGTCGAACACGGCCGGGTCGTAGCCCACCAGGTCCATCTTGTTCACGGCCAGCACCACGTGCCGGATGCCCAACAGCGAGACGATGTAGCTGTGGCGGCGGGTCTGAGTGAGCAGGCCCTTGCGGGCGTCCACCAGCACCACGGCCAGGTCGGCGGTGGACGCGCCCGTGGCCATGTTGCGGGTGTACTGCTCGTGCCCGGGGCAGTCGGCGACGATGAACTTGCGCTTCTCGGTGCTGAAGAAGCGGTAGGCCACGTCGATGGTGATGCCCTGTTCGCGCTCGGCCGCCAGGCCGTCCACCAGCAGCGCGAAATCAATCTCGCCGCTCTGGGTGCCGTGGCGCAGGCTGTCCTTTTCCAGCGCGGCCAACTGGTCGTCCAGCAACAGCTGGGTGTCGTGCAGCAGGCGGCCGATGAGCGTGCTCTTGC
>JANOJQ010000201.1:0-8592 GCA_031418815.1 Lysobacteraceae bacterium
ACGTGCTGCGAATCACCATCTTTCCTGCAGATCGGGTTTGTTGAATCTGCCGAGGCTTCGAGTCGCCACCTTGCCCAGCAAGGCGCGTCCCTTCGGACGCTTGTAGGTTGAGGCCATTCGAGGGGGAGTGTGCTGCCTTCGCCATGAGCCAGCACGCACGCCTGCTCCAGCCGAAGGCACGGGTCGGGAACGCCCCGTGAAGTGGGCCATTGCCGTGCACTTCGCGAGAGATCAGATCCCAGCCGCGCAGTGGCGGCGCATCGCCGCGGCGGTCCCAGCAGGCGCTGGCCCCGGCCAAAGTTCAGCGTCCGAAGGGACGCGGCGCGATGGGCCAGGTGGAAAAACGTGCGGCACGCTGGTCAGCCCAACGCGGACTGCGGAAAAATCCAGTCGCGGTAGCGGGGTGCCGCAGGCGCAAGCATCGCGCCTCGAACGCACCAAGGCTTTTCGATCAGCCGCATCGCGGATTTGCACCGGCGTTGCCGCGCAGCCGGGCATGGCTTCCTGTGAGTTAGAAGAGCTCCACACGAACAGGAAGCCATGCCCGGCTGCGCGGTGACGACGGCGCGGCAAAGCCCCGTGGTGCGGCTGCGCGGTGACGCCGGCGCCGATAAGCCTCGTGGTGCGGCTGCGCGGTGACGACGGCGCGGCAAAGCCCCGTGGTGCGGCTGCGCGGTGGAGGCACGGTGGGCGGCTCCGAGAACCAGGGTGGGGCGGATTGGTTGACAGAGCGGGGGGCGCGACGGCACAGTCGGGTCATGTCCCGGCAGCTCACCACCACGACCATTACCACCACTACCCTCGCGGTGGTGCGGTCGGTCTTGCCTGGATAACAAATCCACCCACGGCCCCGCACCTCGACAGAGGCGGGCCGGCATCACCCTCCCCTGAACCGTTGCGCGGCCTCCCCCGGAGGTTGCATGAACGCGTCGCTGCTTGAAGAAAAACCCTCGTCACCAGCGGCCCTGCGCACGCGGGCCCACAAGTTCGGCGGCAGCTCGCTGGCCGATGCCTCACGCATCCGGCATGTCGCCGACCTGCTGCTGGCGGCCGACGAACCCGGGCAAGTGACCGTGGTGTCCGCGATGCAGGGCGTCACCGACGCCCTGATCAGACTGGCCGATGCCGCCACCGCCGCCGAGGACTGGCGCCCCGCCCTGCTCGCCCTGCGCCAGCGCCACACTGAAGCCGCACGCGCCCTGCTGGGCGACGAGGCCGATGACCTGCAGGTGTGGCTGAAGGCGCAGTTCGAACAGTTGGCCGCACTGCTGCAGGCCACGTCGGTGCTCGGCGCCCCGGGCCGGCCGGCCTTCGAACGCATCCAGGGGCTCGGCGAGGTGTGGTCGGCGCGGCTGCTGTGGGCGCACCTGCGCTCGCGCGGTGCCGACTGCGCCCTGCTCGACGCCCGCGAGGTACTGCGGGTGCGCCATGAAGAGCTGGGCGTGGCGGTGGACTGGCCCGCCAGCCGCGCCCTGCTGCAGCGCTGGCGCGAAGCGAACCCGCAGCCGCGCGTGGTGGCCACCGGCTTCGTGGCCGGCGGCGAGGACGGCCTGCCGACCGTGCTGGGCCGCAACGGCAGCGACTTTTCGGGCGCCATCTTCGCCGCGCTGTTCGAAGCCGACGAACTGCACATCTGGACCGACGTGGACGGCGTGCTGTCGGCCGACCCGCGGCTGGTGCCCGAAGCGGTGTCGTTGCCGGCGCTGAGCTACCGCGAGGCCTGCGAACTGGCCTACTTCGGCGCCAAGGTGATCCATCCGCAAACGCTCACCCCGGCCATCGCGCGCGGCATGCCGGTGCAGATCCGCAACACGTTCCGGCCGCAGGTGCCGGGCACGCGCATCGCCCTGGACGGCGGGCCGGGCGGCCCGGTGAAAGGCCTCACGCTCAGCAGCGGGCTGGCGCTGGTGAGCCTGGAGGGCGCCGGGCTGATCGGCGTGCCGGGCACGGCCGAGCGCGTGTTCGCGGCGCTGCATGCGGCGCGCATCTCGGTGGTGATGATTTCGCAGGGCTCGTCCGAACATTCGATCTGCTGCGTGGTGCGCAGCGGCGAGGCGGTGGCCGCGCGCGATGCGCTGCTGCGCGCCTTCGACCGGGAGCTCGCCGCCGGCCAGGTGCAGGGCGTGCAGCTCACCGACGGCGTCAGCGTGCTGGCTGCGGTGGGCGTTGGCTTGGCCGGCACGCCGGGCGTGGCGGCGCGACTGTTCGGCGCGCTGGCACGGGCGCGGGTGAACATCCGCGCCATCGCCCAGGGCGCGTCCGAACGCAACATCTCGGTCGCCGTGGCGGCCGAAGACGCCACCCGCGCGCTGCGCGCCGCGCACGCCAGCTTCTGGCTGTCGCCGCAGACGGTGGCGCTGGCCGTGATCGGCCCGGGCAAGGTCGGCGCCGCCCTGCTCGACCAGGTGGAAGCCGCAATGCCCCGCCTGCGCGAGGGTGCCGGCCTGGACCTTCGCCTGCGCGCGCTGGCCGACAGCCGCCGGCTGTGGCTGGGCGAACACGGCGCACCCGGCGGATGGCGCGACCACCTGGCCGGCGCCCCGGACGGCGACCTCGATGCGCTGGCGCCGCACCTGCTGGGCGCGCATCTGCCGCATGCGGTGATCGTGGACTGCAGCGCCAGCGACGCCATCGCCGAACGCTACGCCGGCTGGCTGGCGGCGGGCATCCACGTGATCACGCCCAACAAGCAGGCCGTGGCCGGCCCGCTTGCCCGTCGCCAGGCCATCGACGCCGCGCGCGAGGCCAGCGGTGCGCGCCTGCGCTACGAGGCCACGGTCGGTGCCGGCCTGCCGGTGATCCAGACCCTGCGCGACCTGCTCGACACGGGCGATGAACTGGTGGCCGTGGAGGGCATCCTGTCGGGCACCCTGGCCTGGCTGTTCAATCGCTTCGACGGCAGCCAGCCGTTTTCAGAGCTGGTACGGCAGGCGCACGCACTGGGCTACACCGAACCCGACCCGCGCGACGACCTCTCGGGCGTGGACGTGGCGCGCAAGCTGGTGATCCTGGCGCGCGAAGCCGGCATCGCGCTGTCGCTGGACGACGTGCAGGTGGAAGGGCTGGTACCGGACGGCCTGCGCGCCGCCTCTCGCGACGCCTTCATGGCCTCGCTGCAAGACTTGGACACAAGCATGGCGCAGCGGCTGGCCGATGCCCGAGACCGTGGCCAGGTGCTTCGCTACGTCGCGCGCCTCGGGCACAATGGCCAAGCCAGCGTCGCGCTGGTGGAACTGCCGCGCGACCACGCCTTTGCCCACCTTCGACTGACGGACAACATCGTGCAATTCACCACCCGCCGTTACCGCGACAACCCCCTGATCGTGCAGGGCCCGGGCGCCGGCCCGGAAGTGACGGCGGCAGGCGTGTTTTCCGACCTGCTGCGGCTGGCGTCGGCACTCGGGGCGCGGCTGTGAGCCCGCCCGCCAGCGCACGGGCGTTCTCGCCGGCCTCGGTGGGCAACGTGGGCGTGGGCTTCGACATCCTGGGCCACTCGCTGGCCGGGCCCGGCGATATCGCCACGGTGCGCCGCATCGCACAGCCACAGGTGCGCATCGCAGCCATTCGCGGCGGCGTGCCGGGCCTGCCGATGCGGGCCGAAGACAACACCGCCGGCGCCGCGCTGATCGCGCTGAGCGACGCGCTTTCACTGACATACGGCTTCGAAATCGAGCTCGAGAAAGGCATTGCCCTGGGCTCGGGCCTGGGCGGATCGGCGGCGTCCTGCGTGGCCGCGCTGGTGGCGGCGAACGCGCTGCTGGACGCGCCGCTGCCGCGCGAGGCGCTGTACCCGTTCGCGATGGCCGGTGAAGCGGTCGCCAGCGGCGGCCTGCACGGTGACAACGTCGGGCCGATGCTGGTCGGCGGCCTGGTGCTGGCCACGGCGGAACGGCTGGTGCCGGTCGCCGTGCCGGCGCACTGGCACTGCGCCGTGGTGCGCCCGCACTTCGCGCTGGAAACGCGGGTGGCGCGCGCGGCGCTGGCGGCGCCGTTCGCGCTGCATGAGTTCGTCACCCAAAGCGCGTCGCTGTCTTTGGTGCTGTTGGGCTGCGAGCGTGGCGACGCCGCGCTGGTGCGCGCCGGGCTGCGCGACCATCTGGTGGAGCCGCGCCGCGCGCCGCTCATTCCCGGCTTCGCCGCGGTGAAACAGGCCGCCCTGGACGCCGGCGCGATGGGCGCCAGCATTTCCGGCGCCGGGCCCAGCGTGTTCGCCTGGTTCGAACAGCGCGAACAAGCCCGGGCGGCTGCCGCGGCGATGGTGGCCGCGTTCGCCACCGCTGGCCTGGGCAGCGACCCACACGTGTCGCCCGTGGCGGGTCCGCGCGCGGAGCTGCTGCCATGAGGTTCCCGAGCACGCGGGGCCTGGCGCCGCCGGCCGGCCTGGGCGAGGCGCTGGCCGCCGGCCTGGCGACCGATGGCGGGCTTTACGTCCCCGAGTCCCTGCCGCTTTTCTCACCGGCGGATTTCGACGGCCTCGACGACCTGCCTGCAGTCGCGGCGCGGCTGCTGCGGCCGTTCTTCGAAGGCGATCCGCTGGCGCCCGCGCTCGATGCGATCTGTCGCGAGGCCCTGGCCGTCCAGCCACCGCTGCGGCCTTTCGGCGCGCCCGGGGACTACGTGCTCGAGCTTTTCCACGGCCCCACCGCCGCGTTCAAGGACTATGGCGCGCGTTTCCTCGCGGCGTGCCTGGCTGCGCGGCCGGCGGACGGGCCGCCGGTCACCATCCTGGTCGCCACCTCGGGCGACACCGGAGCCGCGGTGGCCGCGGCGTTCCATCGGCGGCCGGGCTTCCGGGTGGTGATCCTGTATCCCGACGGCCGCGTGTCGCCGCGCCAGGCGCACCAGTTGGGCTGCTTCGGCGACAACGTGATGGCGCTGCGGGTGCAGGGCAGCTTCGACGACTGCCAGCGGCTGGCCAAGGCCGCGCTGGGCAACGGCGCGCTGCGGCGCGACGTGCCGCTGAGCTCCGCCAACAGCATCAGCCTGGGGCGTCTGCTGCCGCAGATGACCTACTACGCCCACGCCAGCCTCGCGCACTGGCGCCGGCATGGGCGGACGCTGTCGTTCGTGGTGCCCACCGGCAACCTCGGCAACGGCCTGGCCTGCCTGCTGGCCCGGCGCATGGGCCTGCCCATTGGCGCCATCGCGCTGGCCAGCAATGCCAACGACGTGCTGCCGGCGTTCTTCGCCGGCGGCGACTATCAGCCGCGCCCCAGCGTGCCGACCTTGGCCAATGCCATGGACGTGGGCGCGCCGAGCAACTTCGAGCGGCTGCGCTGGCTTTGCCCGGACGAGGGTGCCCTGCGCGGCGAACTGTTGGCCGGCGCCGTCAGCGACCCGCAGATCGAGGCGGCCGTGAAGGACGCCAACTCCCGCCTGGGCGAAGTCCTCTGCCCCCACACCGCCACCGCGGCCCACCTGCTGCAGCGGCTTCGCGCGCAGGGACTGG
The DNA here is from genome assembly GCA_031418815.1 of Lysobacteraceae bacterium. Taxonomy (GTDB): domain Bacteria; phylum Pseudomonadota; class Gammaproteobacteria; order Xanthomonadales; family Xanthomonadaceae; genus Arenimonas. The sequence goes on from JANOJQ010000201.1 coordinate 5,450, forward strand.
AAGGCGACGCCTGCGTCGTCGCGACGGCCCACGCCGCCAAGTTCCCCGAGGTGGTGGAGCCCCTGGTGGGCGGCGCCGTGCCCGTACCCGAGGCCCTCGCGGCCATGCTGGCCCGGCCCAGCCACGCCGCGCCGCTGGCGGCCGACGAGGCCGCGCTGGCGGCCCTGCTGCGCCGGGACGCGGAACCCGGGCCGGCGTTTCTGCGATAATTCCCGGGATTGGCCCCGTAGCTCAGCTGGATAGAGCGTCCCCCTCCTAAGGGGAAGGTCGTACGTTCGAATCGTATCGGGGCCACCACTTTTCAGGCCGAAACCGGCCAACCGCAGCTTGGAGCCCGCAATGACCCATCCCGTCCTCACCGCCCTCGGCCTGGCCGACAACGAATCGGGCACCTACCTCGGCCATGGCGAGTGGTCAAAGACCCGCGACGCCGGCGTCATCGAGCCGGTGAACCCGAGCAGCGGCGAAGTGCTGGGCCGCGTGTACGCGTCGTCCCAGGCCGATTACGACCTGATCCTCGAGCGCGCCCAGGCCGCCTTCAAGGTCTGGCGCACCACGCCGGCGCCCAAGCGCGGCGAAGCCATCCGCCTGTGCGCCGATGCGCTGCGCAAGCACAAGGACGCCCTGGGTTCGCTGGTGGCGCTGGAGATGGGCAAGTCCAAGCCGGAAGGCGACGGTGAAGTGCAGGAAATGATCGACATCGGCGAGTTCGCCGTCGGCCTGTCCCGCCAGCTCTACGGCCTGACCATGCACAGCGAGCGCCCGGGCCACCGCATGTACGAGCAGTACCAGCCGCTGGGAATCGTCGGCATCATCAGCGCCTTCAACTTCCCCGTGGCCGTGTGGGCCTGGAATTCGTTCCTCGCCGGCGTCTGCGGCGACATCTGCATCTGGAAGCCGTCGCCCAAGACGCCGCTGTCGGCCATCGCCTCGATGAAGATCTGCAATGAAGCCCTGCGCAGCGCCGGCTTCCCGGACATCTTCTTCCTGTTCAACGACGGCGGCACCGAACTGGCCTCGAGCTTCGTGGACGACAAGCGCGTCGCGCTGGTCAGCTTCACCGGCTCCACCAAGGTCGGCCGCATGGTCGGCGAGCGCGTGGCGCGCCGCATGGGCCGCTCGCTGCTGGAGCTGGGCGGCAACAACGCGATCATTGTTGATCCGTCCGCGGATCTGAAGCTGGCCATCCCCGCCATCGCCTTCGGCGCGGTGGGCACGGCCGGCCAGCGCTGCACCACCACGCGCCGCCTGTTCGTGCACGAATCCATCTATGCCGACGTGCTGGCCAAGCTGGTGGCGGCCTACAAGCAGGTGGAGAAGAAGATCGGCGACCCGACCGACCCGGCCAACCTGATGGGTCCGCTCAACAGCAGCGATGCCGTGGACGCTTACCTCGATGCGGTGGCGAAGGCCAAGGCCGCCGGCGGCACCGTCGAAACCGGCGGCGCGCGCATCGACCGCCCGGGCAACTTCGTGCTGCCCACCCTCGTCACGGGCCTGCACAACAGCGCCGAAGTGGTGCAGACCGAAACCTTCGCGCCGATCCTCTACGTGATGAAGTACTCGACCCTGGACGAGGCCATCGAGCTGCAGAACGCCGTGCCCCAGGGCCTGTCCTCGTCCATCTTCACCACCGACCTGCGCGCTGCCGAGCAGTTCCTGGCTTCGGCCGGCTCTGACTGCGGCATCGCCAACGTCAACATCGGCACCTCGGGCGCCGAGATCGGCGGCGCGTTCGGCGGCGAAAAGGAAACCGGCGGTGGCCGGGAATCGGGTTCCGACGCGTGGAAGGTCTACATGCGGCGCCAGACCAATACGATCAACTATTCCAATGCGCTGCCGCTGGCGCAGGGCATCAAGTTCGACCTCTGAGGAAACACGATGTCCGAGCCCACACTGCCGCCCGCCCCTCCCTTCCAGGCGCCGCCCGCGGCGCCTGCCCCCTCCCCGGCCCTGCGGCAAACCAACGCCCTGGCGATCGTCAGCCTGGTCCTGGGCCTGCTGGGCTGGACCCTGCTGCCCTTCCTGGGCAGCCTGGGCGCCGTGATCTGCGGCCACATCGCGCGTGCGCAGATCCGCAGCAACCCGGCCACGATGGAAGGCGACGGCCTGGCCATCGCCGGCCTGGTGCTGGGCTGGTCGCTGATCATCATCACCCTGGTTTCGATCCTGGCGGTGGTGCTGTTCTTCGGCGGGCTGGCGGTGCTGCTGGGGGCGCTCGGCATGAGCGGCCAGTTCTGAGCGTCTGAGCCGATGTATTCCCTCGCCCGACCCTTCCTGTTCCACCTCGACGCCGAGCGCGCGCATGACCTGGGCCTGCGCTCCCTGGAGCTGGCCTATCGCACCGGCATGAGCCCGCTGCTCGGCCGGCGCCCCAAACCGCTGCCCACCAAGGCCTTCGGCCTGTCCTTCCCCAACCCGGTCGGCTGTGCCGCCGGGCTGGACAAGAACGGCGCCCACGTGGACGCGCTGCTGGCGCTGGGCTTCGGCTTCGTGGAGGTCGGCACCACCACGCCGCGTCCGCAGGAAGGCAATGCCAGGCCGCGCATGTTCCGGCTGCCCGAGCACAGCGCGGTGATCAACCGGCTGGGCTTCAACAACGACGGCGTGGACGCACTGGTGCGCAATGTCGGCAAGGCGCGTCGGCGCCACGGCTTGCTGGGCATCAACATCGGCAAGAACAAGGACACGCCCAACGAGCACGCCGCCGACGACTACCTCTTTTGCCTGGAGCGCGTTTACCCGCTGGCCGACTACATCACGGTGAACATTTCCTCGCCCAACACCGCCGGCCTGCGCGAACTGCAGGAGGAACAGCAGCTGCGCCAGCTGGTGGGCACGCTGCGCGAGGCGCAGGAAAAACTCGGCGCGCAGCACGGCAAACGGGTGCCGATGCTGGTCAAGATCGCCCCCGACCTGTCCGACGACGACATCGACGCCTGCGCCCGCGTGCTCAGCGACCTGAAGGTGGACGGCGTGGTCGCCACCAACACCACCGTCGACCGCCTGCCGGTGGAACACCATGCGCTGGCGCGCGAGGCCGGCGGCCTTTCGGGCGCGCCGCTTTATGGCAAATCCACGGCGGTGCTGCGGCGCCTGCGCGCGCGGCTCGCCGACAGCATCCCGATCATCGGCGTGGGCGG
>JANOJQ010000202.1:0-3434 GCA_031418815.1 Lysobacteraceae bacterium
CCGCAATGATGACAGCGCAGGCGGCGCTCGGAGAGGTGGAAGACGAGCTGCGCCGAACAGCGCCGGCAGCCGGATACCCATCCGCAGGCCCGGCACATCAGCACCGGCGCGTAGCCACGCCGGTTGATGAACACCAGCGCCTGCTCGCCGCGCGCCAGGCAGCGGCCGACGGCGTCCAGCAGGTCTTCGGACAAGCCGTTGCGCAGCGGCCGCTTGCGCACGTCCACCACCCGAACCACCGGCGGCCGGGCGCCGCCGGCCCGCTGGCCCAGCCGCAGGTGGCCGTAGCGGCCCTGCAGCGCGTTGTGCAGCGATTCGAGCGACGGCGTGGCGCTGCCCAGCAGCACCGGGATGCCCAGCTTGCTGGCGCGCACGAGGGCGAGGTCGCGGGCGTGGTAGCGGATGCCGTCCTGCTGCTTGTAGGAACCGTCGTGCTCTTCATCCACCACGATCAGCCCGGCCTCCGGCAGCGGGCAGAAGATCGCCGAGCGGGTGCCGACCAGCACGCGGGCTTCGCCGCGGGCCATGGCGGTCCAGGCGCGGGCGCGCTCGCCGTCGGCCAGGCCCGAGTGCAGCGCATGCACCGGCACGCCCAGGCGGCTGCGGAATCGCTGCAGTGCCTGCGGCGTCAGGCCGATTTCCGGCACCAGCACCAGGGCCTGCCTGCCGGCCGCCAGGCAGTCGGCGATGGCTTGCAGGTACACCTCGGTCTTGCCGCTGCCGGTGACGCCCTCGAGCAGCCACGCGCGGAACCCGGGTTGCGCGCGGATCATCGCCAGCGCTTCGGCCTGGGCCGGCATCAGCGCCGGTCCTGGCGCCGTGGCGAGCGGCTCGATCCGTCCGGCCAGCGGCACCCGTTCGGCCAGGCCGCGCTCGGCCAGGGCGCGGGCGGCGGGGCGCCATTCCTCGCCCGACTGGTCGAGCTGGTCTTCGCCGAGCGGGCGCTGGGCAAGGCGCAGCAGCAGGTGCCTGGGTTTGCCCTCGCGGCCGGGGGCGGCGGCTACCCGCAGACCCTCGGGCGAGGGTCGCCAGCCGAACCGGGCGGTTTCGGGCAGCCGCTGGCCACCCCGCAGGGCTGCGGGCAGGGCGGTGGCCAGCACTTCGCCCAGGGGCGCGTGGTAGTAGGCCGCGACCCAGCGCAGGCTCTCGAACAGTTCCCCGGCCAACAGCGGCGCGTCGTCCAGGCGGGCCAGGGCGGACTTGAGTTCCGTGCCGTCGGGTGGGAGGTCGGCCAGGCCGACCACCACCCCCACCTGCTCGCCGTCGCCGCGGCCGAACGGCACCCGCACCCGGCAGCCGACCCAGCCCGCGTCCGCGGTCTGCCCGGACGGCGGCAGATAATCGAAAAGCCGCGGCAGGGGGACCGGCAGGGCGAGGCGCAGCGCGGTGTCCGGGGCGGTGGGCATGCCGGGAATTCTAGCTTGCGGCGGGTGCCGGGAGGCCCTTGGGGTCACTTGCACGTCATTCTTGCTAACTCCATCACGAATGCTGCCTAAGCTACTGTTCACAAAACCGAAACACCCTTATCCACACGAATTGTGGATAAGTCTGTGGATCAGCTCTCCGGCAGAGATGCGCACCCCCCATGTGAATGGCTCTCCGGCCGGGTTGGTGATTTTTTAACCATGCCGTCATAGTCCATATAAAACAATAACTTGTCGATATCACATTTCAGTCATCCGGGCCCGGAGGCGGTTCTGGGGCTCCGTTCATGCCCCGGGCGTGGCGCTGTGCACAACGTTTCACGCCAGAAGCCGCGCCGGGCTTGGCTGAGCACGATTTTTCCTACTGTCAACCGCGATGTTGTCTGATCGGGCTGGCTAGAATGGGGGGTGACTTCTGCTGCCCCGACGCCCCTGCCTCCTGCCCCCCCCTCCCCGGCGCTGTCCGCCTTCTTGCGCGGTATCGAGCGGCGGGCGTTCGTCTTCGCCCAGGTCCAATGCGGCTCCGACGAGGCCGCCGAGGCCGCCCTGGGACGGGCCATGCGCGCCTTCAAGGCCACCACGGCCACCAGTCCCCTGGCGACGTGGCCGGCGGGCTTCTGGGCGCTCCTGATGGCCCAGGCGGAGCTCTCGCAGGGGCAGAGCGAAGTCCCGGAGCTTCGCGAGCTCAGCTCCGGTCCCCGGGCGGCCCTGCTGCTGCGCATGGTCGGCGGGCTGGACTTCCCGCATGCGGCGGGCGTGCTGGGCATCAGCGAGGCGACCTATCGATTCGCGCTGCAGCGTGCGCTGCAGCAGTTGGGCGACGGCGGCATCAGCTATGCCGTGCTGGGCGCGCTGCGCGAGCGCCTGCACCGGCAGGTGAAAACCTTGCCCGAGTCGCGCACAGCGTCGCTGGCGGCGCTGCGCGCGCGGATATTGGAGGACGTGCCCGAGGCCCTGCCACTCCCGCCCAAGCCGCTCTCACCGGTTTGGCGACGGGTGGCCTGGGCGGCCCTGGCGCTGTTGGCGATGGGCTTCGCGGCCACGTTCTGGACCCCGGCGCCGGTGCTGCCGCCCGGCGGCACCGAGGCGCTGCCGAACGAGCCGGTGCCGGTGCCCGCGGCGGCGGCGTCCGATTGGGTCACGCATCCCGACTACACGCAGCTGGTGGCGCCGGGCGACGAGTCCCTGGCGTCCGACCTGGCGCTGCTGAGCTGGATCGCCTCGGGTGAGGCCGGTGAACTTCCAGAGGCGCTGGAGAACGGATCCGGGGTGGTCCCGGCCAACGCGACCGCGGGTGCGCCGGAGCGCCCGTCGGCGGTCGCCGCCTTCCAGGACCTGCCCCAGGCACAGCGGGCGCTGCTGGCGCCGCTGGCGGCTGCCTGGCCGGGGCTGGAGCCTGCAACCTTGCAGCGCCTGCAGGCCAATGCGGCGCACTGGCTTTCCCTGGACCCGGCCGAACGCGACGCGTTGGCCGTGACCATGCGCACTTGGGATTCACTGCCGGCCGCCGAACGGGCGCGGCGGCGCGGGCCGTTCGCAGCCTGGGAATCGCTGTCGCCGGACGAGCGCCGTCGCGTGCGCGCGGTCGCGGCCAGCCTGGGCGGGCTCATTCCGGCGCAGCGGCAGGCGCTGCGCGACGGTTACGAGAAGCTGCCGGCCGACCAGCGCCAGGATTGGTGGCTGGGCCCCGAGATCGGCGCGGGTTTCGCGCAGCTGCGGCCGCTGTTCGCGTTCGTTCCCGAAGACGAGCGCAGCACGCTGCTGTCGCTGCTGCGCGAGCTGTCGCCGGAAGCGCGCGTCGACCTGGCCCTGCTCGCGCGTCGCCTGCCGGCCAACCAGCGCGAGAGCCTGCGCCGGGACCTGGTGGCCGCGCCGGCGGCGGAGCGCGAAGCGCTTATCCGGGCTCGCGTGGGGCGCTGAGGCGTCGCGCAGGCCGATCGGCCTGCGCCGGGGTCACATGTTCACCAGGCTCACCAGCAGGCTGAGCATCGCGCCCAGGCTGACCAGCAC
>JANOJQ010000203.1:0-13049 GCA_031418815.1 Lysobacteraceae bacterium
GGGCGTTGGCCGCACAGGCCAGCGCGTGGTGCAAACCGTTTTGCTCCAACATGTAAACCCACCCCATAGTACAAAAATTGAAAAAACATACCCGGCCGACCGGCCGCCCGTCCCGAGTATGTCAAAGGGGGGGAGGGGGCGCCACACGCCCGGGGATGCGGCCATCGGGGCCGGTTTTCCCGGGCCTGGAAAGCACCAGGCCGGCCCGTTGCGGGGCCGGCCTGGTGTTTGTTGCCGAGCGGGAAGGGCCCGCCGGACCGTTCAGTTCTTGAGCGGCGTGGAGCCCTGCGGGCGGACGCTCACGACCAGGATGCCGGCATCGCCCAACGGGCGGTTGCTGGTGCTCTCGGTGCCGTGCATGTAGTACCCGGTGCCCACGAACAGCGTGCTCGTCTGCGACCCCAGGTGCTGGTCAACGCCGCCCATCTGCGCGGCGTCGGGGGACACCAGCAGGTAGCGAACCGGCGGGTCGCCGGCGTTGTGGAACATGTCCAGCGTGTACTGCATGCCGCGTCGAACGAACTCATCGAAGCCGTGGCTGCGCACCACCTTGAAGTCCTCGCCCAGCAGCTCGACCTTGGCTGCGAGCGTGCCGCGTGGGTCGCTGCCGATGGTGAGCGTCACGGTGGACGGCGCCGGCACCTTGTCGATGCGGAACAGCGCGCCGCCCGTGCGCACGCCGTCGCGTTCGACGCAGGCCGCATAGTCCGCGAACTGCGCCTGCTTGGGCTTGAGCTTGGGCTGGGCCGGATCGGGCACGAAGGCCGGATGCACGGTGAGCTGTTCGATCGACGTCGCGCAGGTTTCATCCAGCGCCACCCGCCGCATCGGCTGCGTCGACGCGCAGCCGATCGCCAGGCCCAGCGGCAGCAGCCACGCCAGGCGCACGCGCATCAGAACTGCTCCGACAGGCGCTTGGCGGTGGCCACCAGCGCCACCTTCATGCCGGCCGCGACGTCGGGGCCGGCGGCCTCGAGCTGCTTGAAGTCCGGGTACGCGTACTGCGGATCCGGGTTCACCGCGATGGCGGTCGGGATGTTGGTGATGTTGTTGTAGGTCACCACGTCCGTGAACAGGTTCTGCTGGCCGGTCGGGTCGAGCAGGCGCGCCGCCACGTGCACCGCCGGGCGGTAGGGCGAAGCGTCGCCGGCGCCCGAGGTGGCATAGCCGGCGAAGATCAGGCTCAGGTCGAGCTGCGCGTCGGCGCCCTGGATCGGGCCGTAGGCCTTGCGCAGGCCCCAGCGGTCGCGCGCGACCTTGTTCTTGGCCGGCAGCGGTTCGGACCAGGTGAGCGTGTAGCCCTGCGCCTGCATCGCGTTGCCGAACTCTTCGCGGAACACCGCCAGGTGGTCGAGCTTGCTGGCCGCCATCTGCGCCTGGAGCTTGTTCTGCTTGCTCGAGATGTCGGACGCCGCCACCAGGCCGCCGATCAGGCCGAAGTTCTGGCCCGGGTGGTTGAGGAAGGCCAGCCCGATCTCGGACTCGGCCATCGGCAGCACCTGGATGGTGCGGATGGTCGAGGCCTCGCGGTTGAAGGCCTGCTGCGGCGGCACCGTGGCGCAGCCGGAAGCAAGCAGTGCGAAGGCCACCAGGCCGGCGGCGATACCAGAATTGAAGCGCATTCGTTTCCCCTGATTGTCGCCCGGCGCTGGTGCCGGGCGCGCAATGTTAGCCGATTTGGGGATGGATGCCGCCAGAGGATTTCGCCGGCCGATCAGGCATAAGCCTCCGATCGCGCCCCCCGCCCGAGCAGGTCAAAAGGGGGCGCCATACGCTCAGGGGCTGGCCAGCTCCACGGTCTGGTCGACAAAGGCCGGGATCACCAGGCCGGGGTTGAGCTCGATGTTCTTGCCGCGCTTGAGCAGGCCCAAAGGCCCGAACAGCACGGTCAGCGCCACCGTGGCGCCCACCTTGTCGTCGCCTTCGTTGCCGCTGTTGGCGCGCAGCCGCACGCGCTCGTCGTTCACCAGCAGGTAGTCGACCATGATGTTCAGCTCGCCGCCCTTGCCCATGAAGCCCCGCTTCTTCGCGTGCATCACCGTGCCGACCGCCTTGGCGCCGCGGGGGATGACGATGACGCCGTCCACGCGCACGTCGTCGTCAAGCTCCAGGTTGAAACGCTGGCCCTGGGTGGACGTGGCCGAACTCAAGGCATCCAGCAGGCGCAGCCGCACCTCGGTGCCTTCGGACAGTTTCACTGCGGCCTGGACGGGCAGGCTGGAGCACAGTGCAAGTATGAGCATCACCGACAGCAGCGACTTGAAAAAGTTGGAAAACATGGGATATCTCCTGATGTGCCAGTGGTTTGCGCCATAGCCTAACCGTGATCGCCACGCCTCGTGCCCGCACTTGCCGCAGGTGGCGCCAACGGGCAAGCCTTATCGAAGTGGGGTGCCCCCGCAGCCGAGCGCGGCAGCAGCGACACGTTGATGAGCGCGCGCCGGTGGTCTGGCTGGATGGCCAGGGCGCATTCGTAGGCCTGGCGGGCGCCGGATCCGTCTCCCCGGAGCTGACGCGCCCAGCCCAGGTTTGACCAGGGCCTGGCCTTGCCCGGCGAATCGGCTACGGTGGCGGTCCACAGGGTCACTTCGTCGCGATAGTCCAGGTTGCGCCGGAATGTCGCCTGCAACATCAGCAGCGCCAGCCCGCACAGCGCTGCGCGGGCCAGCTGCGGGCGGCGTATCGACAGCAAGGGCACCACCAGCACCAGCGCCACGCCGGGCAGCGCAAGGTAAAGATGGCGGTCGTTGGCGAGATCCAGCCGCGGCAGCAGCGAATTGCCGGGCGCCAGCTGCAGCAGGTACCAGGCGATGCCGAAGCCCAGCCACGGCCAGCGCCGACGGCTGGCCAGCGCCAGACCCACTGCCGCCAGCATCGCCGCCGCCGACACCGAAGCCTCGGCGCTCCATCCGGCCGGCACGCGCAGGTCGGGGTCGATGTTGGTCCGCAGCCCGACCAGGCTGTGCCAGAACAGATGGGCGTGGGCTTCCAGCTGGCCCAGCAGCTGCGGGCCGGCGCCGCGCGTCTGCAGGCTGTACTGGAAGAACCGGTCGTAGCCGGGCCACGCCAGCGCCGCGATGGCTGCGGCCAGCAGCACCAGGCCATGCCATCGCAGGCCGCGCAGGGTTTCGCCGGTCGGCTCGGCCCGGAACCAGGCCAGCAGCCACAGCGCCACCGGCAGCGTGACGGCGGTTTCGCGAACACACAGCGCCAGCGCGAATGCGAGCGCCGACAGGGGCGCGGCGTGACGCCCTGCCTGTGCGTGCAGCCACAGCGCGCCCAGGTAGAAAAAAGCCATCAGCGACACCGACCGGCCACTGACGTAGGTGACGGCCTCGGTCGCAGCCGGGTGCAGCGCGAACAGCAGCGCTACGAAAGCTGCGCCCAGCACAGGCTGCGCCACGCCCGGCGCCAGCGCGCGCAGCCAGTGCGCCGCCAGCGCCCACACCAGCAGCGCGTTGAGCGCGTGCACCGCCAGGTTGAAGGCGTGGAAGCCAAGGGGCTGCGGCGACAGCGACCAGTTCACCGCATAGCTGAGCTTGAGCAGCGGCCGGATGCCCGGCATGGACCACCACCAGTTGGCCAGCCCGTGCACCTGCGGGTTGTCGACGATGACAGTGTAGTCGTCGAACTGGAACGACGCGGCAAAGGCGGGCAAGTAGGCCAGCACGACGGCGCACAGCAGCGCAACGGCGCCAAGCGCGATCCTTGCCGTCATCGCCTGGCCGCACGGCGTTCGCGCGCCTGCGCGAAGGCGAGTTCGATCAGCGCCACCGTGTCCCACCACCGGTCCGGCGCATGCAGCATCACCACCAGCACCTCATGGCCGTCGCGCTGTACGAGTGCGATCAGGCAGCGGCCCGCGCCCGGCGTGTAGCCGGTCTTGACGCCGAGCGTGCCGGGATACTGGCCCAGCAGTGCGTTGGTGCTCTTGATCGAAAACGGGCGCCCCGCCAGGCTGGCGAAGCCTGCGTCGGTGCGCTTCACCTGCGCGGCGATCAGCGGCTGGGCCATGGCCACGCGCGCCAGCTTGGCCAGGTCGCGCACGGAGCTGCCCTGGCCGGGGGCGTCGTGGCCGCAGGCGTTGGCGAAGGTGGTGTCGTGCAGGCCCAGTTCGGCGGCGCGCGCATTCATGCGCGACACGAACGTGGCGAGGTTGCCGCCCTGCCAGTCGGCCAGGGCGCGGCAGGCGTCGTTGGCCGAGCGAACCAGGGTGGCGGTGAACAGGTCGGCGGCGTGGAAGCGTTCGCCGGCGCGCAAACCCAGGCGCGTGCCGGTGGCCGCGGCCGCGGCCGCGCTGATGATGACCTCCTGGTCCAGATGCCCCGACTCCGCCACCAGCAGTGCCGTCATCAGCTTGGCCAGGCTGGCCATGGGCAGGCGCTTGTCCGGTTGGCCGGCCCAGGTGGGCCGGCCATCGATCTCGACCCAGTAGGCCTGGGCCACGTCCGGGAAATCATCCGTGGGCGCGCTGCCGGGCGCGGGCGCGGCGTGCGCCCCCGCAGCGATCAACGCCACGGCGAGCGCTACCCACGGCAGCAGCGCCCAGGCAGGCCAGCGCATTCCCACGGCGGGATCAGTCGTCGCCGGTCAGGGTGTCGGCGGCTGATTTTAGGCGGTCGCGCCAGGAGGGCTTCTTCGGGGCTTCCTCCGGGATGGCGGGCGTGGCGGGCGTCGTCGCGGCGCCGCCGGGACCTCCGTCTTCGTTGCGCTGCTTCAGCTGGCCGCCGGCGTAGCGGCTGCAGAAGCCCGCGTACGGCGAACCGAGCATGGCCGTGAAATCGCGGCCGGCGCAATGCTTCGCCGCGGCGGCCTTGGCCTGCGCCGGGCAGTGCTGCACCACGAAGTCGTGGTCCTTGGCCGGGTCGGCGGTGGTGCAGGCCTTCGCCACTTGCTGCGGGCAGAACTCGCCGATGAAGGCGAAGTCGCGCTGGGTGGCGGCGAGGGCGCAGCCCTTGGCCAGGATGGCCGCGCGCGACTGTCCACAGGCCTGCAGCGCCTCGAAGTAGAAGGGCGTTTGCTGGCTGGCGCGGATCTGGGCGGGCGTGATGCCGGCAGCGGTGATCGCGCTGCAGAAGCGGGCCTTGTCCTTGATGCACATCGAGCCAGGCACGGCGAACGACTGGTACATCCCGTGCACGGGCGTGCGCAGCATGTCGCCGCAGGTCTTGGCGACCATGGCGGCGCCCTGCGCCTGCGGCGATTCGGTGGCGAAGTTGCAGTCGCGGACCCGTTTGCCTTCGAACGTCATGGTCATGTCCATGGGTTCGCCTTCCATGTCGCCCTTCATCTGCATGCGGCCGCGATAGCCATCGGCGCTCAGGCGCTCGAACTCACCGGTGGCACTCATCGCGTCCTTGCCGGTGCAGGTCATGCGGAACGTGGACTTGTTGCCGACCACGCGGTAATCGCTGACGGTGCAGTTCTTGTCGTGCGGCACCATGGCTTCGCTGGCCTGGTCCTTGGACGCGCAGACTTCGGTGACCTGCGACGGCATGGACATGGGCATGCCCTGGATTTCGACCTTGCTGGTGACGCGGTACAGGTTGCCCGTGCCGGCTTGCGCCAGGGCCACGCCTGCGGCCAACAGGCCCAGCGCGAAGGACAGCAAAAGGATAGGACGGATGGGCTTCACGCGGATTCTCCAGGACACGACGTCGTCAAAGGGGAGAGCGCTCCCCGGCGACGATCGTGTCCGGATGTGGCGGCGTTCACCGCGGCATCCGGACCGGAGGGTGCGGTCGGGGATCAGCCGAAGGGAGGGAGTTTCCTCGCTACGGCGCTCAGTTTGAGACGTACGTAGTTTGGCAGTCCGTCCGGCCGGTACGGCGGCGGCGCCTCGCCCTTCACCAAGGGTTCCAGGTAGGCGCGGCAGGCGGCGGTGATGCCGTAGCCGGAACGGTCGATGAAGCCCTTGGGCATCGTCTTCTCGCGGTTGGCGATGTCGGTAAGCGGTGCCGGCGCGATCTTCCAGCGGTAGGGCTTGGACGAGGTGCGCACGATCACCGGCATGACGCCGTTGCGGCCTTCGAGCGCGTAGTCCACCGCGGCCTGGCCCACGGCCTGGGCCTGGGCGAGGTCGGTGGCCGAGGCGATGTGCCGGGCCGAGCGCTGCAGGTAGTCGGGCACGGTCCAGTGCACCTTCAGCCCCAGCCTGTCCTTGACGGTGGCCGCGAGCAGCGGACCCACGCCGCCGAGCTGCGAATGGCCGAAGGCGTCCTTTCCGGCGCCGGCATCGGCGACGAAGCGGCCGTCGGCGTGGCGGATGCCTTCCGACACCACCACCACGCACCAGCCCACCTTCTTCACCACGGCCTGCACGCGGGCCAGGAATTTCGCCTCGTCGTAGGCGACCTCGGGGAACAGGATGATCTGCGGCGCGTCGTCCTTGCCCGCGCCGGCCAGGCCGCCGGCCGCGGCCAGCCAGCCCGCGTGGCGCCCCATCACTTCGTACACGAAGACCTTGGTGGACGTGTCGGCCATGGCGGCCACGTCCAGCGCGGCCTCGGCCACGGACACGGCCGTGTACTTGGCCGCCGAACCGAAGCCCGGGCAGGTGTCGGTGACCACCAGGTCGTTGTCCACGGTCTTGGGCACGCCGATGCAGGTCAGCGGGTAGCCGGTGACCCGGGCCATTTCCGACAGCTTGAGCGCGGTGTCGGCCGAATCGTTGCCGCCGTTGTAGAGGAACCAGCGCACGTCGTGGGCGTCGAACACGTCCAGCAGGCGCTGGTATCTGTCCTGGTCGTCGTGCAGCGACTTGAGCTTGAACCGGCAGGACCCGAAGGCCCCGCCCGGGGTGTGGGCCAGCGCCCGGATGGCGGCAGCCGACTCCTTCGAGGTGTCCACCAGGTCCTCGCGCAGGGCGCCCAGGATGCCGTTGCGGGCCGCCAGAACCTTCACTTTGCGGGCCCGCGCGGCCTGGATGACCGCGCCGGCGGTGGCATTGATGACGGCGGTGACACCGCCGGACTGTGCGTAGAGGAGCGTTCCTTTGCCCATGGTTTCCTGACCTTTGAATTGACTTGGACCGGCCCGGCCAGTAGCTTTTCCCCATCCGCACGGCCAGTCAGCGGCCCCACTATAGCCAAACGGGGTGACGACGGCGCCGTGCGTCCTTGTTTATAGGGGTTCTTGAACCAATGCGACTGGTACTTCTTGGCGCGCCCGGATCGGGCAAGGGCACGCAGGCCACGCGCCTGCGTGAACACCTGCAGGTGCCGCACATTTCCACCGGCGACCTGCTTCGCGCCGCGGTCAAGGCCGGCACCGACCTGGGGCGGCAGGCCAAGGTAGTGATGGAATCGGGCGGCCTGGTGTCCGACGAAATCGTCCTGGGCATGCTCGAAGAGCGCCTGACCGCCGGCGACACCGGCAACGGCTTCGTGCTCGATGGCTACCCGCGCAACCTGGCCCAGGCCAATGCCCTGGACGCGCTGCTGGGCCGCCTGGGCCAGCCGGCGGACATCGCGGTGCAGCTGGACGTGGACACCGAACTGCTGATCACGCGCCTCGCCGGCCGCGCGCAGGCCGAAGGTCGCGCCGACGACAGCCCCGAGGCCGTGCGCCATCGCCTGACGGTGTACAACGACGCCACCGCGCCGGTGGTGGACTTCTACCGCAACACGGGCCGCCTGGCCTGCGTGGACGGCGTGGGCGGCATGGACGACGTGTTCCAGCGCATCATCGCCACCCTGGCGCCGACGCCCGAAATCGGCTGAGCCGGCCCGCCGTGGCCGCGCTGCTGCGCGATGTGTTCGAAGTCTGCCTGCTGCGGCGTGGCCCGCAGGACCTGCCGTGGTCGCCGCCCGCGGTGATGGGCTTCGCCGCAGCCCTGCTGGGGCTGCAGCTCGCGTTCGCGGCCTTCCACGACATGCCGCCGGCTGCGCTGGCGGCGCGCGCGCTGGTGACGCTGGCCACCGTGTTCGGTGCCACCGTGGCGCTGCTGCGTTTGCGCGGCATGGCCAACCGCACCACCCAGACGCTGCTGGCGGTGGCGGGCACCGAAGCGCTGTTCGCGCTGGTGACGATGCCGCTGCTGCTCCTGGTGCAGCCGCACCTGGGCAGCGACAACCCGCCGACCTCGATCCTGGTGGCGATGATGGCGGCGGTGTTCGCCTTCTTCTGGAAGCTGCGGGTGAACGCGGCGATCTGGCGCCAGGCGCTGGAAATCCCGGTGTCCGCCGCCTACCTGCTGACCCTGGCGCTGCTGCTGGCGGAAGCGCTGCTGCTGCTCGCGCTGGTGCCGGCGCCGGTTCCCGCCACGCCCTGATCCTGCCATCCTGAGCCCCATGAAACTCCATATCCTCGGTATCTGCGGCACTTTCATGGGCGGCGTCGCCGCCCTGGCGCGCGAACTCGGCCATGCCGTCGACGGCTCCGACCAGAACGTCTACCCGCCCATGTCCACCCAGCTCGAGCAGCTGGGCATCGCCCTCAACGCCGGCTACAGCGCCGCGCACCTGGCCGCCGACACCGACGTGGTGGTGGTGGGCAACGCGCTCTCGCGCGGCAACCCGGCGGTCGAACACGTGCTCGACGCCGGCCTGCGCTACACCTCGGGCGCACAGTGGCTGAGTGAGCACGTGCTGCCCGGCCGCGAAACGCTGGCGGTGGCGGGCACGCACGGCAAGACCACCACCACGTCCATCCTGGCCTTCCTGCTGGACGCCGCGGGCCGCGACCCGGGCTTCCTGGTCGGCGGCGTGCCGGAGAACTTCGGCGTGTCGGCGCGCCTGGGCAGCGGCCGCGAGTTCGTGGTCGAGGCCGACGAATACGACACGGCCTTCTTCGACAAGCGCAGCAAGTTCGTGCACTACCGGCCCACGGTGGCCATCCTCAACAACCTCGAATACGACCACGCCGACATCTTCCCGGACCTGGCGGCGATCCAGCGCCAGTTCCACCACCTGGTGCGCATCGTGCCGGGCCGCGGCCGCCTCATCGTCAACGGCGAAGACGCGGCGCTGGCCGAAGTGCTGGCCATGGGCTGCTGGACGCCGGTGGAACGCTTCGGCATCGGTGCCGGCTTCGACTGGAGCGCGCGGCTGCTGGCCGACGACGGTTCCGCCTTCGAAGTGAGCCACGGCGGCGCCGTGGTGGGCGACGTGCGCTGGACCCTGTCGGGCCGCCACAACGTGATGAACGGCCTGGCCGCGCTGGCGGCCGCCCATGCCGTCGGCGTGGACCTGGCGAAGGTGATCCCGGCGCTGGCCGATTTCGTCAGCGTGAAGCGGCGCATGGAAAACCTCGGGCAGGCGCGCGGCGTCACCGTGTACGACGATTTCGCCCACCACCCCACCGCGATCCGCACCACGCTGGAGGGCCTGCGCGCGCGCGTCGGCGTCGCCGCGCGCATCCTGGTGGCGATGGAGCCGCGCAGCAATTCGATGCGCCTGGGCGCGCACGCCGCGGAGATCGCGCCGTCGCTGCGCGAGGCCGATGCCGTGGTGTTCCTGCACCGTCCCGAACTGGCCTGGGATGCGGGCAGCGTGGTGTCGGCGCTGCGTGGCGAAGGCCAGGCGGTGTCGGGCGTGGACGAGCTGATCGCCGCGCTCACGCTGCGTGCGCGCGACGGCGACCACGTGGTGTTCATGTCCAACGGTGGCTTCGAGGGCGCGCCGCGCCGCTTCCTGGCCGGTCTTGGCGGCTGAGGTGGCGGCCACCGAGCTGCCGCTGTTCCCGCTGTCGTCGGTGCTGTTCCCGGGCGGCACGCTGGGGCTGCGCATCTTCGAGCCGCGCTACCTAGACCTGGTGAAGCGCTGCGGCCGCAGCGGCGAAGGCTTCGGCATCTGCCTGATCCTGGAGGGCCGCGAGGCCGGCGCGCCGGCCGTCCCGGCGGCGCTGGGCACCGAGGCGGCGATCGTTGATTTCGCGATGACCGACGATGGCCTGCTGGGCCTCACGGTGCAGGGACGCCGGCGCTTCCACGTCGAACGCACGCGGGTGAAGGCCGACGGCCTGGTCGTGGCCGACGTGCGCTGGCTCGACGACGAGCCGCCGCAGCCGCTGCGTCCCGAGCACGCGCTGCTGTCCACCCTGTTGGCGCGCATCCTGGACAAGGCCGGCATCGAGCACGAAGGCGTCGGCAAAGGCCCGCTGGCCGAGGCTGGCCACGTCGGCTGGCGCCTGGCCGAATGGCTGCCGCTGTCGGCGCAGGAGCGCCAGTGGCTGCTGCAGGTGGAATGCCCGCACGAGCGGCTGCAGCAGCTGGTGCTGCGGCTGCCCGACTTCCAGGACGAATAGTCAGTCCGCGCGGTCGCGGCTGCGCAGGCGCAGCACGAGCTGGCCGTCGTCTTTGCGCGCTTCCAGCGCCGAATCCAACCCACGCAGGTCGCGCTGCAGCGGCTCGAGCAGCGCGTCCTCGCCCGGCTGCGCCTGCCAGTAGCTGAAGAAGTCCAGGCGCTTGGTGAACTGGAGCTCCTTCACCGTGCCGATCCACAGCGGCTGGTTGCCGGGCTGCAGCAGCACCGGCGACGCCCACAGGCGGATCACCTGCATGCGCCCGGGCGTGTCGCCCTGGCGCACCATCACCAGCACCTCGGCGCGACCCAGGTGGGTGGCCGGCAGCACGGGCAGCTGTTCGGCGGTGATGTTCTTGTCCAGCGTCTGCAGCAGCCCGGTCCAGCCACCGGTGCGGTAGTTCTCCCAGCCCGACAGCAGCAGGCGTGCGCGCAGTGAATCCAGCGGGCCGGCCAGCTGCACGTTCAGCGCCCAGGCATCGCGGCCGTGCAGCTCGTTGCGACGGGCCGGCATGCCCGCCTGCCAGTCCGACCGCCACCACGCGTCGGCCGACAGCGGCGCCTGCATCAGCGGCGGGTCGAAGCGCGCCAGCAGGTTGTCGGCGCTGCGGCTGCCGTGCCAGGCGGCCATGCCGATGATGGCGACGAAGAAGATGGTGGCCGTCGGCCGCACCCAGAACGAGCGCACCATGCGTCGGCGATAGGCGATGCCCAGCGCGGCGACCCACAGCAGGCCCAGCAGGATGCCGGCCAGGACGTCACTGAGCCAGTGCGCGCCCAGGTACACGCGCGCGAAGCCCAGCAGCGTCACCGCCAGTGCCGCGACCACATAGGGCCAGGCGCGGCGCCGGCCGGGAAGCTCGCGGGCAATCAATACGGCGAAGAAGCCGTACACCACCGTCGCCATCGTCACCGTGGCCGAGGGGAAGCTGAAGCCCAGCACGGCCGTGGCGGCCGGGGGCTTGGGCATGTCCAGCACATAGCCGAGGATGAAGGTGAGGAACAGCCCGAACGCCGGCGCCGCCAGCCAGTGCCACGCCGCAATGCGCCGACGCCGCCACCACAGCCAGGCGAACACGCCCAGCACCGCGGGCGTCAGCACCGCCGCGTCGCCCAGTGTCGCCAGCAGGGCCATGGGAATGTCGGCCAAGGGATTGCGCAGGCCGAACATCGCCTGGTGCACCAACAGGTCGAGCTGCGACGGCGCACTGCCGCCGCCCACCGAGATCAGGATGTGGAAGAAGCCCCAGCCTGCCGCCACCAGCACCACGCCCAGCAGCAGCAGCGACGCCGACTCGGGCCGGTTGGGGTCGATCAGCGCTTCGGAATACTTGCCCAGCACGGGATGCCGGTGCGACCACGCCAGCGCGCGTTCGATCATGCCGGTGGTGTGCGCACCCAGCCAGCGCCAGAGGTAGAAGACCGTGGCCCAGATCAGCGCCACCAGCCCCAGCACCACGGCGATCACCACCGCCAGCCGCTCAGCCACGGCCGACACCAGCTCCAGGGACGTACCGAACACCCACCCCGGCGCCAGGAAAGTGGCCGACCAGATCACCGCCGCCATCGCGCTGGCCGGCATGTACTGGCGCAGCTTCATCTTGAGCATGCCGGCGATGGCGGGCACGAACGGGCGGATGGCGCCGATGTAGCGCGCCATCACGATGCTCTTCATGCCGTGCCGGCGGAAGGTGGTTTCGCCGCGCTCGAGCCACTGCGGATGCTTGTGGAAGGGCCAGCGCTGGCGCAGCTGAGGGCCGTAGCGGTGGCCGACCCAATAGCTGACGGCGTCGCCGAGGAATGCGCCCAGCGCGGCGCACACCAGCGCATAGGTGCCGTCCACGTGGCCCAGGCCCACCAGCGTGCCGACCGCGAACAGCAGCGGTACGGCCGGGATCGCCACGCCCACGATCACCAGCGCGTCGCCGAAGGCAATCAGGAAGATCACCGCGCCGGCCAGGATCGGGTGCTGGCTGATCCAGTTGACGAGTGCTTCCAGGCGGGCGGAATCCATGGGCGCGATTATAGGCTTGCCTTCACGGCGTCCGGTTTACACTTCGTCAACAGTTTAGGAGCCAGCCATGTCCGACCTGCGCGGCAAGACCCTTTTCATCACCGGCGCCTCACGCGGCATTGGCCTGGCCATCGCCCTGCGCGCGGCCCGCGACGGCGCCAACGTCGCCATCGCGGCCAAGTCCGGCGTGGCCAATCCCAAGCTGCCCGGCACCATCCACACCGCCGCCGCGGCCGTGGACGCGGCCGGCGGCCAGGGCCTGGCCCTGCAGTGCGACATCCGCGAGGAAGACCAGGTGCAAGCCGCCGTCGCCGCCACCGTCGCGCGTTTCGGCGGCATCGACATCCTGGTGAACAACGCCAGCGCCATCAGCCTCACCGGCACGCTCGCGACGCCAATCAAGCGCTACGACCTGATGCACCAGATCAACGGCCGCGGCACCTACCTCGTCTCGCAGAAGTGCATCCCGCACCTCATGAAGGCCGCCAACCCGCATGTGCTGAACCTCTCGCCGCCGCTCGATTTCGACGTCAAATGGTTCGCCAACCATCCGGCCTACACGCTCGCCAAGTATTCGATGTCGGTCTACGCCTGGGCGATGGCGGCGGAATTCAAGGACAAGGGGATCGGCTTCAACTGCCTGTGGCCCCGCACCGCCATCGCCACCGCGGCCATCAGCAACCTCCTTGGCGGCGACGAGGCCATGCGGCGGTGCCGCAAGCCGGAGATCATGGCCGACGCGGCCCACTCCATCCTGTGCCGCCCGAGTCGCGCCTGCACCGGTAACTTCTTCA
>JANOJQ010000204.1:0-2815 GCA_031418815.1 Lysobacteraceae bacterium
GGGCCCGTGCGGCGGGAACTGCTCACCCTGGGGGATTACCCCCGCCGTCGGGCGCGGGGCCGGGGGCCTTCCCCGGGCCCCCGCGACTTTCCCCAGATAGTGAGTCCGAGGGCCCGCCCCGACATGACGAAGTCCGAACTGATCGAGGTGCTGTCGCGTCGCCAGGCCCACCTGAAGGCCGACGATGTCGATCTTGCCGTCAAGACCCTGCTCGAGATGATGAGCGGCGCCTTGACCCAGGGCGAGCGCATCGAGATCCGTGGCTTCGGCAGTTTTTCCCTGCATTTCCGTCCGCCGCGCCTGGGCCGCAATCCCAAGACCGGCGATTCCGTGGCTCTGCCCGGAAAGTACGTTCCCCATTTCAAGCCCGGCAAGGAGTTGCGCGATCGCGTCAACGCCAGCCCGGCGCCGTCCGAAACCTGAGTTTCCGCCCCGGCTGGGCTAAGCTTGGCGCCACCCGCCCCTGGAAGCTCCGCGGATGCGCCTGATCAAAGCCATCGTCGCCCTGCTGTTCGTCGCCGTCGGCGTGCTGTTCGGCGCGCTCAACCGCACGCCGGTCAGCATCGACCTGGGCTTTTTCACCATCGAACAAGCCAACCTCGGCACCAGCCTCCTGGCCGCCGTGCTCTCGGGCGCGATCGTGGCTGGCCTGGTGCTGACCGCCGCGGTGGTCTGGCCGCTCCGGCGCCAGCTGCGCCGCCTCCCGGTGGCTGCCGAGCCGTCGGCACCGGAACACCATGAGTGAGCTGGCGTGGCTGTTCCTGCTGCTGCCCATCGCCGCCGGCACTGGCTGGCTTGTCGGCAGCCGGGGCGGCGAGCGACGCGGTGGCGCGCGCGTCTCCCGCTTGTCCAACACCTACTTCCGCGGCCTGAACTACCTGCTCAACGAGCAGCAGGACAAAGCCATCGAGGTTTTCCTGCAGATCGCCGCGGTGGACAAGGATACGGTGGAGACCCAGTTCGCACTGGGCCATCTTTTCCGCCGTCGCGGCGAGGTGGACCGGGCCATACGCCTGCACCAGAGCCTGGTCGGCCGTGCCGGGCTCAGCGACGAGCAGAAGACCCGCGCCGTGCTGGCCCTGGGCGAGGACTACATGCGCGCCGGCCTGCTGGACCGCGCCGAAACCCTGTTCACCGACCTGGTGCGCATGGGCGTACTGGCGCCGCAGGCCCTGCGCCACCTGATCTCGATCTACCAGGCCGAGCGCGACTGGGGCAAGGCGATCGAGCATGCCCGGCAGTTCGAAGCGGCCAGCGGCGAGCCCATGGGCAAGCTGGTGGCGCAGTACCACTGCGAGTTGGCGGAAAAAGCCCGTTTGGCGGGCGATTTCGGCCAATCCCGGCACCACGTCGCCGAGGCCTACGCGGCCGACAGCCACTCCGTGCGCGCCGGCCTGGTGGAGGGCCAACTGGAGCTGGCCGACAGCAATGACGCCGCCGCCATCCGCGCCTTCGAGCGCGTGGCGCGCCACGACATCGAGTTCCTGCCCGACATCCTCGAGCCACTGCTGCGCTGCTATGAGCGCCGCGGTGATGGCGCGCGGGCGCGCGGCTTCCTGATGGAAATGATCGAGCACTATCCGGGCGTGTCGCCGGTGCTGGCGCTGACCCGCCTGATCGAACGCGAGGAGGGCCACGCGCCCGCGCTCGAGTTCCTGTCGCGCCAGCTGCAGCAGCGCCCCTCGGTGCGGGGCGAGGCGGCTTACATCGACCTGAGCCTGAAGGACCTGAGCAATGATCCCGCCGGCACGCTCAAGACGCTCAAGCAGATCACCGACCAGTTGGTGGTGCGCACGCCGGGCTATCGCTGCCAGCGCTGCGGCTTCAGTGCCCGCGCGCACCACTGGCAGTGCCCGGGCTGCAAGTCCTGGGGCAGCATCAAGCCGGTGCATGGCGCGGTGAGCGAGTGATTCCCGGCTGGAGCGTTTCGCCCTGGCTGTTCGCGACGCTGGGCTTCCTGGCTTCGATCACCCTGGCCGGAGCCTGGCGCCGCAATGCGCTGAGGCGGCACTGGTTGGACCTGCCGGGCGAGCGCCGGCTGCACGATGCACCGACGCCGCGCGGCGGCGGCGTGGCGATCGCGGCCGTGCTGTTGATGGCGGCGCCGGGTTTGGGCGAGGGCGGGGCGTTGGTCGCCGTAGGCCTGCTGGTGACTGCCGGCGCCGGGCTGATCGACGATCTGCGGCCCTTGCCGGCCTTGCCAAAATTAGGGCTGCAGTCGGTGGGCGCGCTGCCGCTGGCCCTTGCCTGGCCGCTGGCCCCGGATGTCCTGGGCACCTTCGCCGGCATCGCGTTGGCCTGGGCGCTGGCCGTGGCGCTGGTGAACGCCTGGAACTTCATGGACGGCAGCAACGGCCTGGCGGCCAGCCAGGCGCTGCTGGTGGGCGCGGCAACCCTGCTGATCTGCGGGGTGTCGTCACCGGCCGGTTGGCTCGGGCTGGCGACGGCGGTGGCTTGCCTGGGCTTCCTGCCGTTCAACGTGCCCGTGGCCCGGCTGTTCCTGGGCGACGTGGGCAGCTTCGCGCTGGGCTATGCGGTCGCGGCGATGCTGCTGATGGCGGGCGGCGGGGGCGGCCCGGCCTGGGCCCTTTTCCTGCTGCCTTCCGCAATGATCGCCGACTCCGGCCTGACGCTGCTGCGTCGGCTTCGTCGTGGCGAAAGATTCTGGCTGGCGCACCGCGAGCACCTCTACCAGCGTGCCGTGCTCAGCGGCTGCAGCCACGTCCAGGTTTGCCTTGCCTACGCCGCCTGGACCGCACTGGCCGCGGTGGCCGCCTGGTCGTTGGCCGGCGCAGGGGCGACGGCGCAGGTCGCC
>JANOJQ010000205.1:0-36380 GCA_031418815.1 Lysobacteraceae bacterium
CCAGGCGCACCTGGCGGGCACCCGCGGCGATGGCTTGGCTGGTGACCACCGGGGCCACCAGCGGCGTCGCCACGAAGCGGGCGCCGGGCATCGCCACGACGTCACTGACGTCGACGTCGAAATAGTCGCGCTCACGCGACACCGTGCGCGTGATGTCCGACAGCGCATTCTGCGAGGCTTGGGTGGCGAACGGCGACACGTACACCGACACCGGCAGCACCAGGTTCGGCCGCCCGTCGCCGGAGGTGTTGGTGAGCGTGACGCGGCCGTAAACCCACTTGCCCACCAGCGCCGGCGAATCCACGTTCGCGGTGAACACCACCACCTGCCCGCCCGCGCTGGACGAGAAGGCGTTCACGTTGTGCTGCAGCTGCGCGCCCGGCGCGTCCATCGTGGCGCTGATGGTGTACGAGGCGGCATTGGCGCCCGGCATCAGCTTGAAGGTGCGGGTAACAACGCAGCTGCGGTAGCAGGCGCCATGGCTGATGGTCGGCAGGTTCAGGCCTTCCGCGCCGCCGGTGTAGGGGCTCACCACAGGCAGCGCGAACGCGCCCGGCGCCACGTCCAGGTACACGCCGGCCTTCACGGCTTTGGCCACGTCCACCATGCCGGCGCCCTGCTGGTGCGGCGTGGTGGCGGCGCCCGCCTCGGTGATGGAAGCGCGGGCGGTGAGCATCAGCGCGGAGACGACTGCGCTGGCGTTGGCGGTCGGCAAGACCGAACGCACCAGCGCCGCGGCGCCGGCGACGTGCGGAGTGGCCGTGGAAGTGCCGCTGAACGTGGCGACGCTCACCGGGTCACCGAGCGTGCGCCCGGCGGCAATGATGGACACGCCCGGCGCGGTGAGGTCGGGCTTGGTCACGCCCAGCGGAAGCACCGGACCACGGCCGCTGAAGCCGTCGAGGCGATCGCCGGCGCCGACGCGGTCGTGGGTCGCCGCCGCGACGGCGAGCACCCAGGGCGAGTTGGCCGGCGTGCCGTGCGTGCCCGGTGCCGGGCCCTCGTCGCCCGCCGCGGCGGCGACCACGATGCCGGCCTCGCGCGCGGCCAGGAAGGCCTCACTGTCGTCGTTGATGGCGCCGCCCACGGCAAGCCACGGGTCCACCGGCGGGCCGCCGATGGAGTAGTTCAGGACGTCCACGCCATCGGCCACGGCCTGGTTGATCGAGGCCACCAGGGCGCTGCCTTCGCATACGGTATCCGGGCAGGCCTTGTAGACAATGAGGTTGGCGCGCGGAGCGACACCGCTGTAGGTCACCGCCGAACGCACGAACGCATTGCCCACCGCGGTGCTGGCGATGTGCGTGCCGTGGCCATCGACGTCCACCGGGTCGGTGGTGGTTCCGCTGGCGCTGGTGGTGAAGTCCCACAGGCCGACCAGCTTGGCATTGCAGGCCGCGGGCGTGGATACACAGTACCCGCGGAAGCCGCTGAGCGGGTTGGTGATGCCGGTGCCGGCGAAGGCCGAGTGCGCGCGGTTGATGCCGCTGTCCACCACGCCGACGACGACGCCTTCGCCCCGGTTCGGCACGCCGGTGGCGGTGCCGTTCCAGACCTGGTCGGCCTTGATCCACTGCGGGCCGCGGTCGGTCTGCAGGAAGCGGGTGAAATCGCGCGACACGCTGCGCACCCCCGGCACCGTGGCCACGCGACCCGCCTCGGCCGCGGTCAGTTCGACGGCCATGCCGTTCATCGCATGCGTGTAGGTGTAGCGCGGCTGCAGCGGACGGCCCAGGCGCGAGGCGGCGTCGGCAAGCCGCGTGCGGCGAAGTTCGTCGAGATAGGCAAGGTAGGCCCGGGCCTCGACGCTCCGCGAAAGGTACTTGCGGGCACCCGTGGCCACGGGGCTGGTGGCCGCGAGCCGGGGCCGCTGCTTGTCGCCGGGGTCGAAGCCGCGGAAGCGCGCGGCGGCCGGCTCGTCGAACACCACGAGGTAGGTGCGCAGGTCCTGCGCGCGGGTGGCGGAATCCTGGGGGACGTCGGCCTTCGCACTGCCGATGGAGGGAACCAGGCCAAGCGCGATGGCCAGCATCAGGGGAGCAGCCCGCATGATCATTTCCTGCCGGGGGGAGGGTAAGAAGTCGACGCCGTGATTCTCACGTACGCGCCTGGGAATGACAACGACGAAAAATGCGAACTCCGTCACAAAAAAAGGGGCCCCGAAGGGCCCCCTTTTTCACTCCTCGACGCGGCTTACTGGCAGTTCTTGCGCTGCGACAGCTGGCTCACGGCGCGGTTCTGCAGCCAGCTGCCGGTGAGGGCGCCGCCGAAGGTGGCGTTCACCGACATGTTGGTCACGTTGTTGGTGGCCAGCGTGCGTGTGCCGGTGCCGGCCGCGGTGCCGGTCAGGCCGACCGGGGGCGCCAGCGGCGAGAAGCCGGAGAACCACTGCAGGTTGAAGCCGCTGGTGGCGCCGTCGAAGGCCTTCTGGCCGTAAAGCCAGCGCGGGAAGCCGTTGCCGTCATAGACGTACGGGATGAAGACTTCCTGCGGGTTCGAACCGCCGGCCGCCAGGTACGTGTAGCCGAAGCCCGACAGGCTGGGCGAGAACCAGTGGCCGCTCACGTCGAGGTTCTGGGCGTTGAACGACGGGCAGCTGCCGCCGCCGACGCGCGCCATGTTCTCGAAGCCGCTCCTGCCGTCGAGGTTGAAGTTGAACGTCATCGACTGCGTGCCGGTCTCGGTGATGATCACGTCGCCCACGTCCACCGCGTGGGTGGAATCACCGTCCCAGGTAACGCGGAACAGCTCGGCCTTCCAGATGCCGGCGGCGGTCGGCGCGGCGCCCTGCGAGTAGTACCAGGTCGGGGTGTTGTCCTCTAGGTAGGTGTACCAGACGGTCACCCACTGGTCGGGGGCGCCCTGGGGGCCGGCGAAGTCCACGAAGATGCCGTGGCCGTCGCGGGCGACGTTGACGTACTGGCCCGAGAGGAAGCCGGGGCGGGCGCCCTGCGCGGTAACCGTGGCGGTGACGGTGGTGGCGGCGGAGGCGCCGCTGTTGTTCACCGGCACCACGTACCAGCGGCCCGGCTGCAGGTTGGCACCCGACACCGTGACGGTCTCGTTGCCAGCGACCGTGAACGCACGCAGGGCGGCGTTGTTGGCGTCGGCCGGAGCCGCGGCGATCGTCGGACCGGTCGGCGAGGCGACCCGCGCCACGTAAAGGTCCACGTTGCCCGAGCTGCCGGTGGTGGTGAACTGCACCGAGGTGGCATGCGGCGGCACGTCGAAATAAAGCCGCTCATGCTTGGTGCCGTTGGGCAGCGTGACCGCGCGGCCCGTGCCGTTGGCCAGCGCGAACGGTTCGAACGTGCTGCCGTTCCGGGTCAAGGTGACCGGCACCAGCACCGCGGCGCCGTCGCCCGGGCCGGACTTGATGAACACGTAGCCGAAGCGCTGGGCCCCGTTGGTCATGGACGGGTCATCGTAGGCCACGCGGATCTTGAACGCGGCGCTCTCGGCGACACTGCCTGGGCCAGTGGCCACCAGGGAGCGCGAATCCACCGCCTGCAGCGGCACGACCAGGGAGTCCACCTTCACGCCGGTGCCGGGACCGCTGAAGTTCTGCACCATCACCCAGTACTGCACCGGCGAGGGTTCGCTGACGACCGAAAGTTCGCACAGTTCATCCGAGCCGCCGGACAACGAGGTGCACTGTTCTTCGCCGGCACTGGGCAAGCCGTTGCCGTTGGAGTCGCGGCCGACGAACAGGTCGATGTCGGGGGACGCCGCCGTCGTGCTGGCACGGACGCGGTAGCGCACCGGCTGGCCGCCGCCCGGCGTGGCCGGGACAGTGAGCAGGCGGATGTAGTTGCCATTGACGTTGTCGTAGGCGTCGCTCGGGCTTGAGTCGACGACGATGGTCTCGGTCGTGCTGGTCGGGGTGACCAGGCCGGTGGTCGCGAACTGCGCACCGGGCAACGGCACCAGGCCGGACACGTCGATGTCGAAGGAATCGCGCTCGCGCGACACGGTGCGGTTCACCGCCGACAGGGCGTTGGCGGCGGCCT
The DNA here is from genome assembly GCA_031418815.1 of Lysobacteraceae bacterium. Lineage (GTDB taxonomy): Bacteria > Pseudomonadota > Gammaproteobacteria > Xanthomonadales > Xanthomonadaceae > Arenimonas. The sequence continues at coordinate 4,011 of JANOJQ010000205.1, forward strand.
CGCTGGAGAACGGCGTGGCGAACACGGCCAGCGGCAGCTTCAGGTTCGGGCGGCCGTCGCCGGCGTTGTTGACCAAGGTTACCGAGCCATAGATCCACTGGCCCACGGCCTGCGGCGAATCCACGTTGATGGTGAAGTTGATCGCCTGGCCGGCGGCGCTGCTGTTGAAGGAAGAGACGTTGGGCGTGACCGTGGTGCCGGCCGGCACCGAGACCTGCACCGTGTAGTTGGCGCCCACGGGCGCACCCGGCATCTGCTTGAACGTGCGGGTCACGACGCAGCTTCGGAAGCAGGCGGCGTGGCCGATGGTCGGCAGGTTGATGTTCTGCGCACCGCCGTTATACGGGTTGGCGCGCGGCGTGTTGAAGCCGTTCGCCGGCACGTCCAGGTACAGGCCCGCTTTCACGGCCAGCGAGACGTCCACCGTGCCGGCACCCGAGTCGTGCGGCGTGGTCGGCTGGCCGTTCTTGGTGACCGACGCGCGCGCCGTCAGCGTGAGCGCGGAGATGATCTCATCGGCGCCAAACGCCGGGTTGGACGCCTGCACCAGCGCCGCGGCGCCCGCCACGTGCGGCGCCGACATCGAGGTGCCGCTGAGGACGGCGGTGCTGGTCGGGCCCGTCAGGCCCGCGGCGATGATGCTGACGCCCGGCGCGGTGACGTCGGGCTTGATGATGCCCAGCGGGATGACCGGACCGCGGCCGCTGAAGCTGGCCAGGCGATCGCCGCTGCCGACGCCACCGCCGTTGTGGGTGGCGGCCGCCACCGACATCACCCACGGGGAGTTGGAGGGGTTGCCAACCGTGCCTTCGAGCGGACCGTCGTTGCCGGCCGAGACCGCGACCACGATGCCGGCTTCGCGCGCCGAGAGGAATGCCTCGGCGTCATCGGTGCCGGCCGAGCCGACCGCGATCCAGGGATCTTCCGGGCCGCTGCCGATGGAGTAGTTGATGACGTCCACGCCATCCACCACGGCCTGGTTGATGGAAGCGATCAGCGCGCTGCCGGTGCAGGTGTCGCCCGGGCAGGCCTTGTAGGCAATGATGTTGGCGCGCGGCGCGACGCCGCTGTAGATGCTGAACGGCGCGCCGGCTGCCGTGCTGGCGGTGTGCGTGCCATGGCCGTCGGTGTCCACCGGGTCGGCGAAGCCGTTGGTGGTGGCCGTGGTGAAGTCGTACAGGCCGATCAGCTTGGTGTTGCAGGCCGAGGGCGTGCTGATGCAGTAGCCGCGCAAGCCGCCCGGCGGGATGGTGACGCCGGCGCCGCTGAACGAGGCGTGGGTGCGGTTGATGCCGCTGTCGATCACGCCGACGATGACGCCTTCACCGCGGTTCTGCACGCCGGTGGCGGTGCCGTTCCAGACCAGGTCGGCCTTGATCCACTGCGGCCCGATGTTGGTCTGCAGGTAGCGGATGAACTCGGGCGCGATGGCCTTCACGCCCGGCATCGCGGCAATGGCGCCGGCTTCGGCGGCGGTGAGCTTGAGCGCGACGCCGTTCATGGCGTGCGCGTAGGTGAACATCGGCACCAGCGGGCGGCCGATGCGCTGCGAGGCATCGGCCATGCGCACGCGGCGCAGGTCGGAAAGGTATTCCACATAGGCCACGGCGGCCGGGCTGCGCGCGTCGAACTGCTTCTTCCCGGTGGCGGCGGCGCTGCTGGCGGCCAGGCGCGGGCGGGTCTTGTCGGTGGCGGCGAAGCCGCGGAAGCGCGCGGCGGCCGGCTCGTCGAACACCACGATGTAGGTGTTGAGGCGCTCCGCCTTCTGGACCGCATCACGCGCCGGCGCGGCTGCCGAACTGCCGCTGGCCGGAATGCCAAGCCCGAGGGCGATGGCGAGCATCAAGGGGGTTGCACGCATGTCTGGTCGATCCTGAGGGGAAGTTTAGCCGCCCGATTCTCACGCAGGCGGGCTTCAATGACAACGGTACCGTGACCCAGGACACGGTTTTATTTTGTGAACTGGGTGTGCGGAATCGGAAAGCCAGCGGGGGTTGCCTCGTTGGCGATTCGTTATCGCTGCGTGGACGCTGCGCAGCGTCACTGGGTAGCATGGCGGCCTGATGACACCCCCTCCCGCTGCCAATGTGCCGCTCCTGGAAGCCCGGGGCCTGGGTTTTTCCCGGAACGAAGAGTCGGTCTTCGGCCCGCTGGACTTCAGCCTGGCGCCCGGGGAAGCCCTGCTGGTGCTGGGCGGCAACGGCGCCGGCAAGACCACCCTGCTGCGCGTCCTGGCCGGCCTGCTGGCCGCCAGCACCGGCGAAGTCGCGCTGATGGGCCGGCCCGTGGACCTCAGCCACCTGGCCCGGGGAAGTGCCTACCTGGGCCATCTGCCCGGCCACAAGGCCGACCTGGGGGCGCTGGAAAACCTCGCGTTCAGCCAGGCCATCCAGGGCGGCGGCGGGCCCGGGATCGAGGCGGCGCTGGCGGAGGTGGGCCTGGCGGGCCACGAAGACACCCCGGCCAGGCGCCTGTCGGCCGGCCAGAACAAACGCCTGGCCCTGGCCCGCCTGCGCCTCCAGGGCTCCCCGCTGTGGCTGCTGGACGAGCCCTACGCCAACCTCGACCTGGACGGCATCGCGCTGGTGAACCGGCTGATCCAGGGCCACGTGGCCGAAGGCGGCTCGGTGCTGCTCACCACCCATGGCGCCTACGCCGCGCCGCCGGTACCGGTGCGCACGCTTACCCTGGCCGCCGCGCGGAGCCCGGGATGAGCGCACCGTCGCTGCTGGCAGCCGCCCGCGCCCAGGGCCTGCGCGACCTGCGCCTGGTCTGGCGCCGGCGCGGCGATGCGGCGCAGCCCCTGCTGTTCGCGCTGATGGTGGTGGCCCTGTTCCCGCTGGCGCTGGGAGCCGACCCGGAGCAACTGGCGCGCATCGCACCCGGCGTGCTGTGGGTGGCGGTGCTGCTGGCCAGCCTGCTTACCCTGGACACGCTGTACCGCAGCGACGTCGAGGACGGCAGCCTGGAGCAGATGCTGCTGGCGCCCGTGCCGCTGGCCTGGCTGCTGGCGGTGCGCGTGTTGGTGCATTGGCTCACCGCCTCGCTGCCGCTGGTGGTGGTCACGCCGCTGCTGGCGGAACTTTTGTTCCTTCCCGACGATCTGTTGCCGGTGCTGATGGCGTCGCTGCTGCTGGGCACGCCGCTGCTGAGCCTGATGGGCGCGGTGGTGGCGGCATTGACGGTCGGAATACGTCGCTCTGGTATGCTTTTGGCCCTGCTGGCGCTGCCCTTGTTCCTGCCTGTCCTGGTGTTCGGGGCCGGCAGCGTGATGGCCGCGGCGCAAGGCCTGCCCTGGGTCGGCGCGCTGCTGCTGCTCGGCGCCGGCCTGGCGCTGGCCCTGGTGCTCGCCCCGCTCGCCGCCGCCGCGGCGATCCGGATCGCCCTGAATTGATTTTCCCGGCAAAGAACCCGTGAATCCTGTCCTGCTCTGGTTCCACCAACTCGGATCGCCCCCCGTCTTCGACCGCTTCGCCGCGCGCTGGGTGCCCGTCGGTTTCGCGCTGGCGCTGGTGACCATGGCCATTGGTCTTTACGGCGCGCTGTTCGTGGTGCCGGCCGACTACCAGCAGGGCGACAGCTTCCGCATCCTTTACATCCACGTGCCGGCGGCGTGGATGAGCCTGTTCGTGTACGCGCTGATGGCCTTCTATGCCGCCATCGCGCTGGTCTGGCACATCAAGCTGTGCGAGGTGCTGGCGATGGCCTGTGCGCCGATCGGCGCGCTGTTCACGGCGGTCACGCTGGCCACCGGTTCGATCTGGGGCAAGCCGATGTGGGGCACCTGGTGGGATTGGGACCCGCGCCTGACCTCGGAACTGGTTCTGCTGTTCCTGTACCTGGGCGTGATCGGCCTGAACGCCGCCATCGAAGATCGCCGCGCCGCGGCGCGCGCCGCGGGCTTCCTGGCCATCGTCGGGGTGGTGCTGCTGCCGGTGATCCGCTACTCGGTCACCTGGTGGAACTCGCTGCACCAGGGCGCCACCATCAAGCTGTTCGGCGAGTCCACCATGGACGCCTCGATGATGTGGCCGCTGTGGGTGATGGTGCTGGCCACCAAGTTCTGGTTCGTGGGCTCGCTGCTGCAGCGCGCCCGGGCCGACAACCTCGAGCGCGAGGCCGGCAAGGACTGGGCGCGCGCGTCCGCCGGGGTGCCGCGATGAGCTATCGCGAGTACGTCATCGGCGCCTACGCCGTGTTCGCCGCCTTCCTGGCCTGGGACTTCCTGGTGCCGCGCCTGCGCCTGGCCCGCGCCCGCCGCAACATCGTCCTGCGCGCCAAGCGCGACGCCGCCCGCTCCCCTGGAACCCCCGCATGAATCCCGCCCGCAAACGCCGGCTGTTGCTGATCCTCGCCCTGGTGGCCGCCTCGGGCGTCGCCGCCGCGCTGGTGACGCTGGCGCTGCGCGAAAACATCACCTACCTCTACACGCCCAGCCAGGTGTACGGCGGCGAAGCCGCCGACCAGGCCGTGTTCCGGCTTGGCGGCATGGTGGCCAAGGACTCGCTCAAGCGCGAGGACGGCACGCTGAAGGTGAGCTTCGGCGTCACCGACGGCGACGCGGTGATGACCACGCACTACGAGGGCATCTTGCCCGACCTGTTCCGCGAGAACCAGGCGGTGATCGCCACCGGTCGCCGCGACGGCGACGAGTTCGTCGCCACCCAGATTCTGGCCAAGCACGACGAGGAATACATGCCGCGCGAAGTAGCCGAAGCCATGGGCAAGGCGCACGTGAAGCACAAGGTGCCCGCCGAGGGCGAAGCCGGCGCCGGCGCCGCCAAGCCGGGAGGCTACTGAGTGCTGCCCGAACTGGGATTGGTGAGCCTGGCGCTGGCGCTGATGCTGGCGCTGGCGCTGTCCGTGCTGCCGCTGCTGGGCGCGCACCGCAACCACGGCCCGTGGATGGCGACGGCGCGGCCGCTGGCCTATGCCCAACTGCTGATGATCGCCGTGGCCTACGGCCTGCTGACGTGGGCCTTCCTCGACCATGATTTCTCGGTGGCCTACGTGGCCACCAACTCCAACACGCTGCTGCCGCTGGCGTACCAGTTCACCGCGGTGTGGAGTGCGCACGAAGGCTCGCTGCTGCTGTGGGTGCTGATGCTGGCGGTGTGGACGGCGCTGGTGGCGCGCTTCTCGAAGGCCCTGCCGGCGCCGGTGGTGGCGCGCGTGCTGGCGGTGATGGGCATGATCGCGCTGGGCTTCCTGGCGTTCACGCTGTTCACGTCCAATCCGTTTGCGCGCATCCTGCCGGGCGTGGCCGAAGGCCGCGACATGAACCCGCTGCTGCAGGACGTGGGCATGATCTTCCACCCGCCGCTGCTCTACATCGGCTACGTGGGCTTTGCGGTGGCGTTCGCGTTCGCGGTGGCGGCCTTGATCGACGGCAAGGTGGACGCGCAGTGGGTGCGCTGGTCGCGGCCGTGGACCAACGTGGCCTGGGCCTTCCTCACGCTGGGCATCGCGCTGGGCAGCTTCTGGGCCTATTACGAGCTGGGCTGGGGCGGCTGGTGGTTCTGGGACCCGGTGGAGAACGCCAGCTTCATGCCCTGGCTGGTGGGCGCGGCACTGGTGCATTCGCAGGCCGTGACCGAAAAGCGCGGCAACTTCCGCGGCTGGACGATGCTGCTGGCGATCGCGGCGTTCTCGCTGTCGCTGCTGGGCACGTTCCTGGTGCGCTCGGGCGTGCTGACGTCGGTGCACGCGTTCGCTTCCGACCCCGAGCGCGGCATGTTCATCCTGGTGTTCCTGGCGCTGGTGGTGGGTGGCTCGCTGCTGCTCTACGCCATCCGTGCACCGAAGGTGGAAACGGGCCAGCCGTTCGCGGCCACGTCGCGCGAAACCTTCCTGCTGGCCAACAACCTGCTGCTCACCGCTTCGGCGGCGATGATTTTGCTGGGCACGCTGTACCCGCTGCTGGCCGAGGCGCTGGACCTGGGCAAGATTTCGGTCGGGCCGCCCTACTTCGGCCTGCTGTTCATCCTGCTGATGGCGCCGCTGGTGCTCCTGTTGCCGTTCGGGCCGCTGGTGCGCTGGCAGCGCGAGGACCTTTCGCAGCCGCTGCGCTGGCTGGCGCCGTGGGCAGCGCTGGCGGCGGCGGTGGGCGTGATCGCGTTCTTCGCCTGGCCCCAGGGCACGGCCAAGACCGCGTTCGGCGTCGCCGGCGCCGTGTGGATCGTGGCGGGCACGGCGCGCTTCGCCTGGCAGCGCCTGCGCAGCCCGGGCAGCCGCTTCACCGCCGAGATGGTCGGCATGATGTTCGCGCATGCGGGCGTGGCGGTGTTCGTGGCCGGCGTGTTCATCACCGAATCCACCAGCATCGAGCGCGACGTCGCGGCGCGCGCCGGCGACCAGTTCGAGCTGCGCGGCTACGACTTCGCGTTCGACGGCGTGGAAAAACACCCCGGCCCCAACTACCTGGCAGACCGCGGCACCGTGCGCGTGTTCCGCGATGGCGAACCGGTGGCGGTGCTGCATCCCGAGAAGCGCGCCTACAAGGCCGGCGGCCAGGTGATGACCGAGGCCGCGCTGGATGGCTCGCTGTCGCGCGACCTGTACGTGGCGCTGGGCGAACCGATCGACCAGACCGGCGGCTGGGCGCTGCGCCTGTACGTGAAGCCCTACATCCGGCTGATCTGGCTGGGCGCGCTGATGATGGCGATCGGCGGGTTCGTGGTGGCGTTTGACAAGCGCTTCCGCCGCCCGGTGGCCGACCCGTGATCAAGCGCCTGCTGCCGCTGTTCGCCTTCCTTGCGCTGGCCGCGCTGCTGGCGGCCGGCGTGCTGCGCAATTCGGGCAAGGACACCAGCGCGATTCCTTCGCCGCTGATCGGCAAGCCGGCGCCGGCGTTCTCGCTGCCGGTGCTGGGTGAGCCGTCGCGCCTGGTCTCCAACGCCGACCTGCTGGGCCAGCCCTACCTGCTCAACGTCTGGGGCAGCTGGTGCCCGGCCTGCCGCGACGAACACCCCGTCATCACCGACCTGGCGGCCACGGGCGCCGTGCGCGTGATCGGCTACGACTACAAGGACACGCCCGAGGACGCGCAGCGCTGGCTGGAGCAGTTCGGCAATCCCTATGACCTGGTGATCGCCGACGAAGCAGGCCGCGCCGCGCTCGACTGGGGCATCTACGGCGCGCCCGAATCGTTCCTGGTGGACGCCCGGGGCGTGGTGCGCTGGAAGTTCGTCGGCCCGATCACGCCCGAGGTGGTGCGCGACCAACTGCTGCCCGAACTGGAGAAGCTCAAGTGAAGCGCCTGCTGCTGGTGCTGCTGCTGCTGGCCTCGGCCGCCGCGTCGGCGCTGGAACCGATCAAGTTCACCGACGCCGCCGAAGAGGCGCGCTTCCGCGCGCTTTCGGCCGAGCTGCGCTGCGTGATGTGCCAGAACCAGTCGCTGGCCGACTCCAACGCCCAGATCGCCCACGACCTGCGGATGCAGGTGCTGACGCTGATGCGCGAGGGCAAGACCGACCGCGAGATCAAGGACTACCTGGTCGCCCGCTACAGCGATTTCGTGCTCTACAGCCCGCCCGTGCGGCCGTCCACCTGGCTGCTGTGGTTCGGCCCGGGCCTGATCCTGCTGGGCGGTGCGGTGGTGCTGGTGGTGGTGGTGCGCAAGCGCGCCGGCAGCGCGCCCTCGGCGCCGCCGACCGAAGACAGCCAGGAGTGGTGATGACGACCTTCGTGCTCGCCTCGCTGGTGCTCGTGGCCCTCGCGCTGGCCTTTGCGCTGCCGCCGCTGTGGCGCCAGGCACGCGGCACTGCGCTGGTGTTGGCGGTGGCGCTGCCGCTGGCCGCGTTCGGCGTGTACGCGATGCTGGGCGTGCCGGCCGCGCTCGACCCGGTGAACGTGAAAGTGCCCGAGACGCTCGACGACGCCATCGTGCAGCTCGAGCGCCGCCTGGCCGACGAACCCGGCAGCGTTGAAGGCTGGGTGCTGCTCGGCCGCAGCCGCATGGCCCAGCAGCGCTGGCCCGAGGCGCGCGATGCGTTCGCCAAGGCACACGCGCTGCTGCCCAACGAGCCCGACCTGATGGTGGAATACGCCGACGCGCAGATGCGCGCCGCGCCCGATGGCCGCTTCCCCGCCGGCGCCGTCGCGCTGCTGGAACGAGTGGTCGCTGGTCAGCCGACGCACCAGCGTGGCCTGTTCTACCTCGGCGCGCAGCGCCTGCAGGCGGGCCAACCGGCGGAAGCGGTGAAGGTGTGGGAGCAGTTGCTGCCGCTGGTGGACGGCGCCACCGCACAGGCGCTGGCGCCGCAGCTGGCGCAGGCGCGCGAACAGGCGGGCCTGCCGCCGGTGCAGGACCTGCCCGCGGCCGGCCCGACGCCGACGCTGGAGCTCACCATCGAACTGTCGCCCGACCTCGCCTCGCAGCTGGCCGCCGGCGATACGCTGTTCGTGTTCGCCCGCACGGTGGATGGCGCCGGCCTGCCCGTGGCCGTCAAGCGCCTGGCGGCCACCGGCTTCCCGGTCACGCTGGGCCTGTCGGACGCCGATGGGCTGATGCCTGCGCAGAAGCTTTCGATGCAAAAGCAGGTGCGCCTGATGGCGCGCATCTCCAAGTCCGGTGACGCCGCCGCGGCCGCGGGCGACCTCGAGGCCGAAGGCCAGGTGGTGGACGTGGCAGACGGCGCGCGCTTCACCCTGGTCATCGACCGGGTGCATCCGTGACCGAAACCATCGCGCCTGGCACGCGCTTCGTCGCGCTTCCCTCACCGTTCGCGTTCAAGCGCGGCGGCGAACTGCACGGTGCGCGAATGGCGTTCGAGACCTGGGGCGAGCTCAATGCCGCGGGTGACAACGCCATCCTGGTCCTCACCGGCCTGTCGCCCAACGCGCACGCGGCGTCGAACCCGGGCAACCCGGAGTCGGGCTGGTGGGAGGCCATGCTGGGGCCCGGCAAAGCCATCGACACCAACCGCTGGTTCGTCATCTGCGTGAACTCGCTGGGCAGCTGCAAGGGATCCACCGGCGCAGCGTCGGTGAACCCGGGCACGGGCGAACCCTACCGCCTGGCCTTCCCGGACCTGTCCATCGAGGACGGCGCGCGGGCGGCGCACGCGGTGGTGCAGTCGCTGGGCATCGAGCGCCTGGCCTGCGTCATCGGCAACTCCATGGGCGGCATGACCGCGCTGGCTTACCTGCTGCTGCATCCGGGCGCGGCGCGCACGCACATCAACGTGTCGGGCAGCGCGCAGGCGCTGCCGTTCTCGATCGCCATCCGTTCGCTGCAGCGCGAGGCGATCCGCCTGGACCCGCAGTGGAACGGCGGCAACTACGACGACGCGCACTACCCCGAGAACGGCATGCGCATCGCCCGCAAGCTGGGCGTGGTGACCTATCGGTCGGCGATGGAATGGGACGGCCGCTTCGGCCGGGTGAAGCTCGACAGCGAGCTGCGCGGCGACGAGGACCTGTTTGGCCAGGAATTCGAGGTCGAGCGCTACCTGGAAGGCCATGCGCAGCGCTTCGTGCGCAGCTTCGACCCCAACTGCTACCTCTACCTGGGCCGGTCGATGGACCTGTTCGACGCGGCCGAATACGGCGGCGGCGACGTGATGAAGGGCCTGGCCACGATCCACGTCGAGCGCGCGATGGCCATCGGCGTGCACACCGACATCCTGTTCCCCCTGCAGCAGCAGGAACAGGTGGCGCAGGGCCTGCGCGCCGGCGGCGCCGACTGCCAGTTCGTCCCCCTGCCCTCGCCCCAGGGCCACGACGCCTTCCTTGTCGACATCGCCCGCTTCAGCCCCACCATCGCCAGCTTCCTGAAATACCCAGGAACATGACCCTCATCGCATCGATCAAACGGACATTGCGGGCCAAGCGCGAGAATGGGAGCGCAACCATGAAAATGGGGATCCGCTGCCTGGACTTCACGCGCGGAGTGGTCCGCCGGTGCTGGGTGCTCGCATTCGACCGGCGCTACCGCGCGATGATGGTTCTGAAATGGACCGATCCGCAACGCGTGCACCAGACCACGCCGTTGACCTGCATGGACCGCTACCCGCAGATATTCGCCGCCTGTCGCGACTTGTTTGCAGATCGCCCAGCGATCAGGATCCTGTCCTTCGGCTGTTCAACTGGCGAGGAAGTCATCAGCCTGCGGCGCTATTTCCCGGATGCGTACATAGTCGGCGCAGAGATCAATCCGGAAAGTCTCGCGCTGTGCCTGAAGCAGCCGGTTGACGGTCGCATGTCCTTTGTCGTGTCGGATCCCGCGACGATCAGCCAGCAGGGTCCGTTCGACCTGATTTTCTGCATGGCTGTGCTGCAACGTACGCCCCGCGGCGTGGAAACAAAACGCATGGCCAGCCTCAAGAAGCTTTATCCCTTCGAAAAATTCGACCTGCAGGTGCAGGAACTCGACTCGTATCTTCGGGACGGCGGTGTGCTGGTCATTCATCTCACGCAGTATTTCTTCCGGGATTCGTCGGTAGCCTCAAAGTACGAAACGTTGGACGCGGGGCATTTTCCGGCCGGGTATGTCCCGAGTTACGACCGCAACAGCATGCGGGTAGACGGTGTCGACAGCGGCGGATCGATCTTCAAGAAAATCAGGCAATAAACAGGAACGGGGCAGGTTAACTTCTTTTCACTAACAGACTGTTAGTGAAAAGAAGTTAACCTGACCCCGTTCTTGGTACCGGTGAGAGGACTCGAACCTCCACTGTGTCACCACAAGCGGATTTTGAGTCCGCCGCGTCTACCATTCCGCCACACCGGCATTGCGCGGCGATTATAGCTCAGGCGGCCTCGTCGAGGCCCAGCTCGCGGGCGGCCTTGGAATACCAGCTGGCACCCTCGGGCTGGAACATCGTGCAGCAGGTCAGCGCCTGCTTGTAGATGTGCAGGGACACCGCGATGGCGTCGCGGCTGGGATTGCGGATGGTGTGGTACTCGTGCGGCGGGATCAGGCTGCCGGCCGACCCAGCGCCGGCCAGGTGCGTGCCGACCGGTTCGAAGTGGAAGCGCTCGCCCTCCTGTTCGCGCAGCTCGTACTGGGTGATCTCCAGCTGGCCGTGCCAGATGCCCTCGACGCACCACAGGCCGGAATGGTCGTGGATGGGCGTGCCCTGGCCCGGGCCCCAGGTCATGGCGACCACGCTGTAGCCGGAGGCCTCGCAGCGGTAAAGCTCGCGGCGTGCATAGTGGTCGGCCACCGGCTCGAGCACGCAGCCGGGGAGCTGGATCTGGCCGTCGCGGATGGCGTCGGACAGGCCGTTGCGCAGGCGCTCGGTGACCGCGTGGTCGTCGCCCAGGGCGACGGCATGGTCGATCATGGCCAGCAGGCGGTCACAGCCTGGGAATTCGAGGGCCAACATGGCGTCACCAACGGGTTCGGGAGTGGCCACAGTTTAACACCCGGCCTTCACGCCGCCTTGAGCCAGCTCAAACAGGCGGCGCCCCGGGGCGGGGCCATGGCCACCAGCCGCGACCCGTGAGGGCGTAGCGGTCGGCCGCCTGTTCGAACCGGTTGCCGTGGTGGATGCCGCCGCAGGCGAAGTAAAGCGGCAGGAACAGCGGCCCCAGCGCCAGGTACTGCAGCACGTGGGCACGCTCGTGGTCGCCCAGCCGCACGTGCTCATCGGTGCCGCGGCGGGCGCGGCAGGCGTAGGTCAGCGTGACCTCGTCCATGGAGCCACCGGTGTGCAGGATCACGTTGCCCAGCGTCAGTGCGCCGCCCGGGCCCCAGGGGAAATGGTGGAAGACCAGGGCATGGTCGGTGAAGCGCGGCCGCGCGCCGAAGGGCCAGGCCACCAGGCCCGCCAGCAGCCCCGCCAGCGTCACCGGGCTTGCCCAGGCCACGCCCAGCGCGATGCCGATGGCGGCAGCCGGCCGCATCGGCTATTCGCCGCCCCAGAGCAGGCGCGCCATCTGCTCGGCGTTGTCAGGCGCCAGCTGGGTGGAGGTGTGGGTGAGCGTGTTGATGGCCCAGCAGGCGTCTTCGTCGGAAGCGCCCACCGGATTGGCGAACACCGCGGAAATGCGCTGCCCGAACTGGCCGGGGTAGCGCGCGCCGAGGTCGAGCAGGGCGCGTTCCCGGGCGGCCAGGTCGATGGGCTTCTCCGGCAGCTCCTGGATTTCGGCCTTCAGCGCCTGCAGATAGAACTCCCAGAAGTTGCGGTGGTGCTGCGGCGGCAGGCGCTCGAGCGCGGCGCGAAAATCGGCGCCCAGCGCCTCGTCGAAGTCGTCGCGCGGGCGGATCAGCTTGGCGCAGCTTTGCTGCGGCAGCCGCGGGATGACGGCGGCCATGGCCTTGGTCAGCGACATCAGCTGCGCCGAGTCGAGCGAGCGGGCGCCGCGCTTGAGGGCTCGGTTGAGTTCGGCGTACAGGCCCTTGCTGGTGAAAGTGCCGGCGAAGCGCGCGCGCAGGTCCGGGTCGGCGTTGAAGCGGTCCACGAACACCTGCTGCTGTGCGTGCAGGGCCGAACCGGGCGCATACGGGTTCACCATAACCGCCGACGAGCCACCCAGCGGCAGCGGGCCTTCGCCCGTGGCCAGCTGCTTGCCGACCACGGCCACCAGCACGATGACGAACAGCCATCCGATCAGTTTTTTCATCGCGCCAGCCGACCCCGCATTTCGAAGGCGCCGATGCTACCACCGGCCGCTTGTCGGCGGCCGGTGCGGTCTGCGACCCTAGCGGCCACCGCCGGGAAGCCCCATGAGCCAACAAGACACTCCGCAGGAAGACGCCAACGTCATCCCCAAGCGCACCACGCCCACCTGGGACATGGAGCTGCTGCTGTCGGGCGCCACCGTATTCGCGCTGTTCCAGGGCGCGCAGGCCATGATGGCCGGCGGCGCCTACCTGCTGCCGCGCCTGCAGGGCGATCTGCTGATGCTGTGCAGCATGCTGTTCACCTACGGCTACGGCGGGCTGATCCTGCTGGCGCTGACCTTCGCGCTGCACCTGGTGATCCGCGCGTACTGGGTGGCGCTGATCGGCATGAACTCGGTGTTTCCCGGCGGCATCAAGCTCGACGCCCTCAACGCCGGCCCGCTGGCCAAGTCCGTGCTGCTCCAGCGCATCCGCTCCATGCAGGACAGCATCGAGCGGGCGGACAATGGCGCCACCATCGTCTTTGGCATCGGCGTGTCCATCGTGCTGGTGCTGGTGCCGGTGTCGCTGACGGTCACGATCATGTTCGGGTTGGTGGGGCTGGTGGCCTGGCTGACCGGCCTGCAGGCCTACGTGGACTGGATGCTGCTGGCGCTGATGGCGATGCTGTTCGTGCCGTACATGGTGTCCGCCACGGTGGACAAGAAGCGCGGTGACCGGCTGCAGCCCGGCTCGCTGGCCTACCGAGTGACCCTCGCCTGCCTGGTGTTCTACGCCAGGATCGGACTCAGCCGCGCCTCCAATCCGCTGGTCACGGTGTTCAGCTCCAACATTGGCGAGCGGCGCGGCCAGGCCATCATCTTCACGGTGATGATGGTGGCGATGCTGTCGAGCATGGCCGGGTTGGTGCTGAGCCGCAAAGACCTCGGCCTGGGCTCGTTCGCGGACTTCCCCGACCCGCGCCGCGGCATGAGTTCCAGCGTCGAGGGCCACAGCTACGCCGACAGCCAGGAGCCGGACTGGTCGCCGGCTTCGCCCTACCTGCCCGCCCTCGTGGTGCGAGGCGACTATGTGCGGCTGGTGGTGCCCTACACGCCGAATTTCAACGGGCACCTGATGAGGGAGTGCCCGTCCGCGTCCCAGCTGGACATCGCCAGCGAAGAGCGCTCGCGCCGCGAAGCGCTGCTGGACTGCTTCAGCCGCCAGCTCACGGTGTCACTGGACGGCAAGCCGTTGGCGCTGCGTCCGGACTGGTACACCGAGCCGGCGCGCGACCTTCGTGGTCTGCTTTACATGATTCCGGTGCAGGACCTGGCCCAGGGACGGCATGAGCTGTCGGTGCTGACGCCGCCCGAGGAAGCGCCCAAGCCCGGCGATGACCCGGAACAGCCGTTCGTGATTCCCTTCTGGCGCTGACTCAGGCCTCGCGCGCCGGATCCGACAGCGCCAGCGACCCCAGCAGCACGCCGGCCTGGGTGCGGTTGCGCACGCCCAGCTTCTCGAAGATGGCGCTCATGTGCGCCTTCACCGTGCGTTCCTGGATGCCCAGTTCGTCGGCGATCTGCTTGTTCAGCCGGCCTGCGGCCACGCGCGTCAGCACCTTGAACTGCTGCGGGCTGAGCGTGGCGAGCCTGGCGGCGGTTTCGCGGTCGCCCGGGTCGGTGCTGGTGGACGCAACGGCATCGCGCAGCGCCGGCGGCAGCCATTGCTCGCAGGCCAGCACGGCGCGCAGGCCCGCCTGCAGTTCGGCCAGGTCGGCGCGCTTGGTGAGGTAGCCGGCGGCACCGTAGGCCAGCGCGCGGCGGATGGTGACGGGGTCGTCGTGCGCGGAAATCATCGCCACCGCCACGCCGGGGTGTTCGGCGCGCAGCGAGGCCAGGCCCATCAGGCCGTGGCTGCCGGGCATGTGCAGGTCCAGCAGCACCAGGTCGGTGTCGGGCCGCGCCGCCAGCGCGGCGTGCACGCCCGCCAGGTCTTCGGCCTCGGCGATGTGGGCGTCGGGCAGCACGCCGCGCACGGCCTGGGTCAGCGCGAGCCGGTACAGCGGGTGGTCGTCGGCGATCAGCAGGTGGGTCATGGCGCGATTGTAGGGGCAGCCGGGTCAGTCCAGCCGGCCGAAGGAAAAAAGCGCCGCCAGCGCATGCTTGCGCCGCTCGATCGAAGCCCGGATCAGCCCGGCGCCGATCATGCTGTAGGTGATGCCATTGCCGCCGTAGGCCATCGCGAACAACACGCGCGGGCCGTGGCTTTCATGCGCGCCGAAGAACGGCAGGCCGTCGGCGGTTTCCGCGAAGGTGCCGGCCCAGGCGAAGGCCGGCACGTAGTCGAGCGCAGGGAACAGATGGGCGAGCTTTTCCTGCAGCCGCCGCTGCTTCTTCGCGACGCGTGCGTCGCGCCGCGCGGGGATGTCGATGGCGTCGTCTTCGCCACCCACCAGCAGCCGGCCGTCGCCGGTGCCGCGCACGTAGAGGTAGGGCCGCGCCGATTCCCACACCATCGTGCCGGCCAGGAATCCCAGCGCTTCGGGCGACATCGGGTCGGTGATGAAGGCATAGCTGCTGCGGTTCTTCGCCACTCGCCTGGGCAGCCACTGCTGGCTGGCGTAGCCGGCGGCCATCACCACGTGACGAGCCTTGACCGTGAACCCCTCGCTGGTCAGCAGCTGCACGCCGCGAGGCTTCACCAGAATGTCGGCCACGCGGGTGCGGTCGAACACGCGGCCACCCGTCGCTTCCATCCGCATCAGCAGCCGGTACGCCAGCCGATAGGGGTCCACGCGCGCGGCTGGCCGGGTGAGTATGGCGCCGGGCGAGTCGATGCCGAAACGCTCGCGCAGCGCCGCCAGATCCAACCACTCGACGTCGAAACCGTTTGCCTCGCGCAGTTCGAACTCCCGGCGCACCGAGCGCGCCTGCCAGCGGCCGGAAGCGTAGTAAAGGCTTTCCTGCCGTGCGAACTCGACGTCGCGAAAGGGTTTGGCCAGCGCGGCCAGGTCAATGATCGCGCCGGCGCAGCCGCGGTAGGCCAGCAGTGCGTCGTCCTGGCCGTACTGCCTGGCGAGGTCCACCAGGTGGGTGTCGATTTCGTACTGCAGCAGGGCGGTGCTGGCGGAGGTGCTGCCCCAGCCGACGTCGCGCTGCTCGAGCACGACCACGTCGTGGCCATGCCGGTGCAACTCGTCGGCAATCAGCGCGCCCGTGATGCCGCCACCCACGACCGCGACGTCGCAGGCGGTGTCGCCGTCCAGGCGCGGGAACGGATGCATCAGGCCATTCTTGACGGCCCAGTAGGGGTAGCCACTCTTGAGGTCCACGGGCACGCTCGCACGGCAGGCAGTGGCGCCACTCTACGCGGGCCGCGCCACGGCGCCGCCGTGCGCTTGAAATCGCAGCTGAATGCCCGAACCCGGGTTCATACGCGGTTTGAGCTGGCGGGGCCATGGTCGGCTGGCAAACCCATTCGAAGGAGACGCGCCATGAATACCAAGAAGATACTGCTGTCCGGCCTGTTCGCGGCCGTGGCCTGCACCGGCGCCCTAGCGCAGGACACCCCGACCAGCACGGCGCAGATCGAAGCGCAGACCGGCCCGGTCACCGTGAAGTCGGTGCAGCCGCCGATCGGCAACGCCAGCGAGTACCAGGTCAAGGTCGCCGACATCGACGCCAATGGCGACGGCGTGGTCAGCAAGAAGGAAGTGCCGACCAATCACGCGCTGTATTTCGAGTTCAAGCTGGTGGACACCGACCACAACGGCCGGGTCACCGACGACGAGCTGGCGAACTGGAAGTAGCCGCGACGATCACTGCGCGGTCCAGCCGCCGTCCACCGGGATCGCGGCACCGGTGAGGTTGTGCGCCTCCTTGCGGCACAGCCACAGCACCAGCGAGGCGATCTCGGCCGGCAACGACATGCGCTGGCTGGGCTGCTTCTCGCGCAGCAGCTCGCGCACGCCGGCGTCGCGGTCGCCGCCGACGGCGTCGGCCTTGGCCGCGATCTGCGGCTCGATAAGCGCCGTTTCCACCCAGCCGGGGCAGATGCAGTTGACCGTGATGCCGCCGCTCTCGCGCGATCCGGCGCTGGCGTATTCCAGCCCGGCGACCTTGCTCAGGCCGATGAGCCCGAACTTGCTGGCCACGTACGGCGACTTGTTGACCGACGCGACCAGCCCGTGCACCGAGGCGATGTTCACCACGCGGCCGTAGCCGCGGCCGGCCATGCCGGGCATGGCCAGGCGCATGGTGTGGAACGCGGCGCTGAGGTTGATGGCGATCAGCTTGTCCCAGGTGGCCGCGGGCATTTCGGCCATCGGTGCGGCGTGCTGCACGCCCGCGCAGTTCACCACGATGTCGGCCGGTGACCACTGGGCAATCTGCAGCATCATCGTTTCCACCGCCGCGGCGTCGGAAAGATCCGCGCCGAAGTGGCGTGCCTCGGGCGCGCCGGCGGCCTGCACCGAAGCCAATGCCTGCGCGACCTGGTCGGCGCTGCCCAGCCCGTTGACGGCAACCCGCGCGCCGGCCTCCGCCAGCGCCTGGGCGATGCCCAGGCCGATGCCCGACGTGGACCCGGTGACCAGCGCGGTGCGTCCCGCCAGGAAGCGTTCTGCCATCGGTATTTCCTCGATTAAATGACCCATCCCCACCCTAGCAGCCCGGTCCGGCCGCCGCGTCGTACCAAGGTACGATGCCCGCCCCGCGCACGGTTGCTAAGGTCAGGGCATGACCCAGACTCCCGAACCGCCCAAGTCCCCTGCCCGTCCGCAGCCCAGCTGGGACCGCCGCAGCCGCCCCGCCGACCCGCGGCAGCCACCGCCGGGTTCGCGCAAGACCCGCATCGCGCTTTCGCTGATGGGGTCCGCGATGCTGCTTGCCGGCTGCGGTGGCACTGATATCCGTGCGACCAGCGGCTCGGCACCTGCCGTGATTCCCGCTGCCTACGTGATCAACGACGACCTGCTGACCGCGGGCCTGGGCGAAGCCGGATTGCGCAGCCCGGTGCCGCCGGCGTTCGCCAACGCCCAGCAGCCCACGCCGCAGGAACTGCGCCGCCGTGCGATCTGGGCCAACTGGCGCGGCATCGCCGACCTTGCGCCGGGCGGCGGCTACGGCAGTGTTTACGGCGCGCTGGCGCCGGTGCCCGGGCGCGAATTCCACGCCTTCGCCACGCTGCCCGGCCGGCGCCAGCCACACCGCGTGATGCTGCAATTGCCCGACGGCTTCGATCTGGCGCAGCGCTGCGTCGTGGTCACCGCGGCGTCGGGATCGCGCGGCATCTACGGCCCCATCGCGCTGGCCGGCGGTTGGGGCCTGCCGCGCGGCTGCGCGGTGGCCTACACCGACAAGGGCGCCGGCACGGGCTATGTGGACACCGCCGACGGCGTCGGCATCGACATCACCGGGCAGCGTGCGAGCGCCGATGCGCCCGTGGAGTTCCGCGTGGCCGCCAACCCGGGCACCGGCGTCGCACCGATCGCGGTGAAGCACGCGCATTCGGGCGACAACCCCGAGGCCGATTGGGGCCTGCACCTGCAGCAGGCCGCCGCGTTCGCGCTGGAGGTGCTGGACCAGGCGCAGCCGCAGGGCGCGCCGTGGACGTCGGCCAATACCCGCGTGATCGCCGTGGGTTTGTCCAACGGCGGCGGCGCGGTGCTGCGCGCGGCCGAACTGCCGGGCGACTGGCTGGACGGCGCGGTGGCTGTTTCGCCCAACGTGCTGCCGGCGGAAGGCGGGCGCGCGCTGTACGACTACGGCACCGAGGCCGCGCTGTGGATGCCGTGCGCGCTCAATGCCGCCGCGTTCGACGGCGTGGTGCTGGCGCGCCCGGGTGGCGCGAAGTCGCCCGCGGGCACGGCGCGCTGCGCGTCGCTGCACGCGGCCGGCGAACTCCTGGCGACTGATCCCCAGGCGCAGGCCGAAGCGGCGCGCACCGCCATGCACGCGCGCGGCTGGACCGACGCCGCACTGGAGGCCGGCGCCATCAGCACCGGCTTCGACGTGTGGCGCGCGGTGAACGTGCCCTACGCGTCGGCCTACTCGCGCACCGGCCCGGCCGACATGCCCTGCGGCTACCGCCTGGCAGCAGTGGCAGCCGATGGTTCCGCGCGCGCACCCACCGTGGCCGAGCGCAGCGCCTGGTGGAGCGACGCCAGCGGCATTCCGCCGGGCGCCGGCGTGGGCATCGTGGACACCCTGGCCGCGGGCACCGACCCCCACCTGCCCGGACTTCGCTGCCTGCGCGGCCTGTGGGACGACGCCGACGGCGCCGTGCGCGCAAGCATCGCCCAGGCACGGGCCGGCCTGCCGCGCGCCGGCCTGCCCCTGGTGGTGGTGCACGGCGTGGACGACGGGCTGGTGCCCGAAGCCTTCAGCGGCGGCGCCTACGCGCGCTGGGCCAAGGCCAGCGGCCGCCCGCTGAGCTACTGGGCCGTGGCGAACGTCCAGCACTTCGACGCCTTCCTGGGCCTGCCTGCGCTGGGCGTGCGCTACGTACCGCTGATGCCCTACGGCTACCGCGCGCTGGACGCGGTGTGGGCCAATATCAGCCAGGGAACGCCGCTGCCCGGCGATGCGCGCATCGCGACCAAGCCGCGCGTATTCGCCGACGGCGCGCTGGCGCCCCTCACGGCCGAGAACCTCGGCACCCTGCCCTGACGCCCCACGAAAATGCCAGGAGGCCTTCAGGCCCGATGCGTTTCGCCAAGAGCATCGGGCCTCACGGCCCTCCTACGGGTTGGGGCCCTGTGCGGCCAGCAGGCGCGCCATCACCGACTTGAGCGCCAGCGGCTTGAGCGGCTTGTGCAGCAACGTGCAGCCCGCCGCCGCCACCGCGTCGCGCACTTCCAGAGAATGGTCGGCGGTGATGACCACGCAGGGCGTGGGCGGCATGGCCGCGGCCAGGCGCTCGCGCAGCATCAGGCCGGTCTGGCCGCCGTCGAGGTGGAAATCCAGCAGCAGCAGGTCGGGCACTGCGGCCGCGACCAGCCGGAGCGCCTCGTCGCCGTCGCGCGCGGCCAGCACTTCGCACTGCCAGCCCGACAGCAGGGCCTGCATGCCGCGCAGCACGTCGGGGTCGTTGTCCACCACCAGCACGCGGCTGCGCGGCGGTTCGGGCGCGGCTGGTTCCGACGGCGCCGCGGCCAAGGGCGCCGGCGCGGCGCGCGGCACTTCGATCGCGAACACCGTGCCGCGGCCCGGCCACGACCGCAGCCGCAGCGGATGCCCGAGCAGGCGCGACACGCGCTCGGCGATCGCCAGCCCCAGGCCCAGGCCCTGGCCGCCGCTGTCGAGCCGGCGGAACTCTTCGAAGATGACGGTCTGGTCGGCCTCGGCAATGCCCGGGCCGGTGTCCCAGACTTCGACCACCAGCGCGCCGCCGCGGCGCCGGCAGCCCACCACGATCCGGCCGCGCGCGGTGTAGCGCACCGCATTGCCGAGGAAATTCTGCAGCACCCGGCGCAGCAACTGCGGGTCGGTGCGCACCCAGGCCGAGCACGGCACGCAGTCCAGCGGCAGGCCCTTGTGCGCCGCCAGCACGCGGAACTCCGCCACCAGGTGCTGCAGCAGGTCGTTGATGCGCAGCACCTGCAGCTTGGGCTCCATGCCGCCGGCGTCGAGCCGCGAGATGTCCAGCAGCCCCGACAGCAGGGATTCGGCCGAACCCAGCGCGCCGTCGATGTTGGCCAGCGCCTCGCGGTGCGGCGCCAGCACCAACTGCGGCGACAGCGCGTGCACGAACAGGTGCGCGGCGTTGAGCGGCTGCGCCAGGTCGTGGCTTACCGCGGCCAGGAAGCGGGTCTTGGCGCGGTTGGCGCGCTCGGCCTCGGCCTTGGCGCCGGCCAGTTCGGCGGTGCGGTCCACGACGCGCTGTTCCAGCGTTTCGGCCACCACCTTGAGTTCGGACTCGCTGCGCCGGAAATCGGTGACGTCGGTGAACGTGGCCACGAAACCGCCACCGGGCATCGGGTTGCCGCGGATCTCCACCACGGTATCGCCGAAATTGCGCTCGGCCACGTAGGGCGTACCCGCGCGCATGTGGCCCAGGCGCTTGGCCACCTCGGCCGCCACCCGGCCTTCGCCGGCCAGCCCGCGGCGCACGTTGTGCGCCACCAGCTCGGCCACCGGCACGCCCACCTGCAGCAGCGTCGGCGGATAGCCGAACAGCTCCGCGTAGCGGCGGTTCCAGGCCACCAGCCGCAGTTCGGCGTCCACCACGCTGATGCCCTGGGTCATGTTCTCCAGCGCCGCTTCGAGCACGCGCTGGTTGAAGCGCAGCGCCTGCGATGCCTCGCCGACGATGGTGGCAACGGTGTCGAGGTCGCGGCCCTGTTCGCGCCGCGCGGCGTCCAGCAGCAGCCGCGCCGAAGCCGCGCCGAGCACGGCCGCCAGTTCGCGTTCGACCCGCTGCTGGATGTCCGCCGGCACCGCGCGCTCCGGGGGCGCATCCGCCAGCACTTCGTCCACCTTCTGGCGCGAGAGGAATCGCGCCGCCACTTCGCGCAGGCCGCGGCCCGACAGCGTGGCGCCGCCGCGCTCGGGCGATGCGTCCAGGCGCGAGGCCAGCATCCAGGTCACCAGCGCGCCCGCCGCCAGGCTCAGCAGCGTGGCGCGCCCCAGCCGGCTCCATTCGCCCAGGCCGAACATGCCCTCGGGCGACAGCCAGGCCAGCCCGAACGGCCCGCGCGACAGCCAGTCACCGGCGTGCCCCGTGGCCTCCGCCAGCGCCGGCACCAGCAGCACCCACAGCCACACCGCCACCGCCGCCAGCAGGCCCACCAGTACGGCGCGCGCTGGGGTCTGCGGCCGCCACACCGCGAACGCCACCGCCGGCGCCAGTGTGGCCAGGCCCGAGAACGACAGCGCACCGATGTCGGCCAGCGCGTCGCTGCCGGCGATCGCGCGGCTGTACAGCCAGGCCAGCAGCACCACCGCCAGGATGCCGATCCGCCGCTGCATCAGCACCGCGCCGCGCAGGTCCAGGCCCTTGCCGCTGCCCGGCGCCCACGAGCCGCGCACCAGCAGCGGCGCCAGCCAGTGGTTGCCAATCATCACGCTCAACGCCAGCGTGGACAGGATGACCATGCCGGTGGCCGCGCTCAGGCCGCCCAGGAAAGCCAGCAGCGCCAGCGCCTCGTGGCCCTGCGCCAGCGGCAGCGCCAGCACGTACAGGTCGGACGGTACGCCCATCGGCGCCAGCAGCGCGTCGCCGGCGCGCGCCAGCGGCAGGATCGGCAGCGCGATCAGCAGCATGTACAGCGGGAACAGCCAGCGCGCCGTGCGCAGCTGGGATTCGTCGCGGCACTCGACCACGCCCACGTGGAACTGGTGGGGCAGCGTGAACATCGCCAGCGCGCCCAGCAGCACCAGCGCCGGGAAGCCCGCGGCGCCGTCGGCCGGCGGCGGCACGCGCGGCGCGTCGGGCAGGTCCAGCCCGAACCAGACGAAGGCGCCCAGCGCCAGCATCGCGCCCAGCTTGAGCAGCGACTCCAGCGCCATCGCCAGCACCAGGCCGCGGTTGTGTTCGGCCGCCGACGCGCGCCGGGTGCCGAACAGCATCGCGAACAGCGCCATCGCCAGCGCCACGTAAAGCGCGCTGTCCTGCCACGGCGGCGGCGACAGTTCCGACGCGCGCGTCAGCAGGCCGTAGCTCATCGCCACCGCCTTGAGCTGCAGCGCGATGTAGGGAACGATGCCGATCACCGCGACGAAGGTCACCACCGCCGCCAGCCACGAGTTCTTGCCCAGGCGCGTGGCGATCAGGTCGGCCAGCGAAGTGCAGTTCTGCTCGCGCGCCAGCCGCACCAGCTTGAGCAGGAAGCCGAAGCCCAGCACGTAGAGCAGGATCGTGCCGATGAAGGTCGGCGGGATCGGCCAGCCCGAACGCTGCGCCTGCGTCACGGTGCCGTAGAAGGTCCAGGACGTGCAGTAGACCGCCAGCGACAGGCTGTACACCGCCGGCCATTGCCGCGCCAGCAGCTGCGGCCGTCGCTCGGCCCACAGCGCCGTGCCGAACAGCAGGCCCAGCCAGAGCAGGCCCGCACCCACGACCACGGCATCGGTCAGCACGCCGACGGCCCCGCGATTACTTCAGCGCAGCAGGCGGACCGTCCAGCGGCGCGCCAAGCGCGGCCATGGCGGCGGCCAGCCAGCGCTGCTGCACGCCGCGCCGGGTGTCGTGGTCCGGTCCCGAATAGCCCCACCAGTCCCAGCATGCTTTTGGATTCAACGGCAGGAAGCTTGATCGCGTTTGAGGATACATCACGGCCACCCGGTGCACGTCGGCCCAGCGGTTGAAGCCCGCGCTGCGCGCGAACACATCGCCCACGGCATCGGCGTTCTGCTGGCAGCCGTGGAAGACCACCAGCACGCCGCAGGGCTCGCCCGCGAGGCAGGCGGGCGGCAGGTACAGCAGTCCGCGATCGGACAGCAGCGCGTCCTCGCCGTCGGGCTGGTAGCCGTCCTGGTCGAAGGCGACCAGCGCACCCGCGGCCTCCGCGGCGGGCTCGGGCGCCGCCCCGAACAGCCACGCCATCGCCTCGCCCGCGGCGTCGAAGCCGCACGCGCCCAGGTAAGGGCTGCCGCCGGCGAGGCAGTCCACGCCTGCGCCAACCGTCGGCAGCACGTGGCCGAAACCACGCTCGCCGTCCCGGCGCAGCGCGATGCCGCCAGCCTCGTCCGAAAGCGCGGCGTAAACGGCCAGGCTGGCGTCGCTCACCGACGGCGAGACCACCGGGTCGCCCTTGCCGTGCAGCACGTAGACGCGATCGCCCGCCAGCCCGGGAACCGGCGCGATCGCGCCACCTGCCGCACGCGCGCGCACCCCGGCGGCCAGCCGCACGGGATCGGGCTCGCCGGTCATGCACAGCGCCAGCGCCACGTCCAGCGAACCCCCGGCGCAGCCATACGGACCGCCCGCCACCAGCGCCGCGCCGCGCAGATGGTCCGACCACGCGAAGTGCGTCTGCGTGGCCATGTACGCGCCCGAGGAAAGACCCGCGACGGCGATCCGGTCGGGATCGACCGTCAGCCGCGGCAGCGGCGGAGGCGCGTCGCCCGCGCAGGCCGAGAGTGCCAGCGCCAGCAGGGCGGGAGTAAAAACACGGGCCGCTTTCGCGGCCCGTTGGGAAAGTTCCCGGGGAACCGTCGCCATCAGAACTCGTAGCGCGCCGACAGGCTGTACTGGCGCGGCGGGCCGTAGAAGCCGGTGATGACGCCCAGCGCCGCGTTGAGGTTGTAGCCGGTGGTGCGGTACTCCTCGTCGGCCAGGTTGCTGCCCTGGAGCGAGAACGACCAGGCGCCGCCGGTGTTCCAGATGACGCCGGCGTTGACCAGGCCATAGGCATCCTGCGTGATCGGCAGCGCGCCGGTGCGGACGATGTCGGTGGTGGCCACCACGTCGTCCTGGTAGCTGTAGCCAACGCGCGCCGAGAGGTTGCCGCCGTTGGCCAGTTCGGTGCGGTATTCCACGTTGATGGCGCCGGAGAACTCGGGGGCGTTGGTGAACTCCTGTTCGTCGGCGATGTTCACGCCGCGGTAGATGAACTCGTCGTACTTGGCGTCGAGGAAGGCGACGTTGCCGCTCACCAGCCAGTTGCGGGTCGGCAGCCACTGGTACTCGATCTCAAGGCCGTTCACCGTGCCGGCGCCGGCATTGGTGAAGTCGCCGAAGAACGCGTCCAGCGTGCCGTCGCCGTTGCTGTCGTAGGACGTGAACACCGAAAGCTGGATGTCCTCGTACTTGTTGTGGAAGGCCGACACGTTCAGGAACAGGCGCTGGTCGAGGAAGGACATCTTGGCGCCGGCCTCGAAGCTGTCCACCACCTCGTCGTCGAACGGTTCGGCCGAGCGCGGCACCGCCGTGGCCTGAGCACGGATGTTGTAGCCGCCCGACTTGAAGCCGCGGGTGGCCAGGCCGTAGACCAGGATGTCGTCGGTGACCTGGTAGCCCAACGACACCTTCGGCGCGACGTTGGTGAAGTTGATGGTCTTGTCGAAGTCGGCGACGACGTTGGTGGGCACGGTGTAGGTGCCGTTGGTGTAGCCGCGGTTGAGCACGTCGGCGCGCTTGTCCTCGTCGGTGAAGCGGATGCCCACGTCGACGTTGAACTGCTCGGTGACGTCGAAGCTCCAGTCGCCGTACACCGCGATGGAGTCGGTGTACACGGTGCCCTGGGTGTCGCCGAACAGGAAGCCGAAGAAGTTGTTGCGGACCTGGCCGCCGGCCTCGCCGTTGAACTTGTAGATGCCCAGCACGCCGCGATGGCTGCCGCCGGCGTCGTAGTTGAGCTGCAGCTCGTTGCTCACCTGCTGGTCGCGATAGAAGGCCTTGACGTCGGCGATGGTCTGCGGGGTGGTGTCGAAGTCGATGTTGGTTTCGGTGTCGGACTCGCGCTTGGCGGTGACGAACTTCAGCGACCAGCTGTCGTTGACCCGCCAGTTGGCCGTGGCCGACACACCCTTGAGGGTGGTGTCGTTGATGTTGGGCATGCCGTTGCGGACGTCGTAGCGATCGTCCAACGGCTGGTAGACCGGGGTGAAGCGGTTGGGCGACAGCATGCGCGCACCGCGCACGCCGGACTGGTCCTCCAGCCAGTCGAAGGCGAACTGGAAGTTCAGGTCGTCGGTGACATAGGCGCCCAGCTGGCCGCGCAGCGCCAGGATCTCCTTGTCGCTGACGTCCTGGTTGGTGCGGGTGTTCTCGCCGAAGCCGTCGCGGCTCAGGCTGGCCACCGCGATGCGGCCACGCAGCGTTTCGCGCTCGTCGAACGAGCCGCCGATGGCGGCCTTCACGTCGAGCTGGCCGTAGTTGCCCACGGTCACCGAGGCGTTGCCCGAGGTGTCGGTGGGCAGGCCGCGCGAGATGTACTTGATGGCGCCGCCAACGGTGTTCTTGCCGTACAGCGTGCCCTGCGGGCCACGCAGCACTTCGATGCGCTCGACGTCGAACACGTCCAGCAGCGCACCCTGCGGGCGGGCGATGTACACGTCGTCCAGGTAGATGCCCACGCCCGGGTCCACGCCCCACAGCGGGTCGGACTGGCCGACGCCGCGGATGTAGGCGGTGACCGTGCTGCTGGAGCCACGCGCGGCGTAGATGGTCAGGTTGGGCACCTGCGCGTCGAGGTCGCTGATGTCGCGGATGTTGAGCTTGTCGAGCGTTTCGGCGGTGAACGCCGTCACCGCGACCGGCACCTCCTGCAGGGTCTCCTCGCGCTTGCGGGCGGTGACCTGCACGGCGTCGAGCGTCACGGCCTCGTCGCTGGCCGGCGCCGCGGGCGCCGAATCCTGCGCTTGCGCCTGCACGGCGGCCAGGGAGAGGGTGAGGCCGATGGCCAGGCTGAGGTGGTTGCGCTTCATGTGGTCCCCTTGCGACGCATGTGGATGGCCGGACGGCCGCTTGCCACGCAGACTATGACGGTGCCACGGCGGCGGGTACCTGTACCTTGGTACAGGTGGCCCGCGGCGCCTGCGCTGCGGACACTGCCTGCCTGTGTTCCTCGGGGAATCGAAGGCATGTCCTTCCTGATCGTGCTTGGCGCCTTGGTGTTCCTGATGCTGGTGGCCTACCGCGGCTACAGCGTCATCCTGTTCGCGCCGGTGGCGGCGATGGGCGCGGTGCTGCTGACCGATCCGACCCTGGTCGCGCCGATGTTCACCGGCCTGTTCATGGACAAGATGGTCGGCTTCCTGAAGCTCTACTTCCCGGTGTTCCTGCTGGGCGCGATCTTCGGCAAGCTGATCGAGGTGTCGGGCTTCTCCAAGTCGATCGTGGCGGCGGTGATCCGGCTGTTCGGTCCCGAACGGGCCATGCTGTCGATCGTGGTGGTGTGCGCGGTGCTGACCTACGGCGGCGTGTCGCTGTTCGTGGTGGTGTTCGCGGTATACCCGTTCGCGGCCGAGCTGTTCCGGCAAAGCGACATCCCCAAGCGGCTGATCCCGGGCACCATCGCCCTGGGCGCGTTCACCTTCACCATGGACGCGCTGCCGGGCACGCCGCAGATCCAGAACATCATCCCGGCCTCGTTCTTCGGCACCGACACCTGGGCGGCGCCGGTGCTGGGCACCGTCGGCGGCATTTTCATCCTGGCGCTGGGCCTGGCCTACCTGGAGTCGCGCCGGCGCGCCGCGGTGGCTGCCGGCGAGGGCTATGGCACCGAGTTGCTCAACGAGCCCGCGCCGTTCGCCGGCGACCGCCTGGCCAACCCCTGGGTGGCCCTGCTGCCGCTGCTGATGGTGGGCGTGTCGAACAAGATGTTCACCGTCCTGATCCCGCAGTTCTACGGCGCCAGCCATTCGTTCGCGCCGTCGGTGATTGGCAGCCCGGCGCCGGTGGTGCAGGAGATATCGAAGGTTTCCGCCATCTGGGCGGTCGAGGCGGCGCTGCTGGTGGGTATCCTGGCGGTGCTGGCGCTGGCCTGGCGCAGCGTCAGCACGCACTTCGCCGAAAGCACCAAGCCGGCGATCGGCGGCGCGCTGCTGGCAGCGATGAACACGGCGTCCGAGTATGGTTTCGGCGCGGTCATCGCCGCCCTGCCCGGCTTCCTGGTGGTGGCCAACGCCCTGGGCGCGATCCCGAACCCACTGATCAACGAAGCCGTCACCGTCACCGCGCTGGCCGGCATCACCGGCTCGGCCTCGGGCGGCATGTCCATCGCCCTGGCGGCGATGGCCGACACCTTCATCGCCAACGCCAACGCCGCCAACATCCCGATGGAAGTGCTGCACCGCGTGGCCTCGATGGCCAGCGGCGGCATGGACACGCTGCCGCACAACGGCGCGGTGATCACCCTGCTGGCCGTGACCGGCCTGACGCACCGCCAGGCCTACCGGGACATCTTCGCCATCACCATCATCAAGACCATGGCCGTGTTCGTGATCATCGGCGTGTACTACGCCACCGGCTGGGTTTAAGCGCCGCGCCGGGCGCGCACGCTTGCAGCCGCAACCATCGACTCACGCGACGGCGAAATCCATCCGGCTGCCCATCCTCACCGGAGTGCGGCACCAGCCCACCGGGTAGGGTTCGGCGCGCCAGGCGAGCACGGCAAGGCGCGCGGCCGACTCGAACTCCCGCCCGGTCGAATCAACCACGGTGAAGTCGGTGACGCTGCCGTCCGGATGCACCGTCAGATGGAAGCGCACCGCGCCGGGTCGGCCGTCGCGGAGCATCTGCATCGGGTACCGGGCCGCCGGCTTGTGGATCATCTGTGGCATGGGGCTCACGCAGTCCGGTTCAACCGCCGCCTGCGGTGGCGCCGGAACGGGGGTTGTCGTGGCCAAACCCAGGACCAGCCACGCTGTCGCTACACTTCCCACGTTCGTTCCTTCATCAAGACCATGGCCGTGTTCGTGACCATCGGCGTGTACTGCGCCACCGGCAGGGTTTGCTCGATCGTCAGTCCTTGGTGCGCGTGCGCGACACCGCGGCCATGATGCCGATGCCCAACACGATGATGCAAGTGATGCCGATGTACACCGGCGCGATGCCGGCGGTGACCATCGCCCAGGCGACGCCGCCTACGAGCAGGGCCAGGCCGATCAGGAACAGGGCGAATGACATGGAGGTCTTCCTTGGTGCTTCCGGACAGGGAGCCGGTTCCGTCGCTGGCCGTGCAGCGTGCCTCGTAGATAGCACCTGCGACCTGAACGGCCTCGGAGCCGCCTGAACCGCAGCGACCCCATCCGTTCAGCCCGCCCCTCGGCAGGAGGGCCTTCAGGCCCGATGCCCTTCGCGAAAAGCATCGGGCCTGAAGGCCCTCCCACACTGTTGAGCTACGGCGTGACTTCGGTGCCCTGCGACGACCAGATCTGCCAGCGGCCGTCGCGCTTGACGAAGGTGTCGATGTAGCGGGTCTTGTACTGGTAGGCCTTGCCGTCCTTGTCCGTGCCCCGCGTGTGGTAAATGCCGATGACCTGGGCGGTGTCGCCTTCCACCTTGGTGCTCACGTCGGTGCTGTCGGCCTGCGTCACCTTGTTGGAACCCACCGATGCCACCAGCTCGGCCTTCGTCTCCAGGCCGCCGTTGCGGCTGCTGACGCCGGTGTAGTCGTCGGCGATGTTGCGCTCGAACCAGGCCTTGTCGGACGCCAGCTCGGCGAGGTTCCACTCCAGGTCCAGGTAGGTGACGATGCCGCCGTCGCCCAAAGCAGTCCCGGTGTTGGACATCACCTTCCAGTCGCCGCCTTGCTTCACCATGTGGTGCACGCTGCGGCCATACCAGGTCTCGGCATCGTCGCCGCTGCCCTCGGTGGTGACGTTGCGGTGGGTGATCACGGCCGAGTCGCCGCTGCAGTGGAACTGGTAGAAGTCCGGGCGGGTCACGACGGCGTCGCCGCCCTCGCGCGCGTTGGCGATGGCGGCCGCGATGGCGGCCTGCTTGCCCATGCTGCCGCCGGGCGACATCCCCTGGTAGTCGTCGCTGTAAAAGGCCGCCATGGCCTTGGCGTCCCCTTTCTCGCCGGCCGCGGCCCAGGCCTTGTCGAAGGCTTCGAGCGCCGCCCGGTCGGCGCTGCTGCATTCGGCGTAAGCGTTTCCGGCCATTGCCAGGCCAAGGCTGACAAGGATGATGCTGGTCTTCATGGTGCTCCCCCTTCGGGGCGACAGGCCCCGGGTGAAAGCACGCTACGCCCGCAACGGCGCGCCAACAATCATCATTTTGCAGCCAGGAAACGAAACGAAGAAGGGTCGCTCCTGCGGCCACAACAGCCCGGCAACGGGGACCGGACCGCCAGCACCACGCATGAAAAAGCGGGCCATCGGCCCGCCTTTTCAGTCCCCGCATTGCGACGTTTACTTCAAGGTGATTTCACGGATGATTTCGCTGCCGATGATGTCGCGCATGCTGCCGCGGTCGGCGGACGCCTGGTTGGCCTGGTCGCGGTTCTGCCCGGTGACCTCCTTCGACACGGGATACATGCGGTCGTCCAGGCCGTCGAAGGCCGCCATGTTGGCGTAGGTCACGGTGAGGTAGACGTCGGCGTCATCGCGGTCGCGCGGATTGGCGTCGAACACGCTCCACCTGACGATGTTGCCGGCCTTCTGCTGCGCCTCCATCTGGGGCTTGTAGGTCTTCGCCAGGTAGGCCATGTACTTGTCGTACTGGCCGTCCTTGATGTCCACCGCAGTGACGACCGTCACCGTCCCCTCGGTGAACGCCCGTGATTCCTGGGCCGACACGCTGGACGCGGCAACGCAAAGCATCGCAAGGCACAAAACGGAAATGCGCTTCATGGTGGTTCCCCTGGTTGGTTTTACCGGCAAAGGGCCGGTTCGCCGACGCTACGCCCCGGGATTCGCTCCGTCAAAAGCCGCGGCGAGGCCCGGCCGGCATCGAATTCCCGGCCCGGATGCGGCTTGGCGCCATCGGTGCAAGTCCTTCTTTTGAAAAGCAACTAGACGTGCTGGCCGACGCCGCGCACCAGCTGCGTTTCGTGCTCGGAATCAAACACCATGGCCGGGCCACTGCGCGAAAAACAGCGGCGCCGGCAGGTCGCCCAGCCCCCCCCTCAGGGCTTGGGCACGTGCAGCGTCTTGCTGATCATCAGCGAACCCGACAGCGCGAACATCAGCACCAGCGGGTGCAGCTGCCAGCCCAGGTCGACGCTGCCAAACCACAGCGCGTCGCCGATGCGGCCCTGCCAGGTGGCCACCGCCAGCACCATCACCAATGCCAGGCTCGTGGGGATTGGCGTGCCTTCGAAGTACTTCACCTTACCCTCGTCGCCGGTGAGCGACTCGGCGGTGACGTTGTAGCGCGCCAGGCGGCTCACGCCGCAGCACACGAAGTACGACAGCACCAGCCAGTCCCAGCCGCCCTGCATGCCGCAGGCGTAGGCCAGCGCGGCGGGCGCCACGCCGAAAGAGATGACGTCGGAGAGCGAATCAAGCTCACGGCCGAGCGTGGACGCCGTGTGCCGCCAGCGCGCGATCTTGCCGTCCAGCGCGTCGAACACGAAGGCCAGCGGGATCAGGGCCATGCCCCAGAGCAGGTCGGACGTGCGCCCGTCCTGCAGGAAACGCATCGCGGCAAACACGGCCCCGGTGCCGCAGAAGGCATTGGCCAGCGTGAACCAGTCTGCCAGGTGGAATTCGCGGAGCATGGAAAAGTGGCGCTTCATGGCGTGGGCCCGGTGGAATGCCAGCACAGGGTGCCAAATCCCCGCCGCCATTGCACCCGGGCGGAATCGAAGGGTTCATGTTCGCGTGCGGCGCTCACGATACCGCCGGCGCTGGTCACCGAACGGGCTCGCCTTCGGGCTCGGTGCGCGCAGGGGCCATGTGGGTGGGCAGGAAGAAGTGGACATAGCCGCAGCTTCCGCAAACCGCGCAGTGCGCGATGCGGTTGAGAAGCTCGACGTTGAAAAACGTGGCTGCGGGGGTGTGGAGCTGGACGTTGTGCTCCCAGAACTCCGAGTGTTGGCATACGACGCAACGAAGTGCGGTGCCATGGACGAACACCGGACCGTAGTGACGCTCCGCGCCGGCGCTTCGCCTCAGGAACTTCCCGAATCCAAACATGATGCCTGGCTGCCCAATAGGGGGACATCACTGTCCGGCGATACATCCCGGCGTTGCGTCGGTGGTTCACCGGCAACCCAGTCGTTCGCCGAAAGTCTAGGTGGAGCGCGTCCAATAGACAAACTGGCCCACCGGCAGGCGATCGGGACTAACGCCCCCCCCCCCACGAAAGAAAAAGCGGGCCGAAGCCCGCTTTTCCGGATGCCGCGTGGAAGCGGGGGCTTACAGGCCCTCGCCCTCCTCGACGGCCTTCATCGACAGGCGGATGCGGCCCTGCTTGTCGACTTCCAGCACCTTGACCTTGACGATGTCGCCTTCCTTGAGCTTGTCGGAAACCTTCTCGACGCGCTCGTTGGAGATCTGCGACACGTGCACCAGGCCGTCCTTGCCCGGGGCGATGGTGACGAAGGCGCCGAAGTCCATGATCTTGGCGACCTTGCCTTCGTAGATGCGGCCCGGCTCCACGTCGGACGTGATGGACTCGATGCGCTCCTTGGCGGCCTGCGCAGCGGCGGCGTTGACCGACGCGATGACGATGGTGCCGTCGTCCTGGATGTCGATCTGGGTGCCGGTTTCCTTGGTGATGGCCTGGATGACCGAGCCACCCTTGCCGATCACTTCGCGGATCTTGTCCGGATGGATCTTCATCGTCAGCAGGCGCGGGGCGTACTCGGACATCTCCGTGCGGGAGGTCGAGATCACCTTGGCCATTTCGCCGAGGATGAACAGGCGGCCCTGCTTGGCCTGGGCCAGCGCGACCTTCATGATCTCTTCGGTGATGCCGTCGATCTTGATGTCCATCTGCAGGGCGGAAATGCCGCCCTCGGTGCCCGCGACCTTGAAGTCCATGTCGCCGAGATGGTCTTCGTCACCCAGGATGTCGGACAGAACGGCGAAGTCCGAACCTTCCTTGATCAGGCCCATGGCGATGCCGGCGACCGGCGCCTTGATCGGCACGCCCGCGTCCATCAGCGCCAGCGAGGAACCGCAGACCGAAGCCATCGACGACGAGCCGTTGGACTCGGTGATCTCGGACACCACGCGGATGGTGTACGGGAACGCTTCCATCGACGGCATCACGGCCTGGACACCGCGGCGGGCGAGGCGGCCGTGGCCGATTTCGCGACGCTTCGGGCCCATCATGCGGCCGGCTTCACCCACCGAGTACGGGGGGAAGTTGTAGTGGAACAGGAAGTGGTCCTTGGACTCGCCTTCCACCGCGTCAATCACCTGGCCGTCGCGGGCCGTGCCCAGCGTGGTGACCACGATGGCCTGGGTCTCGCCGCG
>JANOJQ010000206.1:0-2276 GCA_031418815.1 Lysobacteraceae bacterium
GGCGACCGGCTCAAGCCGCTGCGGGCCTTTTGCCAGGTCGCGCGCCTGGGCTCGGTGTCGCGTGCGGCCGAGGCCCTGTTCCTCAGCCAGCCGGCCGTGACGCTGCAGCTGCAGGCGCTGGAGCGGGAGCTGGGCATCCCCCTGTTCGAGCGCATCGGCCGCCGCTTCAGCCTGACCCGCGAGGGCCAGGTGCTGTACGAGATCGCCCGGCCGCTGGTCGAGGGCCTGGACGGCCTGGACGCGGAGTTCCGCAGCAAGGTCAAAGGCCTGCAGGCCGGCGAACTGCACGTTGCCGCGGGCAGCTCCACCATCCTCTACCTGCTGCCAACCCTGGTGCAGGCCTTCCGGACCCAGCATCCCGACGTGCAGCTGGTGCTGCACAACGTCACCGGCCAGGACGGCCTGGGCTTGCTGCGCTCGGACGCGGTGGACCTGGCGGTGGGCTCGATGCTGGACGTGCCGACCGACCTGGCCTACGCCCCGGTCTATTCCTTCGACCCGATGCTGATCTGCCCCCCGGGGCACCCGTTGGCCACCAAGCCCGACCTGCGGCTCGAGGACCTGTCGCCTTACGGCCTGATCCTGCCGCCGCGCCGCCTGACCACTTACCGGCTGGTGGACCTGGTGTTCCAGCAGCGCCGCGTGCCGT
The DNA here is from genome assembly GCA_031418815.1 of Lysobacteraceae bacterium. GTDB lineage: Bacteria > Pseudomonadota > Gammaproteobacteria > Xanthomonadales > Xanthomonadaceae > Arenimonas. The sequence goes on from JANOJQ010000206.1 coordinate 650, forward strand.
ACACGGTGGCGCTGGAAGTGGGCGGCTGGGAGGTGATCAAGCAGTACGTGGCGATGGGGCTGGGCATCTCCATCGTCACCAGCATCTGCCTCACCGAGGCCGACCAGAAGCGGCTGGTGGCGCGCAACCTGAGCGAGTATTTCCCGCCGCGCAGCTACGGCGTGGTGATGCGCAAGGGCAAGTACCTCAGCCCGCAGGCGCGCGACTTCATCGATCTGATCAAGCCGGGCCTGTTCGAGCGCCGCGACTACTTCGACACCGGCGCGTCCGAGCGCTGAGCGGGCTCAGGTGGTGCCGCGGTTCTTGCCGATGAAGGGCAGGTACTGCCGGCGCAGGCGCACCATGTCGGCGGCGTAGTCGTCGCTGGTTTCGAACAGGCGGTCCAGCACGATGCTGCGCGTGGGGTAGTGGAACGCCGCGCAGAACACCGGCACGCCGGCGCGCCGGGCAATCTTCCAGAAGCCGGGCTTCCAGTGTTCGACCCGCCTGCGGGTGCCTTCGGGCGCCAGCACGAACCACATGCGATCGGCGGCGCGGATCTCGGCCGCGGTCTGGTCGACGATGCCGCCCGGCGCACTGCGGTCCACCGGGTGCCCGCCCAGCTTGCGCAGCAGCCAGCCCAGCGGGCCGCGGAACAGCTCGGCCTTGGCGATGAAGGTGATGTCCACGCCCATCGCCAGTTTCGCCGCCAGGCCCCAGACCGCGTCCCAACCCGATGAATGCGGCGCGGCGATCACCACCAGGCGCGGCAGGTCGGGCCAGTTGCCTTCGATGGTCCAGCCGCCCAGGCGCAGCACGCTGCGGCCGAACCAGCGGCTGGCCGGTCCACCGTTGCGCGGCGCGCTCGGCGGCAGCACGGGTACGCGGGTCATTCGCGGTCCCAGCCGCTGGCGCTGCGATGGCGCTTGACGCTGGAACGCTCGCGCTTGGCGCCCAGGCGCCGCTCCTTCGAGCCCTTGGTGGGCTTGGTGGCCACGCGCTTCTTGGGCGCGGTGAGCGCCGCGGCGATCACGGCCGCCAGGCGGTCGCGCGCGTCCTCGCGGTTGCGGTCCTGGGTGCGGAAGCGCTGCGCGCTGAGCACCAGCACGCCGTCGTCGGTGATGCGGCGGTCGCGCCGCGCCAGCAGCCGCTCGCGCACCGCCTCGGGCAGCGACGGCGAGCGCGCCACGTCGAAACGCAGCTCCACGGCCGTGGACACCTTGTTGACGTTCTGCCCACCCGGGCCGCTCGAGCGCACGAAGCGCTCCTCCAGTTCCTGGTCGGGGATGGCCAGCGTGGGAGAGATCTGCAGCATGCCGCGCATTCTAGCTGGGGGGGACGGCTGGCGGCAGCATGGGAGTGAAAACCAGGAACTGGAAACGTAGGAACTAGGAACTAGGAACTAGAGAAGTGCCAAGCCATGCGGCGATCTGCTTTCCACTAGTTCCTAGTTCCTATTCACTAGTTCCTAGTTCCTAGTTCCCGCCTCGCTGCCACCCCCCCTCCCCGCCCCCGCTACAATCCCCCCAATGTCCGGCCTCAACACCCCCCAACAAGAAGCCGTCGCCTACGTCGGCGGCCCCCTGCTCGTGCTCGCCGGCGCGGGCAGCGGCAAGACCAAGGTGATCACCGAGAAGATCGCCCACCT
>JANOJQ010000207.1:0-3728 GCA_031418815.1 Lysobacteraceae bacterium
GAGATGGTGATGCCGGGCGACAACGTGAAGATGGTGGTGAGCTTGATCGCCCCGATCGCGATGGATGAAGGCCTGCGCTTCGCGATCCGCGAAGGCGGCCGCACCGTCGGCGCCGGCGTGGTTGCCAAGGTCATCAAGTAAGCGTATAGTACGCGGCTCGGTCGCCCCCTAGGGCGGCCCACACACGAAATGAGGGGCAGGACGCCCCTCGTGTTCGCGGCCAGGACGGTCGAAGCTGTGTAAAACAACCCTTTACGGGCAGTTTCACACAAGCTATACTTTCTTGCTCGGTGGACCAGACATGGTCCGCCGAGTTTGTTTTCCACGGGAGTCAGGGCGCAAAGCCCCTGGTTCCGACGCTCTTTACCGTAACAAGGATATCGCCATGGCGGACCAGAAGATCCGGATTCGGCTCAAGGCCTACGATCATCGCCTGATTGATCGTTCGGCTTCCGAAATCGTGGAGACGGCCAAGCGGACCGGCGCGCAAGTGCGCGGACCGATCCCGCTGCCGACCAAGATCGAACGCTACACCGTGCTGGTGTCGCCGCACGTCGACAAGGACGCGCGTGACCAGTACGAGACCCGCACCCACAAGCGTGTGCTGGATATCGTCGACCCGAACGACAAGACCGTGGACGCGCTGATGAAGCTCGAGCTCGCGGCCGGCGTCGACGTTCAGATCAAGCTGACCTGAGGCAACGACCATGACGACCAAAAATATTGGAATCGTGGGCCGCAAGGCGGGCATGAGCCGCATCTTCACCGAGGATGGCCGTTCCATCCCGGTGACCGTGATCGAGGCCAGTCCGAATCGCATCACCCAGATCAAGACCAACGAGATCGACGGCTACACCGCCGTGCAGGTCACCGCCGGCACCAAGCGCGCCGCGCTGGTGAACAAGCCGCTGTCGGGCCACTACGCCAAGGCGAAAGTGGAAGCCGGACGTGGCTTGTGGGAGTTCCGCATCGAGGACAAGGATGCTGGCAACTTCGAGGTCGGCCACGAGATCAAGGCGGACATCTTCACTGTCGGCCAGCTGGTCGACGTCGCCGGCATCACGAAGGGCAAGGGCTTCCAGGGCACCATCAAGAAGTACCACTTCAAGATGGGCGACGCCACCCACGGCAACTCGCTGTCGCATCGCTCGCCGGGCTCCATCGGCCAGCGCCAGACCCCGGGTCGCGTTTTCCCGGGCAAGAAGATGGCCGGCCACATGGGTGCGATCCAGCAGACCATGCAGAACCTGGAAGTGATCAAGGTCGACGCCGAGCGCGGCCTGATCGCGATCAAGGGTTCCGTTCCCGGTGCGCCGGGTGGCGACGTGATCGTCCGCCCCACGAGCAAAGGTTGAGGAGTTAGATAATGGAACTCGCCGTTATTGGAAGCGCCAAGACGCTGTCGGTCTCCGACGCGGTCTTCGGTCGCGAATTTAGCGAGGATCTGGTCCACCAGGTGGTTGTTGCGTTCCGCAACGCCGGCCGGGCTGGCACCAAGGCCCAGCTGACGCGCTCGGAAGTATCCGGCACGACCAAGAAGTTCAAGAAGCAGAAGGGCGGCGGTGCCCGCCACGGCGACTACCGCGCCCCGATCTTCATCGGTGGTGGCGTCACGTTCGCCGCCAAGCCGCGCAACTTCGCCCAGAAGGTCAACCGCAAGATGTACCGCGCCGCGATCTGCGCGATCATCTCCGAGTTGAACCGCCAGGGCCGCCTGAAGATCGTCGATGCCTTTGACATCGCCGAGCCGAAGACCAAGGCGATGGTCGCCAAGTTGAAAGAGATGGGCGTCGCCCATCCGTTGATCGTCACCGAGAACGGCACCGAAGCCTTGTTCCTGGCCGCCCGCAACCTGCCGTACGTGCAGGTCCGCGACGTCCAGGGCTTGGATCCGGTCGCCTTGGTCGGTGCCGAGCACGTGATCATGACCGCGGAAGCGGTCACGAAGGTCGAGGAGTGGCTGGCATGAGCAACATCAAGAACTTCGGCATTATCCGCGCGCCGCGCGTGTCTGAAAAGACGGCGCGCATCCAAGAGCAGAGCAACCAGTACGTCTTCGAAGTGGCGACGACTGCGACCAAGGCTGACGTCAAGTCCGCTGTTGAGTCGCTGTTCAACGTCAAGGTCGAATCGGTCAACGTGTTGAACGTGAAGGGCAAGACCAAGACCTTCCGTTCGCGCGCAGGCCGTCGCGGCGACTGGCGCAAAGCATACGTTCGGCTGGCCGAAGGCCAGACGATCGACGTGATGGCCAAGGCCTGAGGCGAGTACCCATGGCACTAATGACTTTCAAGCCGACCTCGCCTGGCCGCCGCGCCATGGTGCGCGTCTCCACCGCTGGCCTCCACAAGGGTGGCCCGCTGGAATCGCTGGTCGAAAAGCAGAGCAAGAGCGGCGGCCGCAACAACTACGGCCGCATCACTACCCGCCACATCGGCGGTGGCCACAAGCAGCATTACCGCATCATCGATTTCAAGCGCGACAAGGAGGGCATCCCGGCCCGTGTCGAGCGGATCGAATATGACCCGAACCGCACCGCGCACATCGCGCTGCTGTGCTACGCCGACGGTGAGCGCCGCTACATCATCGCTCCCAAGGGCCTGGCCAATGGCGACCAGGTGATCGCCGGCAAGGATGCGCCGATCAAGACCGGCAACAGCCTGCCGCTGCGCAACATGCCGGTCGGTTCGACCGTGCATTGCGTCGAGATGAAGCCCGGTGCGGGCGCCCAGCTGGCCCGCGCCGCTGGCGCCGGTGCGCAGCTGATCTCGCGTGACGGCGCCTACGCCACCCTGCGTCTTCGCTCCGGCGAAATGCGCAAGGTGCCGTCGGACTGCCGCGCCACGATTGGTGAAGTCGGCAACGTCGAGCACAACCTCGAGAAGCTGGGCAAGGCCGGTGCGAAGCGGTGGCGCGGCGTCAAGCCGACAGTCCGCGGCGCCGCCATGAACCCGGTCGACCATCCGCACGGCGGTGGTGAGGCCAAGGCTGGCCAGGGTAACCCGCATCCGGTGTCCCCGTGGGGCACTCCGGCGAAGGGTTACAAGACGCGCAAGAACAAGCGCACCCAGAAGTTCATCGTGCGCGATCGCAGGGGTTGATAGGCCATGGCACGTTCTCTTAAGAAAGGTCCCTTCATCGACCACCACCTCATCAAGAAGGTGGAGGCCGCTCAGGGCAACAGCAAGAAGCCGATCAAGACTTGGTCGCGTCGTTCCATGATCCTGCCGGAAATGGTCGGGCTCACCATCGCCATCCACAATGGCAAGGTGCATATCCCGGTTCTGGTGAACGAGAACATGGTTGGTCACAAGCTCGGCGAGTTCGCCCTCACCAGGACCTTCAAGGGTCATGGCGGCGACAAGAAAGCCGGCAAGTAAGGGGATATGACGATGGAAGCCAAAGCCATTCTCCGCTCGGCCCGGATCTCGCCGCAGAAGGCCCGCCTGGTCGCCGACCAGGTCCGTGGCATGCCGGTGGCCAAAGCCGCCGACCTGCTGCAGTTCTCGGACAAGAAAGCCGCCGCGATGATCCGCAAGGTCCTGTGGTCGGCAATCTCGAACGCCGAAAACAACCTCGGCGCTGATATCGACGAGCTCAAGATCACCAGCATCATGGTTGACGAGGGCCCCGTCCTGAAGCGCTTCATGGCCCGCGCCAAGGGCCGCGGCACCCGCATCCTCAAGCGCACCAGCCACATTTTTGTGGTTGTGGGCTCCGGCAAGTAA
>JANOJQ010000208.1:0-17541 GCA_031418815.1 Lysobacteraceae bacterium
CGAGAAGGCCAAGGCCGACGCCCGCATCGCCAACGAAGACCGCGAAGAGCTCGTCACCGAGTACATCGCGATCAACTACGGCAACGCCGAGGAAATCGCCAAGCTGCTGACCGAGAACAGCAAGAACAGCGGCGGCGCTGGCGGCGCCGGCGGGGCAGTCCAGAACAAGGGCTTCCTGTCCCCCCGCGGCAGCGTCAGCTTCGACAACCGCACCAACACGCTGCTTCTGATCGATATCCCAAAGAAAATAGCGGAGGTGCGCCAGCTGCTGGCCACCCTCGACCGCCCGGTCGACCAGGTGCTGATCGAAGCGCGCATCGTCGTGGCGTCGGAGACCTTCGCCCGCGAGCTTGGCGTGATCTTCGGCGTCCAGGACCGCGTCGGCACCCTGCCTGACGGCGCCGCTGTGGGTGAAACCACCACGGACTCCGGCTTCCTGGTGGGCCTGCCCGCCACAACGCCCGCCGGGCTGCTGAACCTGAGCATCCTGCGCAGCGACATCCAGCTTGATCTCGAGCTGTCCGCGCTCGAAGAGGAAGGTCGGGGTGAGGTGGTTTCCAATCCGCGCGTGATCACCGCCAACCAGCGTGAGGCCATCATTCGCCAGGGCGACGAAGTGGGCTACCTGACGATCCAGCCGGCCACGACCGCCGGCGCGGTCGCCACGGCCACCGTCGAGTTCAAGGAAGTGCTGCTTGAACTCAAGGTCACCCCGACGATCACCCAGGACGGCCGCGTCTACCTGAACCTGATGGTGAAGAAGGACGAGGTCAGCGAGCTGATCGAGAACCCGGCCGGTGGCTTCGTGCCGCAGATCGCCCGTCGCGAGGTCAGCACCGCGGTGCTGATCGACAACGGCCAGACCGTGGTGGTCGGCGGCGTGTACGAGTTCTCGAGCCGCGAAGACCTGCGCAAGGTTCCGTTCCTCGGCGACCTGCCGGTCTTGGGCAACCTGTTCCGCAACAAGAGCAAGCAGGCCGACAAGGCCGAACTGCTGATCTTCGTCACCCCGCGCATCCTGCAGGTTTCCCGCAAGAGCTGAGGGCAGTGGCATAGCAACAGGACGAAGGGTCGCGAAAGCGGCCCTTCGTCGTTCCGGGGCGGCGCCGGCCTAGCACCGCCGGCGCAGCCCCGCAACGGCGACAATCCTGGCCCGCTGGTGGAAAATGACCCGCCCCGCCCATGCGGCGGGCCGCCCGACTCCTCCTAGCCGAAGCCGCCCACCATGAGCACCGCCACGCCGTCACGCCGCGATCTCGCCAACGCCATCCGCTTCCTGGCCATGGACGCCGTCGAGGCGGCCAAGTCGGGTCATCCGGGCATGCCCATGGGCATGGCCGATATCGCCGAAGTGCTTTGGAACGACTTCCTGCGGCACAACCCGAACAACCCCAAGTGGTTCAATCGCGACCGCTTCGTGCTGTCGAACGGCCACGGCTCGATGCTCATCTACGCGCTGCTGCACCTGTCGGGCTATGACCTGCCGATGGACCAGCTGCGCAAGTTCCGCCAGCTGCACAGCAAGACCGCGGGCCATCCCGAGTACGGCCACACCCCCGGCGTGGAAACCACCACGGGCCCGCTGGGCCAGGGCCTGGCCAACGCGGTGGGCATGGCGCTGGCTGAGAAGCTGCTGGCGCAGCGCTTCAATCGCCCTGAGTTCGAGGTCGTCGACCACACCACGTGGGTCTTCCTCGGCGACGGCTGCCTGATGGAGGGGGTCTCCCACGAGGCCGCGTCGCTGGCGGGCACCTGGGGCCTTGGCAAGTTGGTGGCGTTCTGGGACGACAACCGCATCTCGATCGACGGCGACACGTCCGGCTGGTTCACCGACGACACGGCCGCGCGTTTCGAGGCCTACGGCTGGCAGGTCATCAGGAACGTCGACGGCCATGACCCGGTGGAAATCGCCCAGGCGATTCGCACGGCGCAGGCCGAAACGGACCGCCCGACCCTGCTTTGCTGCCGCACCACCATTGGCTTTGGCGCCCCGACCAAGCAGGGCAAGGAATCCACCCACGGCGCGCCGCTGGGCAAGGACGAGATTGCCGGTGCGCGCGAGCTGCTGGGCTGGCCGCACGCGCCGTTCGAGATCCCGCAGGCGATCTCCGACGGCTGGCGCGCCGGCAACAGCGGCCTGGTGCGGGAGGAGCAGTGGAACCGCCTGTTCGACGCCTACGCCAAGGCACACCCGGCACTTGCCGCTGAACTCGTGCGGCGCTCGCACGCGGAGTTGCCCGACGACTTCGCCGACGCTGCCCAGGCCTACATTGCCAAGCTGCAGCAGGACGGTCCGGTGGTCGCTTCGCGCAAGGCCTCGCAGATGGCGCTTGACGCGTTCGGCCCGCTGCTGCCGGAACTGATCGGCGGCTCGGCCGACCTGGCCCATTCCAACCTCACGCTCTGGAAGGGCAGCAAATCCGTCACCAGCAATGACGCCAACGCCAACTACGTCCACTACGGCGTACGCGAGTTCGGCATGAGCGCCATCAGCAACGGCATCGCCCTGCACGGCGGCTTCATTTCCTACGACGCGACCTTCCTGGTGTTCTCGGACTACTCGCGCAATGCGCTGCGGATGTCGGCCCTGATCCCCACGCGCGCCATCCACGTGTTCACGCACGACTCGATCGGCCTGGGCGAAGACGGCCCGACGCACCAGCCGGTCGAGCACCTGGCGTCGCTGCGCTACATCCCGAACAACCATGTCTGGCGGCCGTGTGACGCGGTGGAATCGGCCGTTTGCTGGCAGGCCGCCATCCAGCGCACCGATGGCCCCAGCTGCCTGGTCTTCAGCCGGCAGAACCTGGCCCACCAGCACCGCACGGGGCAGCAATTGGGCGACATCGCCCGCGGCGGCTACGTGCTGAGCGACCCGGCCGAAGCGACGTTCGACCTGATCTTCATCGCCACCGGCTCGGAAGTGGAGCTGGCGATGGAGGCGATGCGTCGCCTGGCGGGCGAGGGCATCAAGGCGCGCGTGGTGTCCATGCCATGCGCCGAGGTTTTCGACCGCCAGCCGCTGGAATGGCGCGAGGCGGTGCTGCCGTCTTGGTGCCGCAAGCGCGTGGCGGTGGAGGCCGGCGTCACCGGCTACTGGCGCAAGTACGTGGGCCTGGACGGGGCGGTGATCGGCATCGACACCTTCGGTGCGTCCGCGCCGGCCGACCAGCTATACCACTTCTTCGGCATCACGGTGGAAGCCGCGGTGGATGCAGCGAAAGCGCTGCGATAGCGCCGCATGGCCGGCCCGGTCGCCTCAGCGACCCGGGCCGGGGGCGCAGAACGCGCCGTGCAGCGACGCGATGATGTCGTGCACCAAGCCGTCATGCACCGAGTAATAGACGGTTTGCGCCTCGCGGCGGGTGCTGACCAGTTCCTTTTCCCGCAGCACGGCCAGGTGTTGAGACAGCGCCGACTGGCTCAGGTCCACCAGGGCGTTGATTTCCCCCACCGACATTTCCCGCTCGATCAGCAGGCACAGAACACGGAGCCGCTGCGGGTTGGCCATTGCCTTGAGCAGTTCGGCGGCCTCATTCGCCCGCTCCTTCATTTCGAGGGCAGGCGATGGGACGGGCGGCCTCGCTTTCCTGGTCATGAGGCGGCACCGCCTTCGACGGCACCACCCTGTCCGGTCCATGCCAGGAATCCGCCTGCTAGCGACAGCGGCTGCGCGAAGCCCAGGCGCAGCAGCGCCTCCGCGGCCAGCGCCGAGCGCCCGCCGCTGCGGCAATAGACCACCACGGGCTGGTCGCGATGGGCCAGCGCCGGGTCGCGCTCGCCGTTCACGGCCGGGTGGCCGTCCACCTCGAACTCCAGCACGCCGCGCGGAATGCTGGCGGCGCCGGGCACGTGGCCGGCGGCGTATTCGGCCGGCTCGCGCACGTCGATCACGGGGACGCCGCGGGCCTGCAGCGCGGCAAGCTCGGCGGCATCTATCTCGCGGATACGGGACTTTGCCTCGGACACCAGACTCTGGATGGTTTGACGCATGTCAGGACTCCTGGACGACTCAGGAGATAGTATCATTGAATTCTAATTCAGAACATACTAATATATAGACGCTCCGACCTCCCGGCTTCCTGCCAGCACGTTGGGGCGAAGTCAGCCGGTGCCCGGCCCCTCCTGAAGGAGAAACACCATGAATATCGATCGCGCCGTAATGGCCTTCGCCGGCCTGATGATCCTCGCCAGCGTCGCCCTGTCGTACTACGTCTCGCCGTGGTGGCTGCTGTTGACCGCCTTCGTCGGCCTCAACCTGCTGCAGGCATCTTTCACCGGGTTCTGCCCGGCGGCCATGCTGTTTGGAAAACTGGGCTTCAAGTCCGGCTGCGCCTTCAAGTGAGGAACTGACATGTTGTCCAAGGCTCGAGCGCTTCCCCTGGCCATCATCGCCGCCGCACTGCTGGCGGCCTGTGGCGCCGAACCGGCGCCGCCGGTGGCACGGGCGCCGGTGGCTTTCGAAACCATCGAAGTGGGCTTGGAAATCCTGCCGCGAGAGCGGACCTGGGACGGCGTGGTGGAAGCCGTGAACCAGGCGACGCTGTCGGCGCAAACCGCTGGACGCGTGCTTGAACTGCCTTTCGATGTGAACGATTACGTCGAGGCGGGGCAGGTGGTGGTGCGCTTCACCGACGTGGAGCAGGTCTCGGCAAGTCGGCGCGCCTCGGCGGCGTTGAGCGCAACGCAGGCCGACGCGGCCGAAGCCGAGCTGTCCTATCGAAGAACCGAGGAACTGGTGGGCAAGCAGCTGCTGGCGCGCGCGTCGCTCGACCAGGCGCGCGCCCGCCGCGACGCCGCCCTTGCCGCGCTGGAATCGGCGCGCGCCGGTGTGAGCGAAGCCGGTGAACAGGTGGACTACACCGTCATCAAGGCGCCGTACTCGGGCATCCTCACCGAACGCCTGGTGGAAGTGGGCGAGTCCGTGCGCCCGGGCCAGCCGCTGGTGTCGGGCCTGTCGCTCGACCAGCTGCGGGTGAACGTCGAGGTGCCGCAGAGCGACATCGTGGCCATCCGCGAAAACAGCGCAGCCGCCGTGCTCCTGCCCGATGGCCGCCGCATCGAAGCCAGCGGCGTGGTGATTTTCCCTTACGCCGATCCCAAGACCCACAGCTTCCGCATCCGCGTCGAGCTGCCCAAGGCCAATACCGGCCTGCAGCCGGGCATGACGGTAAAGACCGCGTTCAAGACCGGCGAAGCCAAGCGCATCCTGATCCCGGCGTCGGCGCTGGTCAGCCGCAGCGAAGTCACGGCCGTGTATGCAGTCGATCCCGCCAACCGCGTGAGCCTGCGCCAGGTCCGCGTGGGCCATCGCCTGGGCGATCGCGTCGAAATCATCGCCGGCCTGTCGGCGGGCGACCGCATCGCCGCCGATCCGCTGGCAGCGCTGGCGCACCTGACGGGCACGGCATCGGAGCCGGTCAATGACTGAGCCTCGCTTCGGCCTCTCGGGCCGGCTGGCCCGTTCGTTCCAGGCCAATCCGCTGACGCCGATACTGGCGGTGGCGGGCCTGCTGCTGGGACTGTTCGCGACGATGGTGACGCCGCGCGAAGAAGAGCCGCAGATTGACGTCACGATGGCCAACGTCATCGTGCCGTTCGCGGGCGCACCGGCGCGCGACGTCGAGAACCTGGTCAGCTATCCGCTGGAACAGGTGCTGTCCGAGATTGACGGGGTGAAGCACGTCTACTCCGTCAGCCGCCCCGGCATGGCCTTGATCACGGTGGAGTTCGCGGTGGGCGTGCCGCGCCAGGACGCGCTGGTGCGCCTGTACAACCAGGTGTATTCCAACGCCGACTGGGCGCCCGCCACCCTGGGCGTCGGCCAGCCGCTGGTGCGGCCGATGGGCATAGACGATGTACCGGTGATGAGCGTCACCCTGTGGACCGACGACCCGGAGCGCGGAGGAACCGAACTGGCGGAAGTGGCGCATACGCTCGAGGCCGAGCTCAAGCGCGTGCCCGGCACGCGCGATGTCTACACGATCGGCGCGCCGCAGCGCGCGGTGGTGGTGGAGCTCGACGCCACGCGGCTGGCCTCCTACGGCATCACGGCCGACGATCTGGCCGGCGCCCTTGCCGCCGCCAACGTGGTGCGGCAGGCCGGCGAACGCGTCACCGCCGAGGGCGTTCTGCCGATGACGGCAGGCCGCTACCTGGCCGACGCGCAGCAGGTCGCCGAGCTGGTGATTGGCCTCAACGAGGGCCGCCCGCTGTATCTTTCCGACGTCGCCACCATTCGCGCCTCGGCCGACCTGCCGACGCAGTACGCCTGGCATTCGGCCCCCGCCGGACGCGGCGGTCCCGCCACCGGCATCGCGCCCGCGGTGACGCTGGCCATCGCCAAGAAGCCGGGCGCCAACGCCGCCGACATCACCACCGCCATCGCGGAGCGGCTCGAAGGCCTGAAGGCCACGATGATCCCCGAAGGCATCGAGGCCAGCATCACCCGCGACTATGGCTACACGGCCAACGACAAGGCCATGAAGCTGATCCAGAAGCTGGTGTTCGCCACCGGCGCAGTGGTGCTGCTGGTGCTGTTCGCGCTGGGCTGGCGCGAGGCCATCGTGGTCGGCAGCGCCGTCATCCTCACCTTGGCGCTCACGCTGTTCGCGTCGTGGGCGATGGGCTTCACGATCAACCGCGTGTCGCTGTTCGCGCTGATCTTCTCGATCGGCATCCTGGTGGACGACGCCATCGTCATCGTCGAGAACATCCACCGGCACATGCGCCTGGGCGGCAAGACGCTGCGCGAAGCGATCCCGCCGGCGGTGGACGAAGTCGGCAGCCCGACGATCCTGGCGACCTTCGCCGTCATCGCGGCGCTGCTGCCGATGGCCTTCGTGTCCGGGCTCATGGGGCCGTACATGCGGCCTATCCCGATCAACGCCTCGGTGGGCATGCTGCTGTCGCTGGCGGTGGCGCTGACCGTGACGCCGTGGCTGTCGCTCAAGCTGCTGGCGCGGCACGTGCCGGCCGAGGGCGGGCACGGCGACGGCGCGTTGGTAAGCAAGCTGCGCGGCGGTTTCGAACGCGTGCTGCGGCCGTTCCTCCATGCCGAGCAGGGTCGCTCGCGCCGTCGCCTGCTGTTCGCGGGCATCGGCCTGGCGGTGGTGGCCGCCGCCGGGCTGGCGGTGGTGCAGCTGGTGGTGCTCAAGATGCTGCCGTTCGACAACAAGTCCGAATTCCAGGTGGTGGTGGACCTGCCCGAGGGCACGCCGCTGGAGCGCACGAACGCGCTGCTGCTCGAACTGGCCGCGGAGGTCTCGCTGCAGCCCGAGGTGCTGGACGTGCAGGGCTATGCCGGCACGTCGGGCCCGGTGAACTTCAACGGCCTGGTGCGCCAGTACTACCTGCGCAGCGGCGCCAACGTCGGCGACCTGCAGGTGAACCTGGTGGGCAAGCACGATCGCGACCGCAAGAGCCACGACATCGCCCGGGCGGTGCGCCCGGCCCTGGCGGCCATCGGCCAGCGCTATCGCGCCTCGGTGAAAGTGGTGGAAGTGCCGCCCGGCCCGCCGGTGCTGTCGCCGCTGGTGGCCGAAATCTACGGCCCGGACGCCGGGCGGGCGCGCGAGATCGCCCGCGACCTGCAGGCGCGCTTCATCGCCACCGAAGGCATCGTGGACGTGGACAGCACGGTGGAATCCGAGGCCGAGCGCGAGCTGGTGGTGGTGGACCGCGTGCGCGCGGCGCGCCTGGGCATCCCGCAGCAGGCCATCGCCGATGCGCTGGCGCTGGGCGTGGGCGGCCGCGACGTCACCTTCCTGCGCGACGCTGCCTCCAAGTACCCGGTGCCGGTGCGCCTGCGTCTGCCGGCCGGGGACCAGGCCAGCCTGGAGCAGCTGCTCACGCTGCGCGTGCGCGCCGGCGACGGCCGCCTGGTGCCGGTCTCCGAAGTGGTCACCGTGGAGCGGCTGCCGTGGGAGCCGGTGATTTACCACAAGGACCTGCTGCCGGTGGTCTATGTCACGGGTGATGAAGCCGGCGATCTCGACAGCCCGCTCTACGGAATGTTCGACCTCGTGGCACAGGTCGCTGACAAGCCGCTGGCCGGAACCCCGCTGGAGCAGCGCTTCCTCTCGGCCCCGGAAGCCGCGTCGGGCTTCTCGATCAAGTGGGACGGTGAGTGGCAGATCACCTATGAAACCTTTCGCGACATGGGCCTGGCCTATTCGGTGGGCCTGCTGCTGATCTACCTGCTGGTGGTGGCGCAGTTCCGCGATTACCTGGTGCCGCTGGTGATCATGGCGCCCATCCCGCTCACGGTGATCGGCGTGATGCCGGGCCACGCGCTGCTGGGAGCGCAGTTCACCGCCACCAGCATGATCGGCATGATCGCGCTGGCGGGCATCATCGTGCGCAATTCGATCCTGCTGGTGGACTTCATCAACCACGCGGTGGCCAGCGGCCAGTCGCCGGCCGATGCGGTGATCGAAGCCTGTGCGGTGCGCGCGCAGCCGATCGTGCTGACCGGGCTGGCGGCGATGGCGGGCGCGTTCTTCATCCTCGACGACCCGATCTTCAACGGCCTGGCCATTGCACTGATCTTCGGCATCCTGGTGTCCACGCTGCTGACGCTGGTGGTGATCCCGCTGCTTTACTTCATGCTGCTCACGCGCCGCGCGCGCCAGGAGGACGCCACATGACCGATGCCATCACCTTGGCCTGCCCGCACTGCCATTCGCTCAACCGCGTGCCGGCGGCCCGGCTGGGGGAAGGCCCGTCTTGCGGCCGCTGCCACCAGCCGCTGTTCACCGCGCACCCGCTGGCGCTGGGCGTGGATCATTTCGCCGCCCACGCCGACCGCAGCGAGCTGCCGCTGCTGGTGGATTTCTGGGCGCCGTGGTGCGGGCCGTGCCAGATGATGGCGCCGCACTTCGAACGCGCGGCGGCGACGCTGGAACCGCAGGTGCGCCTGGCCAAGGTCGACACCCAGGCCGAGCCCACGCTGGGCCAGCGCTACAACATCCGCAGTATTCCCACGCTGGCGCTGTTCAAGGCGGGCCGCGAGATCGCCCGCCAGGCCGGCGCGATGGATGCCGCCGGCATCGTGCGCTGGACGCAGGCGGCGCTCGCGGCGGCGAAGTAGTTCAGAAGCAGTTGATCGGCAGCTTGAGGTAGCGCACGCCATTGGCCTCCGGCTCGGGCAGGGCGCCGGCGCGGATGTTCACCTGTACGGCCGGCAGGATCAGCACCGGCATCTGCAGCGTGGCGTCGCGCGCGTTGCGCAGCTCGACGTAGCTGGCCTCGTCCACGCCCTCGCGCACGTGGATGTTGCTGCGCTTTTGCTCGCCGATGGTGGTTTCGCAGCGCACCTCGCGGCCGCCCGGGCCATAGTCGTGGCAGACGAAGACGCGGGTGTCGTCGGGCAGTTGGTACAGTCGCTGGATGGATTGGTAAAGCGTGGCGGCGTCGCCGCCGGGGAAGTCGCAGCGCGCCGTGCCGCCGTCGGGCATGAACAGCGAATCGCCGGTGAACAGCGCGTCGCCCACCCGATAGGCCACGCTGTCGTTGGTGTGGCCCGGCACCGCGATGACGCGGGCTTCGAGGACGCCCACGGCGAAGGGCTCGTCGTCGCTGAACAGATGGTCGAACTGCGAACCGTCCACCGGGAAGTGCTCGCCGAGGTTGAAGATCGGCCGGAAGGCCTTCTGCACTTTCCGGATGCCCTCGCCGATGGCCAGCACCGCGTCGGGCAACTGCGGCTTGAGCCAGTGGCCGGCGCTGAAGTGGTCGGCGTGCGCGTGCGTTTCGAGGATCCAGCGCACCCGCAGGCGCCGTTCGCGCACCGCCGAAAGCACCGCCTGCGCCGACCGGGTGGCGGTGCGGCCGGACTTGGGATCGAAGTCCAGCACCGGGTCGATGATCGCCGCGTCGCCGGTGGCCGGGTCGCTGACCAGGTAGGTCCAGGTGCTGCTGTCGGCGTGGAAGAACGGCAGGACGGCGGGCGCGGACATGGCGTGTGCTCCGGCGATGGGCTCGCCTCAGTCTACGCCGGCCAACGGTGCGCAATCAGCCCGCGGGCGGCGTGTTTTCCGCGAGCGCCAGCGCCAGCACCCGGGCTTCGATCTTCTCCGCGAGGCCGGCGGGTTCGGCCAGTCCCATGCGCCGCATCGCCTCACGGTCCGCGACGGCGGCGGCAGGCCACAGTGCCCGTGCCACCAGCCGCGCCTTGCCGGCCGGGCGTGCGGTCTGCTGCTTGAGCCAGGCCAGCGCGCGCACCAGGCGCTGTTCCACCGGCGTGAAGTCGCTGCCCATCGGGAAGTCGGGCAGCGAGCCGTCGCGCCGCAGCGGCGCCAGCCGCGCCGAGACGTGCGCCGGCAGGTTGCACGCCATGTCGTCCGGGACCCGCGCGTCACGGGCCACCTTGCCGGCGGCGCGGGCCTGGTCGAGCAGCGCGGCCTGGAAGCGCGCGTCGGTCAGCCGCAGCATCGCCAGCGTGCAGTCCTCGTCGCTGCGGCCGCGCAGGTCGGCGATGCCGTATTCGGTGATGGCCACGTCGCGCAGGTGGCGCGGGATGGTGGTGTGGCCGTAGCTCCACAGGATGTTCGACGACGCGCTGCCGCCGTTGCCGCGCACCGCGCGCAGCATCAGCACCGATCGGGCGTGGTGCAGGGCGTGGCCCATCGCCACGAAGTTGTACTGGCCGCCGACGCCCGACACCACGCGCTCGTCCTCGAGCGCGTCGGACACGGCCGCGCCCAGCGCAGTCATCATCATGCAGGTGTTGAACAGGCGCGCGTCGCGGCGCTGTTCGCGCTCCAGCGCTTCGTTGTTGCCGTACAGCTCGTTGATGTGGGAAACACGGGTCATGCCGATGCCGCGCGCCTGCTCCGGGTCGAGCCCGCGCAGCCAGGCGTAGAGATCCTTGGAGCCCAGGTAGAAGGCGCCGTCGAGGTAGCGGCCTTCGAAGGCCAGCCGGGCGTCGTCCTCGGGCGTGCTGGCATCGCGGTTGAGCCGCGCCATGGCCTCCGGGTCGTCCAGCACGCGGCGTGACAGCACGCCGGCCTGGGCCAGGCGGCGGAAGCCGTCGTTCACCATCTCGCTGGCGCCGTACAGCCCCTGCCGGAAGGGCTCGACGCCGCCGACCGATTGCACCAGCGCCGTCCCGGCCAGGCCGGGCGACAGCGCTTCGAGCGCGGCGCGGTACACCTCGTTGCGCGTGTGGCGCAGCACCAGCGCGTGGCAAAGCGCGTCCGACAGCGAGCCGATGCCGATCTGCAGCGTACCGCCGTCGCGCACCAGGGTGCTGGCGTAAAGGCCGATGGCGTAGTCGGCGTCGCTCACCGGCTCGCGCACCAGCGCGAACAGCTCCGGCGCGGGGCCCGGCAGGTCCAGCACCAGGTCGAAGAAATCCGCCGACACGGCGCAGGGGCCGTCGAGCCACGGCAGGTTCGGGTCCACTTCGGCGATGAAGAAGGGTCGGGCGTGGCCCAGCCGCGCGACTTCGTCCACCAGGTCGAAGGTGAGGTCGGGGTTGCAGCTCAGGCTCAGGCGGGTGCCGCCGGGTTCGCGCGCGACCTTCTGCACCAGTGCGTTGACGCCGCGTTCGGCCACGGCGCGCGCCACGTGCGTGTAGTTCAGGCTCACGTAGTTGCGCTGCGCCTGGGTCGAGCCCAGCAGCGCGCCCGACTGCATGTAGAACTCCTCCACCTTGATGTTGTCGGGCAGCTGGTCGCGGCGCATGGCCAGCGCGTAGTCGAGCGCAGGAAAGTCGGCGCCGAAGTGGCGATCGAGGAAGGGCGCCAGGAAGCGCTTCTGCAGCCCCGAGCCGACGGCCGGCGGCGTCAGGGACAGCGCCGTCAGCAGCTCCAGCTTCAGGGCCGGGTCGGCGCCGACGCGGCGGGTGATGGCGTTGAGCAGGCGATGGGGCTTGCCCAGGCCGAGCGGCGCGGCCAGCACCAGGCGTGGGCCGGTGTGCGCGATGAGCTGGTCGACGGCACGCTCAAGCGCCTGCGCGGCGGAGACGGGCGGAGCGGGTTGAGAGGCATTCATTGCACCAGTATCGCACCACGCCGGAGCCTGCTTGACATTCGCGATTACGGATGTAATCTACCGGAAAGTTTACGGATGTAATCGACATGCAGATCAGCGACGCCGAATCCGTGGTCATGCAGGCGCTGTGGCGGCACAGCCCGCTGTCGGCCGAGGAGGTCTTCGCCGCCGTGGCCGGCGACCAGGGCTGGCAGGAGCCCACGGTCAAGACGCTGCTCAACCGCCTGCTCACCAAGGGCGCCATCAGCGCCGAGCGCGACGGCCGGCGCTACCTGTATGCCCCCGTGCTCACCCGCGACGCCTGGCTGGGGCAGGAAAGCGAAGGCCTGCTCGATCGCCTGTTCGGTGGCCGTGTGGCGCCGATGGTGGCGCATTTCACCGAGCGGGGCCGGCTGTCGAAGCAGGACCTGGCCGAGCTGCGCAAACTGCTGGAGACCCTCGATGACCGCAAGTGATGTGCTGCAGCTGCTGGTGGAGACGACGCTGGCGTCCAGCGCCGCCATGGTGATCGTGCTGCTGCTCAGGCAGCCGGTGCGGCGCGCGTTCGGCGCAGGCGCGGCCTACGCGCTGTGGGGCCTGGTGCCAGCGGTGGTCTTCGCCGTGCTGGTGCCGGCAGCGCTGGAACCGGTGGCGCCGGCGCTGGTTTTGGCCGCGCCGGTGATTCAATTCGCGGCGCCGGCGCTGGACGACGGCCCTTCGCGCGCCAACGCCGCAGGCTGGCTGCCGTGGCTGTGGAGCCTGGGTGCGCTGGCCACGCTCTGCGTGCTGGCCTGGCGCCAGAAGCGCTACGTCGCCAACTTGGGCCCGCTGCGGCAGCGACCGGATGGGCACTTCCAAAGCCTGGCAACGCGCGGCCTGCCGGCGGTGCTCGGCCTGCGCCCGCGCATCGTGCTGCCCGGCGATTTCGAGCAGCGCTACAGTGCGCTTGAACGCGAGCTGGTGCTGGCGCACGAGAACGAACACCTGCGCCGTGGCGACCTGCCGGCCTGTGCGCTGGCCGTGGCCCTGCGCGCGCTGTTCTGGTTCAACCCGCTGGTGCACTTGGCCACGGGCCGCTTCCGTCACGACCAGGAGCTGGCCTGCGACGCAAGCGTGCTGCGCCGTTTCCCCCACCGCCGTCGCCACTACGGTGACGCGATGCTCAAGACCCAGCTTGCCGACCAGCCGCTGCCGTTGGGCTGCCACTGGTTCGGATCCCATCCCCTGAAGGAGCGTCTCGCCATGTTGACCCTTCCCACGCTTTCCGTCCGGCGCCGCGCCTGCGGTTTGTTCCTGGTGGCCCTGCTGGGCGTGGCCACCACCGCACTGGCTTGGGCCACGCAGCCCGGCCAGTCCGCCGACGTCCCGGCTGGCAAGCTGCTGCTTGAGCTGGCGATCAAGGTGGACGGTGCCGAGGCGAGGACCGCGCGCGTCGTGCTGTCGCCAGGCGTGGCATACGACGAGGACTTCGAGCACGCCGGCCAGCAGTGGCGCACGCGCTGGACGGTGAAGCCGCTGGCCGACGGCACCTTCGACATCATGGCCAGGCTCAGCCGCGACGCCGAAGTGGTGGCCGAGCCGCGCCTGATCGTTCGCGACGCTGCCGCGATTGGCGTCGGCGACAAGGATGCGGCCGGCAACTTCGAGGGCATCGCCGTGGAACTCAAGGTGAGCCTCGGGCCGCCGGCACCCGGCATGGCGGCAGTCGGTATCCAGGGCGACGAGCCGCGCTACCCCGAAGCCTCGTCCAGCGCGGGCGAAGGCGGCACGGTGATGCTCAAGCTCCTGGTGGGCGCCGACGGCCACGTGCAGGAAATGGTCTACGTCGCCGAGAGCAGCACGCTGCCGGAGGACTCGGCGCTCGTGCGCTCGACGATGGAGGCGGCCGCGACATGGAAGCTCAATCCGCCCACCCGGGACGGCAAGCCCGAGTCAGGCTGGGTGCTGGTGCCGGTGCGCTTCGACCCCCCGAAGGCGACGCAACCGGAAGCGTGAGGCTCAACCCAGCAGCAGCTTCCCGGCCGCGATCAGCAGCACCGCCGACAGCGCATAGCGCAGGCCCTTGAGCGGCAGGCGGTGGATGCCCAGCTGGGTGCCCAGCAGGGCGCCCACGCCCACGGCCACCAGCCACCACGGCAAGGCCGCCGGCAGCGTGCCGGTGGCTTTCCACAGGCCCGCCAGGCCGAGCGCGGAGTTGATCCAGACGAAGGCCACCGACACGCCGCTGGCTTCGCGCGAATGGGTCCAGTGCATCAGCAGCAGCAGCGGTGTGAGGAAGATCGCGCCGCCCGTACCGGTGAGGCCCGACAGCCCGCCGATCACCGCACCGGCCAGCAGCGCCGGCGCCCAGCGCAGCGGGCGCAGCGGCAGGTCGGCGTCGTTCAAAGTCACCGCGCTGGCGCTGCGGAACACGGCGACCGCCGATACGAGCAGCAGGCTGCCCAGCAGCAACGCGTAGCTTTCCTTCGCGATCGGGTACTGCGCGGCGAAGTAGGCCGCCGGCGCCGACGCCACCACGAACGGCAGCACCTTGCGCGGGTCCACCAGGCCGGCGCGCCCGAAGCGATAGAGGCCAATGCCGCCCACCAGAAGGTTCAGCGCCAGTGCGGTGGGCCGCATCTGCTCGGGCGCGAAGCCCAGCAGCGCCATCGCGGCCAGGTAGCCGCTGGCGCCGGCATGGCCGACCGACGAATACAGGATGGCCACGAGGAGGAACAGCCCGGCCAGGATCCATTCCACTTCACCCATCGCTGGCATGTCAGCGGGCGGGGTCCAGCGCGGCGTTGATCAGCGCCGCGAGCCGCGCACCGGCCTGGCGCACGCGCGTCTCCGCCAGGGGGCGATGCTGGTCGAGGTAGGCGTCGCCGATGCGGCGCTTGGGCGGATAGATCGATTCACTGGTGATCAGGCGGCACGATTCCAGGGTCCACGCGGCCGCCGGGTTGTCCGAGCCCAGCGCCGCATCGGCCGGCACCGGGCTTTGCCTGAGCTTGGCGGCGTAGCCGGCGTTGTCGAGGTTGGCGCTGCGCAGCAGCCAGTAGTCCCAGACGCCGTGCAGGTTGGTGCCTTCGCCCTGGGGCGAGCCCTTGCCGCGGTAGTTGAGCTGGAAATTGTTGCCGCCGCGGTCACGGCCGAAACCGGCGTGCATCGGCTGGTGCGCGTCGCCGACGAAATGCACCACGAACTTCAGCGCCTCGCGCCGCGCCTGCAGCGGCTGCGTGCGGTCGGCCAGGATGGCGCGCTGGGCGTTGATGGCGCCGATCACGCAGTTGCCGCCCGGGCACTCGCGCGCCGGCACGTAGTTGCAGCCGTCGCGGTCGAAGTTGACGTAGTGCCAGGTGCGGCTGCGCTGGCCCAGTTCGTTGCCATCGGCGCGGATCTCGTCGGCCCAGATGGACACACCGGCGAGCGTGGGGTTGGGTTCGCCGGCCAGCAGGCGTTCAACTTCGGCGCGGGCGGCGGGCGTGAGGTCGCGTTCTGCCAGGTCACCGACCAGCTGGTGGCCCTGTTTGCTCCAGCCGAAGGCCGGCGCCGCGAGGGCCAGCAGGATCACCGCGGGAATCAGTCGTTTCATGGCCGCCGACTCTACGCCAGCGGCCATGAACCTTGCCAGCTTCAGGCGATCAGAACTTCCAGACGAAGGCCGCGCCGTAGACCATCGGGTCGATGTTCACGGTGCCCACGTCGGCGCCGTTCACCTTCACGTCGGTGTCGATGTCGATCCAGCGCGCGTCCAGGCGGATGAACTTGTCGGTGCCGACCGCGAAGTCCAGGCCACCGTGCAGGGCCAGGCCCAGCGAGTTCTCGAGGTCCAGGTCGGCGCCGGCCAGCGGGCCGGTGGTTTCCTGGCTGAAGAACAGGGTGTAGTTCACGCCGGCGCCGATGAAGGGCTTGACCTGGTCGCTGCCGTTGAAGTGGTACTGCAGGCTGACGGTGGGCGGCAGGTGCTGGGTGGAACCGGCCTTGACGCCGTTCAGCTCGATGTCGTGCTCGAACGGCAGCGAGGCCAGGACCTCGATGCCCCAGTTGTCGCGGAAGAAGTACTCACCGGTGAAGGTGGGACGCCAGTTGTCGCCGACCTCCACGTCCAGCGCGCCGCCGGCCAGGCTGCCGTTGTCCGACTTGGGCGAGACCACGTGGGCACCGAGGCCGAAGGTCCAGTCGCCGGCCTGCTGGGCCAGGGCCGGTGTGGCGATGAAGAGGGCCGCCGCAGCGGCAAGGGGGCAAAGCAGTTTGAGGGTCCGCATGGCGGGTCTCCGTTGGGGAACTGGCGCCAGTGTCCGCCCCGGTCCGCCGGGGCCACTTGAGGCGCGTCAAATCGGCTGCCGCTGGGACTGTGGCCCCGGGGTTGCTAAAATCCCCGGTCTTCCACCCCAACCCCCCGGCCCGCGGCCGGTTCCAGGAGCCTGCATGTCCATCAAGGTCGCCATCAACGGCTACGGCCGAATCGGTCGCAACATCCTGCGCGCGCTTTACGAAGCCAAGCGCAACCACGAGATCACCATCGTGGCCATCAACGACCTGGGCGACGCCGAGACCAACGCGCACCTCACCCAGTACGACACCGCGCACGGCAAGTTCCCGGGCACGGTCGAAGTGGAAGGCGGCGACCTGATCGTCAACGGCGACCGCATCAAGGTCTGCGCCGAACGCGACCCGTCCAAGCTGCCCTGGGCCGCGCTGGGCGTGGACGTGGTGCTGGAGTGCACCGGCCTGTTCACCACCAAGGCCAAGGCATCGGCGCACCTCACGGCGGGTGCCAAGAAGGTCATCATCTCCGCCCCGGGCGGCGCCGACGTCGACGCCACCGTGGTGATGGGGGTCAACGAAGGCATCCTGAAGGCTTCGCACGAAGTCATCTCGAACGCCTCGTGCACCACCAACTGCCTGGCGCCGCTGGCCAAGGTGCTGCACGAAAAGATCGGCATCGTGCACGGCCTGATGACCACCATCCACGCCTACACCAACGACCAGGTGCTCACCGACGTCTACCACAGCGACCTGCGCCGGGCCCGTTCGGCCACCATGTCGCAGATCCCGACCAAGACCGGCGCCGCCGCCGCGGTGGGCCTGGTGCTGCCCGAGCTCAACGGCAAGCTCACCGGCTTCTCGATGCGCGTGCCGACCATCAATGTCTCGGTGGTGGACCTGTCGTTCGTGGCCGCGCGCGAAACCACCAAGGCCGAGATCGACGCGGTGCTCAAGGCCGCGTCCGAGGGTGAACTCAAGGGCATCCTGGGCTTCAACACCAAGCCGCTGGTGTCCATCGATTTCAACCACGACCCGCACAGCTCGATCTACGACAGCACGCTCACGCAGGTGATGGGCGGCACGCTGGTGAAGGTGTGCTCGTGGTACGACAACGAGTGGGGCTTCTCCAACCGCATGCTCGACACCACGCTGGCGCTGATGGCCGCGAAGTAACACCGTCGCTGCGGCGATGATCAAAGCCCCGGCCTCGGCCGGGGTTTTTTTTGGCCCCGTACATGTTGATCTGGCGCCGGCCGCACCGCGAAGGCGAGGGTCGCTTCCTGTTCGTGTGAAGCTTTTTAACTCACAGGAAGC
>JANOJQ010000209.1:0-4319 GCA_031418815.1 Lysobacteraceae bacterium
CCAATCTACTGCGGCTGCTAAATAACACCAAGGAAAAGTATATGGATTTATATAAATGAACCAAGATAAGGCAATCCGGAGAATTACAGTTTTAGAAACAATGCGCGAAGTTTTATTCGTAGGTCTTAGTTTATTCTCAAATTGTAATTCTCCGGATTGCCTTATCTTGGTTCATTTATATAAATCCATATACTTTTCCTTGGTGTTATTTAGCAGCCGCAGTAGATTGGACACACGGCCGTGCTGCGGCGCCTGCGCGCGCGGCTCGCCGACAGCATCCCGATCATCGGCGTGGGCGGCATCCTCAGCGGCGCCGACGCGGCCGGCAAGATCACCGCCGGCGCCCAACTCGTGCAGTTCTACACCGGCCTGATCTACCGCGGCCCCGACCTGGTGGGCGAATGCGTTGACGCCATCCGCCGGCGGCGCGAGGGCGGCCCGGCATGAGCGGCTACCAGCTGGCGGAGGACGTCTCCCTCGCCGGCCGCAACACCTTCCGGGTGCCGGCACGCGCGGCGATGATGGCCGACGTGTCGCGCGCGGACGCACTGGCCGAGCTGTTCGAGTTCGCGCTGCTGCGCGAGGGCCCGGTGCTGGTGCTGGGCGAAGGCAGCAACCTGCTGTTCGCCACCGACTTCCCGGGCGTGGCGATCTGCCTGACCATGGCCGGCGTGCGCATCGTGCAGGACGACGGCGACACCGCCCTGGTGCGCGCCGAAGCCGGCATGAACTGGAACGACCTGGTGTCCTGGACGCTGGCCCGCGGCCTGGTCGGGCTGGAGAACATGGCGCTGATCCCCGGCACCGTGGGCGCTTCCCCGATCCAGAACATCGGCGCCTACGGCGTGGAGGTCGGCGAATTCATCGAAGCCGTCGAAGCCTTCCAGCGCGACACCGGCCAGGTGAAGCGACTGGGTCGCGAGGACTGCGCCTTCGGCTACCGCGACAGCCTGTTCAAGCGCGAACCCGAGCGTTGGGTGGTGACGGCGGTCGAACTGCGGCTGCCGCGCCGGCGCGAGCTGCGGCTCGACTACGCCGGGGTCAAGGAAGAACTGGCCGTGATGGGCGTGGACACACCGCGCGCCCTGCACGTGGCCGAGGCCATCAGCCGCCTGCGCACCCGCAAGCTGCCCAACCCGGCCGTGCTGGGCAACGCCGGCAGCTTCTTCAAGAACCCGGTGGTGCCCACGGCGCTGGCCGACGCGCTGAAGGCCGGACACCCCACCCTGCCCGTCTTCCCCGGGCCCGATGGCCACCGCAAGCTGTCGGCGGCTTGGCTGATCGAGGCCTGCGGCTGGAAAGGCTTCCGCGAGGGCGACGCCGGCGTCGCCGACCAGCACGCCCTGGTGCTGGTGAACCACGGCCGCGCCACCGGCCCGCAGCTGCTGGCGCTGGCGCGGCGCATCGCCGCTTCGGTGCACGAGCGCTTCGGCGTGGCGCTGGAGCCCGAACCGCGCATCATCGGCGCCCGCTTCGACGCCGCCGCGGCTTGAACGCGAGCACGCCCGCATCGCGGGCGGCCGACGTCAAGCGCGCGGTGCTGCTGATGACCGCCAGCACGGTGATCTTCGGCTGCATGGCGGTTTGCATCCGGCTGGCTTCGAACCAACTGCACCCGTTCGAGATCGCCTTCTTCCGGAATTTCTTCGGCTTCATCTTCATCCTGCCGATGCTGGTGCGACACGGGCCGTCGCTGCTGCGCACCAACAAGCTGCCGCTGTACCTGGTGCGCTGCCTGATCGGCATCGTTTCCATGCTGGCGGGCTTCTGGGCCATCGTGAACCTGCCGCTGGCGCAGGCGATCGCGCTGTCCTACTCCACGCCGCTGTTCGTGACCATCGGCGCGGTGCTGGTGCTGGGCGAAATCGTCCGCGCGCGGCGCTGGACCGCGGTGCTGGTCGGCTTCCTGGGCGTGGTGCTGATCGTGCGCCCGGGCAGCGACGACTTCACCGCGGGCAGCCTGGTGGCGCTGATGGCCGCCGTGGCCAGCGCCAGCGTCGCGATCAGCATCAAGTTCCTGTCGCGCACCGAGCACCCCGACGCCATCGTGCTGTACACCACCATGCTGTGGGTGCCGATGTCGCTGGTGCCGGCGCTGTTCGTGTGGGAAATGCCGGTCGGCATCACCTGGCTGTGGATCATCCTGGCCGGTGGCCTGGGCACTACGGCGCACATGTTCTGGACGCGCGCGCTGAAGCTGGGCGACGCGTCCATGCTCACGCCGATCAGCTTCCTGCAGATCCTGGTGGTGGCGGTGTTCGGCTACTTCCTCTTCGGCGAGGCGCTGGACCGCTGGACCGTGCTGGGCGCGGCCATCATCTTCGGCTCCAACGTCTACATCGCGCGGCGCGAGGCGCGGCTGGCGCGCCAGGCGGTCACCGACCCCGAGATCAACCCCGAGACGCCGTCGCCGCGCTGACGCGGCTCAGCCTTCATCTTCGCGGATCTGCCCGGCCAGTGCTTTCTGCCTGGCATCCATCGACGCTTCGGGCAGGGCCAGCAGCGGCGCGACGTAGGCGCCGCGCAGTGCCTGCGCACCCGCGGCATCGCCCAGATCGCGGTGAACCTGCAGCAGGTCCCAGGCCACGGAGACCGTGTCGGCGTGCAGCGCCCCGCCGGCCTCGAGCCGCAGCGCCAGCAGCTCCTCCAGGACCGGCCGGGCCTCGCCGGAGCGGCCCAGCGCCGCCAGCGATTCGCCCTGGATGGCCAGCGCCGCCTGCATCTGCGGGTGCCGCGTACCCAGCACCTCGCGCGCCAGCGGCAGCGCGCTGTCGACCAGGGCGAGCGCGTCCACGGTGCGCCCGGCGCGATTGAGCGAGCCGGCGTGGTTGACCAGGATGAAGACGGTGTCGGGATGGCGCGGCCCCAGCACGCGCGTCCGGCCTTCGATGACGATCTCCTCGAGCGCCAGCGCCTCGTCGAACCGTTCGCGCCGCGTCAGCAGCGACGCCAGGTTGAGCCGCGAACGCATGGCGTCGTTGGATTCGGTGCCGAGCACGCGCACGCGCGCCTCGAGCACCTCGCGCATCATCGGCTCGGCCTCGTCCATCCGGCCCTGGTCCTGGAGCATGTTGGCCAGGTTGCCGCGCTGGCTGAGCGTGGTCGGGTGCTCGTTGCCCAGCCGCTGGGAATAAATCCCGACCAGCCGGCGCTGCAGTTCGGCCGCCGCTTCGGTGTCGCCCGACATGGCCCGCATGATCGCCAGGTTGGCCATCGAGGCCAGCGTGTCCTCGTGCTCGGGCCCAAGCACCCGGCTGCGCAGCGGATACAGGGTCTCGAACAGCGCCCTGCCGCCCGGCAGGTCGCCGGTGCGGGCGAGGTTGATGCCCATGTTGTTGAGCACGCGCAGGGTGAGCGGGTCCTGCTCACCCAGGCTGGCCACGGCGCGCACATGCAGCGCCCGCTGCATGGCCAACGACTTGGGGCGATCGCCCATTCCAGCCACCGCCTCGCTCAGCGCAAGCTCCATCTCGAGGCGCTGCGGCGCGTCGGCAGCCAGCCCCTGGGCGCTGGCCTGCGCCGCCTCCAGCAGCGCGTGCGCCTCCTTGGGCCGCGCGCCCTGGAGCATCGCGCCGGCCTGCAGGCGGCGCGCGTGCAGGGTCGCCGGATCGCCTGCGCCCAGGGTGGATTCACGATAGGTGGCGACCCTGGCGAAGCCGGCCTCGGCCTCGGGATAGAGCCCCAGCGCGCCGTGCACTTCGGCCACCGATTCGCGCAGGTCGGCCGCCAGCCGCGGCTGGTCGGCAAAGTCGCGGTCGATCGCCGACAGCGCGCTGGCCAGGATGTTGCGGTCGATCAACACCCGCGCGAGATCGGTGGGGCTGCTGCGGGCCAGCAGGCCTTCGTAGACCGCGGCCTGGCCGGGGGCCGATTTGCTCCACTGTTCGCGCAGGCCGCCGGCCAGGCCGACGCCCATCGCCTCGATGTCTATGCCGCGCAGCATGCTCTGCTGGAACGCCACCACGCGCTCGAGTTCGGCGCTGCGCAGCTCGGCCAGCGCGCGCTGCTCGCGCGCCTGCTGCAGCCCATAAAGCGACAGACCCAGGCCGGCCAGCACCGCCGCCGCAATGGCGGACGTGGCCAGCACCGCCACGCGGTGGCGGCGAAGGAATGTCCCCAGGACGTAGCGTCGGGTCGGCGGCACGGCGGACAGCGGGCGCTGCTGAAGGAATCGGCGCAGTTCCTCGGCCAGTTCGGCCGCGGACGGATAGCGCAGCGCGCGGTCGCGCTGCATGGCCTTCATCACCACCCAGTCCAGCTCGGTGCGCAGCAGCCGGCGAAGCTGCGGACGGCTGACGCCCAGCTGGCCGGCGCGCGCC
>JANOJQ010000210.1:0-3141 GCA_031418815.1 Lysobacteraceae bacterium
AAGGGACACGCCGCGATGGGCCAGGAGCAAAAAGGCGCCGCGGCCGCGTTAGCCCAGCCGGATCCGCAGGAGAGATGCCTGGCCTTGGCCCGGATCGGGACGCGCAAGCACCGAAGCGCATCGCCACGGGCCCTTCGTCAATCGAACCGGATGATCCGTACCGGGCGCGCCGCGAAGGCGAGGGTCGCTTGCTGGGTGTTAAAAAGCTTCACACGAACAGGAAGCGACCCTCGCCTTCGCGGTGCGACCGGCGCCGGAAGCGACCCTCGCCTTCGCGGTGGGGCCGGCGCCAGATCGCAGGGCCCGAACGCCCCCCAGACCCCCCGGACTTGGGACAAGAGCGTTTTTTGCCGGGTCAGGGGTGGGCACGCTGCGCCGCTTCGAAGGCCGCCAGCTGTTCCGGCGTCGCCTCGGCCTGGTGCTGGGCCTTCCACTGCGCGAAGGGCATGCCGTAGATCGTTTCCCGCGCGGCGTCCTTTGAAACCGGCGCCCCGGCGGCCTCGGCGGCCTCCTGGTACCAGTTCGACAGGCAATTGCGGCAAAAGCCCGCCAGGATCATCAGGTCGATGTTCTGCACGTCGCTGCGCTGGCGCAGGTGTTCGAGCAGGCGGCGGAAGGCGGCGGCCTCGAGGGCCGTGGTGTCTGCATTTTGCATATGGCGGGGCAGGGAAGGCTTCGGGGATAATCGCGGCTTGCGACCCGGGATAGTCTGCGCCCGATCCGCCCACACTGCCCCCCGGAGCGCCATGACCGCCCGCATCCTCGACGGCAAAGGCATTGCCGAAGCCCTGCTCGACGACCTTGCGCGCCGCGTCGCCGTCCGCACGGCATCGGGCAAGCCCGAGCCCGGCCTGGCCGTGGTGCTGGTCGGCCAGGACCCGGCCTCGGCCGTCTACGTGCGCAACAAGCGCCGCGCCGCCAAGAAAGTCGGCATCCGCGCGATCGACTTCGACCTGCCGGCCGACACCGGCGACGACGAACTGGCCGCGCTTATCGACCGCCTCAACGCCGACCCGGCTATCCACGGCATCCTGGTGCAGCTGCCGCTGCCGGGCAACCGCGACGCCAACTGGCTGATCCATCGCATCGACCCGCGCAAGGACGTGGACGGGTTCCATCCGGAAAACGTCGGCCACCTGGCGCTGCGCCAGTTCGGCCTGCGGCCCT
This sequence comes from Lysobacteraceae bacterium, assembly GCA_031418815.1. GTDB lineage: Bacteria > Pseudomonadota > Gammaproteobacteria > Xanthomonadales > Xanthomonadaceae > Arenimonas. The sequence continues at coordinate 1,168 of JANOJQ010000210.1, forward strand.
GCACGCCGCGCGGCGTCACCACCCTGCTGGCCTACACCGACCGCCCCGTGCGCGGCCAGAGCGCCACCGTGGTGGGCGTCAGCAACCACGTCGGCCGGCCGATGGTGCTCGAGCTGCTGATCGCCGGCTGCACCACCACCAGCTGCCACAAGTTCACCCCGCGCGAGGTGCTGGAGCGGCACGTGCGCGAAGCCGACATCCTGGTGGTGGCGGTCGGCCGCCCGGGCCTGGTGCCCGGGGAATGGGTGAAGCCGGGCGCCGTGGTGATCGACGTGGGCATCAATCGGCTCGATGATGGCCGGCTGGTCGGCGACGTGGGCTTCGAGGCCGCCGCCGAGCGCGCCTCATGGATCACCCCGGTCCCCGGCGGCGTTGGCCCGATGACGGTGGCCACGCTGATGCAGAACACGCTGGAGGCGGCCGAAGCCTTCGACACCGTCTCGAAACAATGACACCGCAGGCTGGATGCTCATGACGATGCCGAACCGACGCCACCCCTGGCTGTCCTGCCTTGCCGCGCTGCTGGTCATGCTGCTGGCCGGCGGCTGCGCTTCGCTCGTGGGCAAGGCCAGCGACCGGCTTGCCGCGCAGTTGGGCAGTGCGGTCACCAACAGCAACGACCCGGCCACCGTGCGCGACGGCCTGCCGGCCTACCTGCTGCTGATCGACGGCCTGGTGCAAGGCCAGGTGCCGGGCGAAAAGCGCAACGCGTCGCTGCTGTTCGCGGCCGCCGAACTCAACGGCGCCTACGCCGGCAACTTCACCGGCGACGACCGCGCCCGCGCCAAGCGGCTCGCCGCCAAGGCCCTGGACTACGCGCGCCGCGGCACCTGCGCCCAGGACAAGGCGCTGTGCGCCGCGCTCGACGCCGACGTGGACACCTTCATGGCGGCCGTGGCCGCCGCGCCGCGCGCCAACATCGGCGGCCATTACGCCCTTGCCGCGGCCTGGGTGGGCTTCCTGCAGGCCAACAGCGAAGACTGGGGCGCCATCGCCGACCTGCCCAAGATCGAGGCGCTGCTGGCGCACGTGGTCGCCACCGACCCAGGCCACGCGCGCGGCATGCCGCGCGTGTACCTGGGCGTGCTGAACTCGCTGCGGCCCGAAGCCATCGGCGGCAAGCCCGAGGTCGGGCGGGGCCACTTCGAAGCGGCCATCGCCATGAGCCAGGGCCGCAACCTCTACGCCAAGACGCTGATGGCCGAGTACTACGCGCGCCTGCTGTTCGACCAGGCCCTGCACGACCGGCTGCTGGCCGAAGTGCTGGCCGCCGACCCGGCCGAACCCGGGTTCACGTTGACCAATGTGCTGGCCCAGGAGCGCGCGAAAGCGCTCGTGGAATCCGGCAAGGACTATTTCTGAGCGTCACTCCGCCAAGGAACCCCGCATGACCAGGCTGTTGTTCTCCCTCGTGCTGTCGCTGCTGCTGGCCGCGCCAGCCGGCGCGCAGGTGATCAAGATCGCCACGCTCGCACCCGACGGCTCGGCCTGGATGCGCGAACTGCGCGCCGCCTCGGCCGAGGTCAAGCAGGGCACGGGTGGCCGCGTGGACGTGAAGTTCTACCCCGGCGGCGTGATGGGCAACGACGCGGTGGTGCTGCGCAAGATCCGCCTGGGCCAGCTGCAGGGCGGCGTGCTGACCTCGAGCGAACTGTCGCTGCTCTATCCAGACGCGCCGGTCTACAGCCTGCCTTTCCTGCTCAGCACCTGGGAAGAAGTCGACCGCGTCCGCGCCCAGGTCGACCCCTTGCTGGCCAAGGGCTTCGAAGCCCGCGGTTTCCGCATGCTCGGCGTGTCGGGCCTCGGCTTTGCCTACCTGATGGGCGACAAGCCACTGCGCAGCGCCGCCGACATGAAGGGCATCAAGCTCTGGGTGCCGCAGAACGACGCCATCGCCATTCGCACCTTCGAGATGGGCGGCCTGAGCACCATCCCGCTGTCCATCGGCGATGTCTTCACCAGCCTGCAGACGGG
>JANOJQ010000211.1:0-8917 GCA_031418815.1 Lysobacteraceae bacterium
AACCGGAAGCGACCCTCGCCTTCGCGGCGCGGCCGGCGCCAGACAGGTGGGCCCAGAAGACCAGCCCAGACCATCCCGGACTTGGGAGAAGAACCAAAAAAACCCCGGCCGAAGCCGGGGTCCTTGGTGCGCAGCAGGTCAGCGGAAGATCAGAACGTGATCGACCAGCTGTTGATGTAGCCGACGTCGCCACCGGCGTTGTCGTTCACGCGCAGCTTCCAGGTGCCGTTCAGGGCTTCGGTCGACAGGTTGATGGTGTAGGTGCCCACCAGGTTGTCGGCGCTGCCGCCGGCGCGGTTGCTGATGTTGTAGAGCGAGCCGTCCGGAGCCACCAGGTCGACCTTCAGGTCGCCGCGGTAGGTGTGGACGATGTTCACCGCCACCGAGGCATTGGACGGAGCGTTGCCGCTGCGGCCGGACACGGTGATGGGGCTGTCCACCGTGGTGTTGTCGCCAATGGTGTAGTCGGCGGTGTTGGTGTAGGTCTGCGGGGTGCCACCGCCGCCACCGGCGGTGTAGTTGCCGACCAGGCTGACGCCCGAGAAGCTCGAGTAGGCCTTCAGGCGGACGTAGTAGGTGCCGGCCGACGGCGCCGCGATGGTGCAGGTCTCGGCGTTGCCACCCAGGTACGGACGGCAGACATAGGACGTGTCGGTCGGCGCGGTGCCGAACTGCACGTACAGGTCGGCGTCACCGGTGCCACCGGACATGGTGAAGGTCAGGTTGGTGGAACCCGCCGGCACGACCATCGTGTAGTTCAGCGAGTTGCCGGTGGTGGCGGCCAGGCCGGTCACCGCGACGCCCTTGGTCAGCGTACCGCCGGTCGGCGGCGGCGGCGGGGGCGGCGGCGTGGTGCCGCCGGCCGCATCCACCAGCGCCTTGGCATTGATGATGCCGGCGCCGCAGCCGCCCGAGCACGCGCCCGAGAGCGCATAGGCGGTGGACTTCAGCAGCGCTTCCATTTCCGACGGCGTGTACATCGCCAGGCCCAGGGCCAGGCGGCGGCTCTGGGTCAGCGCGACCGCGCCCGCCACGTGCGGCGAAGCCATCGAGGTGCCGTTGTAGGAGGCGTACGACTCGGCGCCCGGGCCGGCGGTGCCGGAGTTAAGCGTAGAGAGGATGCCCGAGCCCGGCGCCGACACGTCGATCAGCGTGCCGTAGTTCGAGAAGCTGGAACGGGCGCTGGCGCTGGTGATGGAGGCGACGTTGACGACGTTGTTGCAGCTCGCGGGCGAGAAGCCCGACGCGTTGGCATTGCTGTTGCCCGCCGCGACCACGACCGTGGTGCCACGGCTGACGGCGCTGTTGATGGCGTTCTGGGTGGCGGTGTCGCAGGCGCCGGTGCCGCCCAGGGACATGTTGATCACATCGGCCGCATTGGCCGCCGACAGGGTCGGCACGCCGCTGACGGCGCCGCCGGACGACCAGATGATGGCGTCGGCGATGTCGGAGGTGTAGCCACCGCCCGCGCCCAGCGCGCGCACCGGCATGACCTTGGCGCCCCAGGCGGTACCGGCGACGCCCTTGGCGTTGTTGGTCACCGCAGCGACGGTGCCGGCCACGTGCGTGCCGTGCCAGCTGGACGGCTGGCCGCCGTACGCGTCGCCCGGGTCGCTGGCGTCGGCGTCGCGGCCGTTGCCGTCGACCGAAACGGCCGTGTCGATGATGAAGTCGTAGCCGGCAACGATGTTGGCGGCCAGGTCGGAGTGGGCCACGTAGCCGGTGTCGATGACAGCGACGATGATGCCGGTGCCGTTGGCGATGTCCCAGGCCTGGTCGGCGCGGATGCCGGCGTCGGCATCGGTGTAGCCCCACTGCTCGCCATAGCGGGTGTCGTTCGGCGTCAGGGTCGGCTTCATGATGCGGTCGATCTGCACGTACTCGACGTTCGGATTGGCCGCGATCTGCCGCATCAGGGTTTCGGCGTCGGCGCGGCCCAGCTTCTGCGAGGTGGCCACGACGTCGGCGCCCAGCGCCATGCGGCGCAGATGGTTGGCGACCAGCGGCTTGCCGGCGGCGCCTTCACCGCGCTGGAGGCGCGAGGCCTGAACCAACTGGTTGGCGCCCACGGCGGCGGACTGCAGGGAACGGCTCAGCGCGGACTGGCTGGAAGCCTCCGGCGTGCCGTCCCTGTACTTGACGATGAAGCGGTCGAACTGCGTGCCGGACTGGATCGCGCTCAGGTCGACCCTAGGGGCGGGCTGGACGCCAGCCGCGAAGGCGGCCTGCGCCGCAAGGGCGAAGGAGGTGGCCGCGACGATGCCGCGCAAACGAAGCTTGCGAGAGTTCTTGCTCACGTAGGTGGTTCCCCGAAAATGATGGCAACGAAGACCGCTGGGCGGTCGTGTTTGCATCCCTGCCCCGGGTCCCCTGGCCAGTACCTTCCCCACGCGGGCCATCAATGGCCTCGAGTCGTTTTGGGGAGTCCATGCCACCCGGACGTGTGACGCAGTTCACACCTGCATCACGACGGCCCGACGCTAACGTGACGAAAGTCACAGGTCAAGCCAGCACGGCCAGCAGGGCTGGATGCCTGGGCAAGGGCGGCTGCGTTCAGCTGGAATCGTCGGGAAAACGCCCACTTGGGGCCAGCCGCGCGGCGACGGCCAAAGTCCGGAGCTGCTGCGCCGCAGCAGGTTACTGCGCGAAATCCGACTCAGGGCCCGGCTCCCGAATCAGAACATCCCCGTGTCTAACCGGGCCGCGTCCGACATCATTCCCTGGTTCCAGGGCGGGTCGAACACCAGGTCCACGTCCACGTCCACCACCGTGGGCACGCGCTCGACCTTGGTGCGCACGTCCTCCACCAGGATGTCGCCCATGCCGCAGCCGGGTGCCGTCAGCGTCATGCGGATGGCCACGGTGCGCTCGCCCTCGGCGTTGCGGCCCAGCTCGCAGTCGTACACCAGGCCCAGCTCGACGATGTTGACCGGGATCTCGGGGTCGAAGCAGGTGCGCAGCTGTTCCCAGACCAGCTTCTCGACGGCGTCGTCGCCGGCTCCCGCGGGCAGCTCCAGCGGCGCAGGCTTGGCCTTGCCGATGGCGTCGGCGTCGTCGCCGGCGATGCGGAACAGGTTGCCGTCCACGAACACCGTGAACGAGCCGCCGAGTGCCTGGGTGACGTAGCCGCTGCTGCCGGCCGGCAGCGTCACGGCTTCGCCCTGCGGCACCATCACCGCGGGGCAGTCGCGCTCGAACTTCACCGGCTCGCTGGTCTTGGAATAACTCACGCGGGTATCGCCTGGCTGCAAAGGCCGCTATTTTAACCCGCTCGCCTGCCCGGAAACCGCCTTGACTCCTTCGGACCGCCCCAGTTCAGCGCGGCAATGGCTGCTGCCCCTGCTGGCGCTGTGCATCGGCGTGCTGGGCATGACCGCGGCGTGGCTGGCGCTGTCGATGACGCTGGGCGGCCCCTGCGGCTGGCTGGCGCCCATCGCGGCGCTGGACATGGCCCTGATGCTCAGGCTGTCGGCCGCGCCCCCGGGCCGGGTTCGCGCCGGGCTGGCCGTGCTGGGCACGGCGGCCGCCATCTTCATCAGCTACTGGATGGTCGCCGCTACCCAAATGGGCCAGCTGCTGGGCCTGAGCCCGCTGGAGTCCGCGCAGCGGCTGGGCCCGGTGCTGGCCGGCGAACTCACGCGCCACGGCACCAGCGGCTGGGACATCGGTTTCGCAGCGCTGGCGCTGGTGCTGGCCTGGCGCTTCGGCCGCTGAAGCCCGCCTCGCGGCGGGCTCGGCATCCGCAGGTCAGTGCCCGCCGTCCACCGACTTGAGCTCGGCCACCAGCTGGCTCACCGCCGCCGCCGCGTCGCCGTAGAGCATGCGGGTGTTGTCGGCATAGAACAGCGCATTCTCGATGCCGGCGAAGCCCGTGCCCTTGCCGCGCTTGATGACGATGGTGTTCTTGGAGTTCACCACGTCCAGGATCGGCATGCCGAAGATCGGCGAGCCCGGGTCGGTCTTGGCCACCGGATTCACCACGTCGTTGGCGCCGATGACCAGCGACACATCGGTGGTCGGGAACTCCGGGTTGATGTCGTCCATGTCGGCGATCAGGTCGTAGGGCACGCCCGCTTCGGCCAGCAGCACGTTCATGTGGCCGGGCATGCGGCCCGCCACCGGGTGGATGGCGAAGCGCACCTTCACGCCGCGCTTCATCAGCACCTGGGTGAGCTCCCAGACCTTGTGCTGGGCCTGCGCCACGGCCAGGCCGTAGCCCGGCACGATCACCACGCGCTCGGCGTAGGCCATCATCGCGGCGACGTCGCCGGCTTCGATCGGCTTCTGCGCGCCGCTGATTTCCGCCGCTTCGCCGGTCTGGCCGAAGCTGCCGAACAGCACGCTGGCGATCGAGCGGTTCATGGCCTTGGCCATCAGCTGCGTCAGCATGGTGCCGGCCGCGCCCACCACCATGCCGGCGATGATCAGGGCCTCGTTCTGCAGCACGTAGCCCTCGAACGCCACGGCCAGGCCGGTGAGCGCGTTGTAGAGCGAGATCACCACCGGCATGTCGGCGCCGCCGATGGGCAAGGTCATCAGCACGCCCACCGCCAGCGCGGCGACGAAGAAGCCGATGATCACCGGCTGGTCGAGGCCATAGACCGTCAGCGCGCCCAGCACGATCGCGGCGAAGAAGACCAGGCCATTGAAGGCCTGCTGCCCCGGGAAGGTGAAGCGCTTGTCCATCCGGCCGTCGAGCTTGGCCCAGGCAATGATGGAGCCGGTGAGCGAGATGGAACCGATCAGCGCGCCCACCACCGCCAGCACGAGGGCGGTCTGCGAGGGCGCGCCGCCTTCGGCGGAGTAGCGCAGCAGCTCCACGGCACCGATGGCTGCGGCCGAACCGCCGCCCAGGCCGTTGTACAGCGCCACCATCTGCGGCATGTCGGTCATCGCGACGCGCTTGCCCGACACCCAGGCCACGGCGGTGCCCAGCACCACGGCGAGCGCGATCAGCGGCAGGTTCTTGAGTTCGGGCTGCAGGAAGGTGGCGGCGGTGGCCACCAGCATGCCCACGCCGGCCCACTGGATGCCGCTGCGCGCCGTCACCGGCGACGCCATGCGCTTGATGCCCAGGATGAACAGCAGCGCCGCGACGAAATAGCTGGCCTTGACCAGGATCAGCAGCCAGTCGTTCATGCGCCGGCCCCCGGCTTCTTGGAGGACTTGAACATCTCGAGCATGCGCTCGGTCACCACGTAACCGCCGGCCGCATTGCCCGCGCCCATCAGCACGGCGAGGAAGCCGATGACCTTCTCGGTGGTGGTGTCGGCGTGGCCCAGAACCACCATTGCGCCGATCATCACGATGCCGTGCACGAAGTTGGAGCCGGACATCAGCGGCGTATGCAGGATCACCGGCACCCGGCCGATGATCTCGTAGCCGGTGAAGGCGGCGAGCACGAAGATGTAGAGCGCGACGAAACCGTCCATGTCCCCTCCCCGCGCGGATGCGCGACGGTTCCATCATAACCGCTGGCTTAACGACGGCTAGGGGTCCGTAAACCGTCCCGCCGGGGCGCCGTTCTTGTCAGGGCCACCCCAACCAAGGAAACGGCCATGAAGACCCCGACCCTGATCGCGCTCGCCCTGCTGCTCGCCGCCGGCCCCGCCCTGGCCCACGACCGCGGCGACCGCGCCGAGCGCCGCCTCGACCACCGCGGCGACCGCATCGAGCAGCGCCTGGACCACAAGGGCGACCGCATCGACCACCGCCTGGACCATCGCGCCTCGATCGCCGCGGCCAACGGCCGCTATGCCCGGGCCGAGCGGCTGGACGCCAAGGGCGACCGCATCGACCACCGCCTCGACCGCCGGGGCGAAGGCATCAACCGTCGCTTGGACCGGCGCGGCGCCGGCATCGACCGGCGCTGGTGAACCGGTCAACCGGCGCCGGCCCGATGCGTTATAAGTCGCCATGGCCGGCCTCGATGCACCGCGCGTGATGCCCTTCGACGCTGCCCCCGCCGCGTCGACGATCAGCCTGGACCAGTTCCTGGCGGGAGTGGAGCGGCGCGCTTTCCGCATGGCCGAGCTTGCGCTGGGGCATCGCGAGGACGCGCTGGACGCGGTGCAGGAAGCGATGATCAAGCTGATGGCCTACCGCGAGCGGCCGTGCGGCGAGTGGACGCCTCTGTTCTGGAGCATCCTGCGCCGCCAGGTCACCGACCGGCACCGCCGCGACACCGTGCGCCGGCGCGTGATGGCCGTGCTGGGTCGGGGCATCAAGCCCAGCGAGGACCCGCTGGAGATGCTGCCCGACCCGGGTGAAGACCCGGCCCGCCGCCATGCCGACGGCGAGGCCTGGGCCGCGCTCGGCCGGGCCGTGCGCAAGCTGCCCCGGCGGCAGCGCGAAGCCTACCTGCTGCGCGAGCTGCAGGGCCTGGACGTGGCGCAGACCGCCGCTGCCATGGGTTGTTCCGACGGCTCCGTGAAAACCCATCTGTCGCGGGCGATGTCCGCCCTGCGGCTCCAACTGGAGGACTGGCGATGACCAGCCAAGACCCGATCATCCCCGGCGCGCGCGCGTTGTTCGACCGCGCCAGCGTCCGCGTCGACCCGGAGGCCGCGCACCGGCTCCGGCGCGCGCGCCAGGACGCGCTGCAGGTGCCGCCGCGGGCGCGCCTGGCCCATGGCCTGGTGCCCGTGGGCGCCTTCGCTGCCGCGGTGTTCGCCCTGGGCCTGGCCTGGTGGATGCCGCCGCGCCCGGCCGCGAGGCCCGAAACCACGCAAGCTTCGGCCACGGACGCCGAGATCGACGGCCTGATGGCCGAGGAAGACTCCGAACTCTATGCCTGGCTGGCCGATGCGCCGGTGGCCACCCGCGCCGGGGTGCCGCAGTGAGCCGAAGGATCGCTCCGGCCGTGTTCGCGCTGCTGCTGGCGTTCGGCGCCACGGAAGCGTCCGCGCACTCGGACGGCTCGCCGCGTCCTTCGCCGCACCGTGTGCCCGAAGGCGTGGCGGTGCCGGCATGGAGTGAACTGACGCCGGCCCAGCAGCAGGCGCTCGCGCCGCTGCGCGAGCGCTGGGACCAGATGCCCGCCTCGCGCCGCGTGCATGCGCTCGAGCGCCTAGAGCGCCGCGCGCGCTGGGACGCCCTCACGCCGGAACAGCGCGACCGCCTGCGCCACGGCGCGCGCAACTTCCGCGACCTGCCGCCCGAGCTGCGGGAAAAGATGCGCGAGAGCATGCAGGTGGTGCGCCAGCTGCCCGAAGCCCAGCGCAACGAACTCAAGCAGCGCTGGCGCGCGATGGACCCCGAGCAGCGCCGCAAGTGGCTCGAAGCCGGCGGCCCGGGCCTGTCGCCGCCGCCGGACGGCTGACGCGGGCCTCAGGCCTTCGCTTCGCCGGCGTGCGCCAGGCAGGTCTTGGCGATCAGCTCGTCGTTCCAGTCCAGCGTCAGCTGGCCATCCTTGAGCGACAGCGCGAGGAAATTGAAGACGTTGCGCGCGTACATTTCGCTGGCGTGCAGCGCGCCCATGCTGGCCAGGTTCAGCGGCCCGGCGATGGTGACGCCGTGGCTGTCGATGGTTTCGCCCGGACGGGTGAGCTCGCAGTTGCCGCCGGTTTCGGCCGCCAGGTCCACGATCACGCTGCCGGGCTTCATGCCCGACACCATCGCCGCAGTGATGATCTTGGGCGCCGGGCGACCCGGCACGGCAGCGGTGGTGACCATGACGTCCACGCTCTTGAGGTGCTCGGCGAGGCGCTTCTGCTGCTCGATGCGTTCATCGGCCGTGAGCTCGCGGGCATAGCCGCCCTCGCCTGCCGCGCTGACGCCCAGGTCGAGGAACTTGCCGCCCAGCGATTCGATCTGTTCGCGCGTCTCGGGGCGCACGTCGAAGCCTTCCACCTGCGCGCCGAGGCGACGCGCGGTGGCGATGGCCTGCAGGCCGGCCACGCCGGCGCCGACGATCAGCACCTTCGACGGCCGGATGGTGCCGGCGGCGGTGGTGAGCATCGGGAAATAGCGCGGCGCCAGCTGCGCGGCGATCAGCACGGCCTTGTAGCCGGCGATGCCGGCCTGCGACGACAGCACGTCCATCGCCTGCGCGCGGGTCGTGCGCGGCAGCCGCTCGAGCGAGAAGCCCGTGAGGCCGGCCTGCACCAGCGCCGCGATGCGGCCCGGGTCGGCGTGCGCCGCCAGCAGGCCCACGACCACCGCGCCGCGCTTGAGCTTCGCCAGGCGCTCGTTCGACGGCGGCTGCACGCAGACCAGCACGTCGGCCTGAGCCAGCAGGGCATCGGCCTCTTCGCCGAAGCCGGCGCCCACGTAGGATTCGTCAAGGAAGTGGGCCGGCACGCCGGCGCCGCGCTCAATCAGGATCGTGGCGCCGAGCGCCGACAGTTTCTTCGCGGTTTCCGGAGTCATGGCGACGCGGCGTTCGCCGCTGGCCGATTCCCGGACGAAAACGATGTTCACCGCCATGCTCACGACTCCCCGTACCCAGTGGAGTCGATGCTACCGGAAGCGTCGCCGCCGCGGCAGGGGCGGCGGGCGCCGCCCCGGGGCCTCAGCCCAGGTCGGTCTTGAGCTTGCCCATCACCCGGTGCAGCACCTGGTCGAAGACATTTTCCTGCTCCCGGACCAGCAGGTTGCCTTCCTGCTTCATCGCGGCCAACTCCTCGACCGAGGCCACCAGCACGCGCACGCCGCGCCGGTTGACGAACATCAGGCGGGAAGAGATCGGGCTGACCCAGGACAGCTTCACCGGATGGTGCTTGCCGTCTTCGCCGGCGATGTGGATCCAGGTGCCCACCTTGAGCTGGCGCATCTGCTCGACGTCGTCGTCGCTGACCCTGAGGTTGTCGGTGCCGCCGACCACTTCGAGCCTCGGCTTGAGGTCGGCGGCCACGCTGGAGGCGCGGCGGTCGGGCATCGGCACCACGTTTTCCAGGCTCGGCACGGCGACCGGCGG
>JANOJQ010000212.1:0-23610 GCA_031418815.1 Lysobacteraceae bacterium
CCGGAAAACCCCTCGGCCGCGCCGGCCAGGCTGTCCAGCGAGAAGCCTTCCCAGGCAGCTTCGCGCTTGGCCAAGTGCAGGCGGAAGATCTCCGCGCGGGCGGCATGGTCGGGCAGGTCCACGAAGAAGATCTCGTCGAAGCGGCCCTTGCGCAGCAGCTCCGGCGGCAGGTCGTGCACGGCGTTGGCGGTGGCCACCAGGAACACCCGCGACTTGCGCTCGGCCATCCAGGTCAGGAAATAGCCCAGCACGCGGCGCGACACGCCGCCGTCCTCGCTGCTGCCGGACGCCGCGAGGCCCTTCTCCAGTTCGTCGATCCACAGCACGCAGGGCGCGATCTGTTCGGCCGACGCCAGCGCATCGCGCAGGTTCTTTTCGGTTTCGCCGTGGAACTTGTTGTAGAGCGTGCCGAAGTCCAGCCGCACCAGCGGCACGCCGAAGCCGCCGGCCACGGCCTTGGCGGCGAGTGACTTGCCGCAGCCCTGCACGCCCAGCAGCAGCATGCCCTTGGGCGGGTCCAGGCCCACCGGCAGCGCTTCGCTGGTGTAGGCCGCGCGGCGCTGGTTCACCCAGGCCTTCAGGCGCGTGAGGCCGGCGACGTCGGCAAAGCGCGCGGTGTCGTATTCGAAGTGCAGGTGGCCGCTTTTGTTGAGCAGCTCGAACTTGAGCTTGGCCAGCTCGGGCAGGTCGTTGGCGCTGATCACGCCGTCGCGGAAAATAAGGTGCCGCGCCAGCCGGCGCGCCTCCATCATGGACAGGCCGCGCAGGTTGCGCACGATCATCTTCAGCGCGTCCTGGTCCACCTCCACGCGCTTGCCGCCGTGTTCGCGCATGTACAGCGCGGCCTCGTCCTGCACCAGCTTGAGCAGCACCTTTTCGTCGGGCAGGCGCAGCGAGAAGCGCACGGCCAGGTGTTCGAGGTCCTCGGGCAGTTCGATCTTGGCGCCCACCAGCACCAGCGTGTGCTCCTTGCAGTCGCGGCGGTCGATCAGCTCGCGCACCATGCGCTGGGTGGTGGCGTAGCCCAGGTACGGATGGAAATCGAGCAGCAGGTGTATGCCGCGCTGGTCCATCGCGCGGATGGCGCGCAGCGTGGCGGTGGCATCGGGCGGCGCCAGCGGCTCGTCCTCGCCGTGCAGGTCCACGCGGCGCAGGCCCTCGGTGATCGACCAGCGGAACAGCGGCCGCCAGACTTGCATCAGCACGTGCATGAACAGGTCGACCACGCGGCCCTCGTCAGGGGTTTCAATGACGATCAGCGCCGTGTTGGCGCGGATCAACGACGTCAGGTCCTGCAGCTCGCTCATTCCGGGTCCTTCCCAAGGGAAAGCGAATGATACCGGAGCGCCCAGCGGCCCGATCTCCGTGGGCTTGCCCGGTGCCGCGGCGTTCCTGCGTTAGCATCCGGACATGGACAACCGACCCCGCCACTTCACGCGTCGCGAGGCGCTGGCGCTGATCGCCGCGGCGCTGGCCGGGACGGTCGCGTACGCCGCCGGCGCTTCGGCCCTCGCCACCGAGGCCCCGGCCGGCGCGCCGGCCACGGCCGACACCTTCACCGCGTTCTGCGACACCCTGATCCCGGCCGACGAACTCAGCCCCAGCGCTTCGGCCTTGGGCGTGCCGGCGCGCATCCTGGCGCAGGCCGCCGTCAACGCCAACCTGCAGCGACTGGTCGATTTCAGCTGCGCCTGGCTCGACCAGGCGGCGGGCGGCACGTTCGCCGGTGCCGACGAGGGCCTGCGCGACGCCATTCTCGAGGCCATGTCGACGCTGCCGTGGGAAGCCCCGCAGCGGCGCTTCTTCGACCTGATGCGCGACCTGGCGATGGGCTACTACTATTCCCAGCCGGCGGCGCTCAAGGGCATGGCGGTGGATCGTCCGCCGCAGCCGGCCGGTTACTTCATGAGCCTCGAATGAGCGCGTCGTCCTTCGACGTGGTGGTGGTGGGCGCGGGCGCGGGCGGCAGCGCCACCGCCTGGCGGCTGGCCAGCCAGGGCCAGCGGGTGTTGGTGCTCGATGCCGGCCCCGCCTTCGATCCGGGCCAGGACTATCGCCTCGACCAGCCCGACTGGGAGCTCACCCGTTTCCCCGAAAAGCCCGGCAGCCAGGGCCGCTACACGTTCGCGCCGATGCAGGCGCTCGACCCCGCGCACGATGACCTGCGATCCTGGAACCGCATCCACGGCCGCTTCAACCGCGGCGACCAGCGCATCGCCTCGGGCGAGGGCTACCACCACGTGCGCGGCATCGGCGGCAGCACCCTGCACTACACCGGCGAAGCGCACCGCATGAACCCGCACTCCATGCGGCTGCAGACCAAACACGGGGTCGGCGCCGACTGGCCGCTCGACTACGCCGCGCTGGAGCCCTACTACGTCGAAGCCGAGAACCTGATCGGCGTCGCCGGGCCCGCGGACCCGGGCGACCGCTGGCGCAGCGCGCCGTATCCGCTGCCGCCGCATCGCCTGTGCCGCGCCTCGCGTTTCCTGGGGAAAGCGGCGGCTGGCCTGGGCTGGGCCTGGGACGTCAGCCCGCGCGCCGCGCTGTCGCTGCCCTATGACGGCCGCCTGCCCTGCAATTACTGCGGCGGCTGCAACCGTGGCTGCCCGCGCGGCGACAAGGGTTCGGCCGACGTCACGTTCGTGGCCAAGGCGCGTGCGAGCGGCCGCTGTGAAATCCGTCCTTCCTGCGCCGTGGTCGCGCTGGTGCCGGGCGACGGCCGCCGCATCGCGGCCGTGGACTACGTCGGCCCGGACGGGAAGCGCACTCGCGTCGAAACACCGCAGCTCGTGCTGGCCGGCGGCGCCATCGAGACGCCGCGCCTGCTGCTGGCCCACAACGCCGCGAACCCCCGTCAGCGCATTGGCCACGAGTCCGGCCAGTTGGGCCGCAACCTGATGGAATCCTCGGGCTGGACCAGCGTCGGCATCGCGCCCGAAGACCTGGCGAGCTTCGGCGGCCTGCCCGCCGACGCCATCTGCTGGAAGTTCAACCGGCCCGACGCGGTTGACGGCGTGGTCGGCGGTTACAAGCTCAGCACCGCCATCCACGAAACCGACATGGCGGGCCCGGTGGCCTATGCGCGCCGCGCGGTGCCTGGTTGGGGGCGCGGCCACAAGGCCGGCGTGCGCGAGGCATTCGGCCGCGCCGTGGCGGTCAGTGCGACCGGCGAATTCCTGCCGAACGCCGGTTCCTTCGTCGACCTCGACGGCGACCGAGCCGACGAAAATGGCCTGCCGCTGGCGCGCATCCACACCCACAACGACGCCATGACGGTGCGCCGCTTGGCCGCCATGGCCCGCTCTTGCCGTCTACTACTGCAGGCAGCCGGGGTGGAAACCCTGGTGGAGGAATACGGCACCTACGACTTCTATTCCGCGGCCCACGTCTTCGGTACCTGCCGCATGGGCAAGGATCCCGCGACGTCGGTGGTGGATGCCGATCTCAGGGCACACGGGTGGGAAAACCTGCTCATCTGCGATGCCAGCGTGTTCCCGAGTTCCGGGGGTGGTGAGGCGCCTTCCCTCACCATCCAGGCATTGGCCATCCGCGCAGCGGATCGTCTGGCAAAAGGGTCGGCTTCCTGACGGCCCCACGTCGACGGTCCCGCAGGGTCAATGCCAAGCGCAGGCGTCGCTGGCTGCAGCGGGCGCCGAATCTTCGACCGACCTTGGGGACACCAGATGAAAAAAATCTTCCGTATCGCCGGCATCGCGGCGCTGGCCATGGCCGCCGGCCCGGCCCTCGCCGGCAAGGGCGGTCCGCCGCCGACGCCCACCTTCACCACTATCGTGATCGGCCAGGACAAGGTCAGCGACGACGAGTTCTTCGCCGGCATCAACTGGCAGTTCGGCGCGCATTCGCAGGCCGAGATCGTCATCGGCTACCGCGACGTCAACGTGCATTCGGACGGCGACGTCGACGGCATCGGCGTGGACTTCACGTTCCCGATCAAAGACGGCCTTAAGTTCGGCGAGATGCGCCTCAAGGGCATCGACGGCCAGGATGACTGGCAGGGCGAATTCGGCCTGGGCTGGTCCTTCCTGCACCAGGGATTCCTGCTGACCGGCGGCGCCCAGGGCAACTTCGTCACGCTCGGCACCGACTACGTGTTCGGCACCGGCTGGGAGCCGTACATCGGCGTCAACAGCATCGGTGACTACGACGTGCCGCCCTACCTCACGCAAACCACGGCCAGCTGCCCGTCGCCGTACGTGGTGTCCAGCAATGGCCAGAGCTGCGTGTTCGGCAACAGCCCCACCGCAAACTGACCCGCCCCCTTTTCTATGCCAGCAGGTGGCGGGCGATGGCGAGGCCCGCTTCGCGGCCATCGTGCACGGCGGTGACCACCAGGTCGGCGCCGCGCACGTTGTCGCCGCCGGCGAACACCTTCGCGTGGCCGGTGCGGCCGGGCAGGCCGTCGGTGACCACGCGGCCGTCGGCGTTGAGCTGCACGCCGAAATCGGCCCACCAGGCCGCGGGGCTGGCGCGGAAACCAAACGCCAGGATCACCACGTCCGCCTCGTGCACCGTCTCGCTGCCCGGCACGTGTTCGGTGGCGCTGGCGCGGCCGGCGGCGGCGCGCGTTTCCACCAGGCGCACGCCGGTGGCCTGGCGGCTGCCGTCCACCCGCAGCCCGCTTTCGATCGCCAGCGGCTGGCGGTTGAAGAGGAAACGCACGCCTTCCTCGCGCGCATTCTTCACCTCGCGGCGCGAACCCGGCATGTCGGTCTCGCCGCGGCGATAGGCGCAGGTCACCTCGGCCGCGCCCAGGCGCAGCGACGAGCGCACGCAGTCCATCGCCGTGTCGCCGCCGCCCAGCACCAGCACGCGCTTGCCGGCCAGGTCGAACGGCGGGTCGTCGCGGTGCGGCTTGCCCAGCAGGCGGCGCGCGTTGGCCACCAGGAAGGGCAGCGCCGGCAGCACGCCGGGCAGGTCCTGGCCCGGCAGCTGGCCGTCCACGGCGGTGTAGGCGCCGGTGCCGAGGAACACCGCGTCGTAGTCGCGCATCAGGGCATGGCCCATCGCGGCGTCCACTTCCACGCCCAGGTGGAAGCGCACGCCCATGGCCTCCAGCACGCCGCGCCGGGTCTGGATGACGTGCTTCTCGAGCTTGAAGGCCGGGATGCCGAAGCTCAGCAGCCCGCCGATTTCCTCGTAGCGATCGAACACGTGCGGCTCGATGCCCGCACGCGCCAGCCGGTCGGCGCAGGCCAGGCCCGCGGGTCCGGCGCCGATGATCGCCACGCGCTTGCCGCTGGCCACCACGTGCGAAAGATCCGGCCGCCAGCCCTGGCGGAAAGCCTCGTCGACGATGTATTTCTCGACGGAACCAATCGTGACGGCCTCGAAGCCGGTGTTGAGCGTGCAGTCGCCTTCGCACAGGCGGTCCTGCGGGCAGACGCGGCCGCAGATCTCCGGGAGCGGGTTGGTTTCGTGCGCGAGTTCGGCGGCTTCGAACAGCCGGCCTTCCTTCACCAGCATCAGCCAGTTCGGGATGTAGTTGTGCACAGGGCACTTCCACTCGCAGTAGGGGTTGCCGCAGTCCAGGCAGCGGCCGCTCTGCTCGGCCGCCTCGGGCGCCGAGAAGCCGCCGTAGATTTCCTGCCAGCCCATGACCCGCAGCGGCGCCGGCAGTTCGCGCGGCATGCGCCGCGGCAGCTCGAGGAACTGGAAGGGGTTGGCCTTCATGCGGCGCGCCTCAATTCCTCGGCCAGCGATTCCAGGCTGGCGGCCTTGGGCTTGACCAGCCAGAAGCGGCCGGCGACGTCGCGGAATTCCTCCAGCAGCTGCGCGCCCCAGGTGCTGCCCGTCAGGTCCACGTGCGTGCGCAGCAGCGTGCGCAGGTGGTGGCGGTGGTGCTCCATGCCTTCGGGGGTGATGCGCAGCACGTCGATGAGTTCATGGTTGTAGCGGTCGACGAAATCACGGTCGATGTCGAGCACGTAGGCCAGGCCGCCGGTGAAACCGGCGCCGAAGTTCTGCCCGGTGCGGCCGAGCACGGCCACCACGCCGCCGGTCATGTATTCGCAGCCGTGGTCGCCCACGCCCTCCACCACCGCCAGCGCGCCGGAGTTGCGCACCGCGAAGCGCTCGCCGGCGCGGCCTGCCGCGTACAGTTCGCCGCCGGTGGCGCCGTACAAACACGTGTTGCCCATGATCGGCGTGTCGCGCGCCACGAAGCGCGACGCCGCCGGCGGCTGCAGCACGATGCGGCCGCCGGCCATGCCCTTGCCGACATAGTCGTTGGCGTCGCCTTCCAGGTGCAGGTGCAGCCCTCCGGCGTTCCAGACGCCCAGGCTCTGGCCCGCGTGGCCGCGCAGGTGCGCCGTGATCGGCGCGTCGGCCATGCCGGCGTTGCCGTGAACGCGGGCGATGGCGCCCGACAGCCGCGCGCCGATGCTGCGGTCGTCGTTGCGCACGTCGTAGTGGAATTCGCCGCCGCGGCGCGAAGCGATCGCCTCGCCCATGTCGGCCAGCATGCGCGACGCCAGCACCCCGGGGTCGCGCGGCGCATTGCGGGCCTGGGTGCAGAAGCGCGCGCCGCCGCTGCTGGCGTCGGCCGCCGCCAGGATCGGCGAGAGGTCGAGGCCACGCTGGCGCGGCGTGTCGCCCGCCGCCTGCACCAGCAGGTCGGTGCGGCCGATCAGGTCCTCGAGCCGCGCCACGCCGAGCACCGCCAGCCAGCGCCGCACGTCCTGCGCCTCGAAGCGGAAGAAGTTCATCGCCATCTCCGGCAGGCCGGTGAAGTGGTTCGCGCGCAGGCGCGCATCCTGGGTGGCGATGCCGGTGGCGCAGTTGTTGAGGTGGCAGATGCGCAGGTACTTGCAGCCCAGCGCCACCATCGGCGCGGTGCCGAAACCAAAACTCTCCGCGCCCAGGATGGCGGCCTTCACCACGTCCAGCCCGGTCTTGAGCCCGCCGTCGGCCTGCACGCGCACCTGGTGGCGCAGGTCGTTCAGGCGCAGGGTCTGCTGCACTTCGGCCAGGCCCATTTCCCAGGGCGTGCCGGCGTGGTGGATGGACGAGATGGGCGAGGCGCCGGTGCCGCCGTCGTGGCCCGACACCGTGATCAGGTCGGCGTAGGCCTTCACCACGCCCGCCGCGATCGTGCCGATGCCGGCATGCGAGACCAGCTTCACCGACACCAGGGCGTCGGCGTTGACTTCCTTGAGGTCGAAGATGAGTTGTGCGAGGTCTTCGATGGAATAGATGTCGTGGTGCGGCGGCGGCGAGATCAGGCCGATGCCGGGCTTGGCGTAACGCAGGGTCGCGATCATCGCGTTCACCTTGTGCCCGGGCAGCTGGCCGCCTTCGCCGGGCTTGGCGCCCTGGGCGATCTTGATCTGCAGCACCTCGGCGTTCACCAGGTACTCGGGCGTGACGCCAAAGCGGCCCGAGGCCACCTGCTTGATCTTGCTGCGCTTCTCGGTGCCGTGGCGCGCCGGGTCTTCGCCGCCTTCGCCGGAATTGCTGCGCCCGCCCAGGCGGTTCATCGCCGTGGCCAGGGCCTCGTGCGCCTCGGGCGACAGCGCGCCCAGCGACATGCCGGCCGAGTCGAAGCGCGCCAGGATGGCCGAGGCCGGCTCGACGTCTTCGATGGCGATCGGCGCGATGTCGCCGCGCAGCAGCAGCAGGTCGCGCAGCGCCGACGCGGGGCGGCCGTCGACGTGGTCGGCGTAGGCGCGGTAGTCGGCTTCGTCGCCGCTGCGCACGGCGCGCTGCAGGCTGGCGATCACGTCGGGGTTGTACATGTGGTATTCGCCGCCGACCATCAGCTTGTGCCGGCCGCCCGGCTCGATGTCGTCGATGTCCGACCAGGCACGCATGGCCAGCTGCCGCGCCTCGTCCTCGAGCTCGGCGAAACCCGCGCCCTGCAGGCGGCTCACCATGCCCGGGAAGCACAGCGCCACCACCTCGTCGGCCAGGCCGACCACTTCGAACAGCTGCGCCGCGCGATAGCTGGCGATGGTGCTGATGCCCATCTTGGAGATGATCTTGAGCAGGCCCTTCTTGATGCCGCGGCGGTAGCTGCGGCCCAGTTCGGCCGGCTCGTTGCCCTGCTTGCCGTCGACGATGCCGGCCTTGCCCAGCGCCGAAAGCGTCTGGTAGGCCAGGTACGGATACACCGCCGTGGCGCCCACGCCGATCAGGCAGGCCATCTGGTGCGCGTCGCGCGCGGTGCCGGTTTCGATCACCAGGTTGGCGCGGCAGCGCAGGCCGGCCTGGACCAGATGGTGGTGCACCGCGCCGGTCGCCAGCAGCGCGGGTACGGCGGCCAGGCCGCGCTCGGGGTAACGGTCGCTGAGCAGCAGGATCACCGCGCCCTCGCGCACGGCGCGTTCGGCGTCGGCGCACAGCCGGTGCAGCGCGTCGGCCAGCGATTCATCGGCGCCGAAATACAGCGGCAGCAGCGCGTTGGCGTCGGCGAACTGCGGCAGCGCCAGCAGCTGGCGCAGCTTGCGCTGGCTGAGCACCGGCGAGTTGAGCATCACCTGCACGGCGTTGCCGGGTGCGGCCTCGAACACGTTGCCTTCGGGACCCAGCTGCGTACTGAGCGACATCACCACCTGTTCGCGCAGCGGGTCGATGGGCGGATTGGTGACCTGGGCGAAGGCCTGCCGGAAGTAGTCGTACACCGGACGCACGTGGCGCGACAGCACCGCCACGGGCGTGTCGTCGCCCATCGATCCGGTGGCCTCCTGTTCGGTCTCGGCCAGCACGCGCAGCTCGGCCTCGCGCTCTTCGCGGCTGAGCTGGAAGTATTTCTGGAAGCGCCGCAGCGTGTGCGCATCGAACGGCTCGGCCGCCAGCGACGGGTCCACCAGGCTGGTGCTGAGGTAGGTGACGCCCTGCTTGAGCCAGGCCTTGAACGGCGCGCGGGCCTTGTTGATGGCGTCGATGGCGTCGGTGTCGAGCAGCACGCCGCGCTGCAGGTCCACCGCCAGCATCTCGCCGGGCCCGAGCTTGCCCTTGGCCACCACGTCCTCGTCGCGCACGTCGTACACGCCCGTTTCCGAGGCCACCACCAGGGTGCGGTCGGCGGTGAGCAGCCAGCGCGCCGGGCGCAGGCCGTTGCGGTCGAGCGTGCAGGCGGCGTAGCGCGCATCGCACATCACGATGCCGGCCGGGCCGTCCCACGGATCGAGCGACAGGCCGTAGTACTCGTAGAACGCCGCCAGGTCCGGGTCCTTGTACTCCAGCGACGCGGTGGCCGGTGGCACCAGGATGCGGATGGCCTGCAGCAGGTCCATGCCGCCGGCCAGCAGCAGCTCCAGCATGTTGTCCAGGCTTTGCGAATCCGAGCCGTGCTCGCTCACCAGCGGCGTGAGCGAAGCCAGGTCCAATGCCGGCGAATGCCAGTGCGCGGCGCGGGCGCGGGCCCAGTGCCGGTTGCCTTCGATGGTGTTGATCTCGCCGTTGTGCGCCAGCAGGCGGAACGGCTGGGCCAGCTTCCACGCCGGCGCGGTGTTGGTGGAGAACCGCTGGTGGAACACCACCACCGACGAGGCCAGGTCGGGCCGCGCCAGGTCGGGGAACACCTTCGCCAGGGCGTCCGGCAGCACCATCGCCTTGTAGCCCAGCGTCGCCGCCGACAGCGTGACCACGTAGAAATCCGCTTGCGCCGCCAGCTGCTGTTCGGCGGCGCGACGCGCCAGGAACAGGGCCAGTTCGAACGCGGCGCCGCGCAGGGCGGGGCCGGGCTGCACGAACACCTGTTCGATCCGCGGCAGGCCGCGCAGCGCGATGGCGCCGCAGTCGCCGCGCGACACCGGCACCTCGCGCCAGCCCGAGACCGTGAGCCCGCGGGCCACCAGCGCCGCTTCGAGCGACGCGCGGCAGGCGCCCGCCGCGGCATCGTCCCAAGGCAGGAAGACCGTGCCGCAGGCATCGTGTTCACCAAACGGCAGGCCGGCTTCGGCCGCCGCCGCGGCCAGGAAGGCCTGCGGCCGGCGCAGCAGCAACCCACAGCCGTCGCCGCTGAGCCCGTCGGCGCCGACGGCGCCGCGGTGCGTCAGCCGCGCCAGCGCGCGCAAACCGGCGTCCACCAGCCCACGGTCGGGACGGTCGTCAAGGCTGGCGATCAGCCCGAAACCGCAGCTGTCGCGCTCGAAATCCGGGGAATGCAGGCCCGGGACCGGGGGTGCAGGCATGCGCCCTCCGCAGGTGGGATGTGGGACCCGGGCGACGGCGCGCGAAAGCGCCGTGAAACGGGGTCAACCCCACGGTCACACACCGCATTAGAGTTTCTGCTCGGTCGCCTTCCTCAGGCTGCGCAAGGCGGGTTAGAGTGAGGTCTCTTCCGCTGCGGAGGTACGCCATGCGCACGATCCTGGTCGCCAGTTCCAAGGGGGGCGCCGGCAAGTCCACGGTGTCCACCAACCTTGCCGCCTACTTCGCGGTCGAGGGCAAGGCGACCGCCATCCTGGATGCGGACAAGCAAAAGTCGGCCACCCACTGGTGCGAAAAGCGCGCCCACCTCGACACCGCGGTGCTGCCGCTCGACGGCACCCGCCGCGGCTGGGAAAAGTCCCTGCCCGATGGCATCCAGCGGCTGGTCGTCGATGCCCCGGCCGGCGCGATGGGCGAAGACCTCGTCGCCTTCCTGGACATCGCCGACGCCGTCATCGTGCCCGTGCTGCCTTCGGCGATCGACCTCGAGGCCACCGTGCCCTTCCTCAATACCCTGGTCGCCCACCCGCGGGTGAAGAAGGGCAAGCTGCCCGTGGGCATCCTTGCCAACCGCCTCAAGCCCTGGACCAGCGCCTCCCAGCAGGCCGTGGACCAGCTCAAGTCCTGGCCCTACCCGGTGGTGGGCGAACTGCGCGACACCCAGGCCTACGTGCTGATGGCGGCGCTGGGCAAAAGCCTGTTCGACTACCACTCCGAACAAATCCGCAGCCACCAGGAGGACTGGGCGCCGCTGCTGCGCTGGCTCAAGAAACTGCCCTGACCTGAACGCCCCTTCCCGCCGCCAAGGATTGCCATGCGCGAATTGATCCTGCTCCGCCACGCCCACGCTGAACCGCCCGCCCCGGGCCAGGAAGACTTCGACCGCCCGCTGTCCCTGCAGGGCCAGGCCGAAGCCGAAGCGGCCGGCCGCTGGCTCAAGGACCACGGCTACACGCCCGACCGCGTCGTCTGTTCGCCGGCGCGACGCACCCGCGAAACCACCGAACAGGCCATGGCTGCGCTGGGCTTCGTCGAAACGCGGCCCGAACCGCGTATCTACGACGCCACGCCGGGCCGCCTGATGCAGGTGGTGGACGAGAACCGCGACGTCACCCGCCTGCTGCTGGTGGGCCACAACCCGGGCTTCGAACAGCTGGCGGCGCTGCTCAGTTCCGGGCAGTCGGGCGACTTCCGCGGCATGCCGGCCGGCGGCATCGCCGTGCTTTCGCTGCCCGACGACGCGACGTTGGAACCCGGCATCGCCCAGCTGGCCGCCTTCTGGTGGCCGTGACGGGATGATCCGGTCCTGGCTTGGCGGACTCTGCCTGGCCGGATGGATGGGCATGGCCATGGCAGCCCCGACCCGCGAAGCCTTCGACCCGGCGCGATCCGCCGCCAGCTTCGGCGTGAAGCTGCGGCTGTCGGGCGACGTGCCCGGGCAGTTTCGCCGCATCGACGGTGAACTCGAACCCGAATCCGACGGCCGCTGGCGCGTACTCGTCCGGGTCGACGCCCGCGACCTCGACCTCGACGGCCCGGGCTGGATGCTGCGCACCACGCGCTCCCGGTCCTTCCTGGACGTCGAACGCCACCCGGAGATCCGTTTCACCTCCGAACCTTTCGCACGCGACCTGCTGGCGGGCGGCGGCCCACTCGCGGGGCAGCTTTACCTGCGTGGCCGCAGCCGCCCGGTCACGTTCACGCTGGCGCCCAGCCCCTGCAAGCGGCCAGGGCATGGCTGCGACATCCGCGTGCTGGGCGTGGTCAGCCGCCGCAGTTTTGGCATCACCAGCCAGCGCATGTGGCTGCGCGACGAAGTGACGTTTGATTTCCGGGTGCGGCTGCGCAAGGCCGCCGCACCCTGAGCGCGCCGGGCTAGAGTTCGAAGTCCGCCGGCTTCAGCGGCAGGTTGGCCTTGAACGCCAGCACCGCCACGAACATGCGGCCGCCGCCGGCCATCTCGAAACTGAGGCCCGCCGGCTGGCCCGCGTGCAGCCAGGCGTCCACCGACACCACCTGCACGCCGAAGCTCGCGGGCCGCATGCGTGCGCCCTGCACCGGGCTGTTCTTGGCCAACACGATGTCCTTCGACGGCGCGTAGGTGCCGAGCTCGGCGACGGTACCCAGCAGCGCGAGCACCGTGGGGTCGATGACGTCGCGCGCCTCGGCCTTGCCCTGCAGGCCGGTGGCCAGGTCGAGCCAGCGGACGATTTCGCCGTCGCCGGCGATGCGGCGCTCGTTCTTGCCACCGGGGTCGAGCACCAGCTTGAAGCGGTCCGGGCGCTCGAACAGCAGTGTTGCGTGGCTGCGCTGGCCGGCATCGCGCTGGCCGGTTTTGGGCGACGCCGCACCGTAGGTGGTGACGATCAACTGGAGTGCGCCGCTGCCGACGGTCTTGTCGATCAGCAGCAGCTGTTCGGTGGCGCTGGGGGTTGCGGCGGCGGCCGGGGGAGTGGCGACGCCCAGCGACAGCGTCAGGGCGAGGCAAAGCAGGTTTGCACGGTTCATGGGTTTGGTCCCGAAAGTGTGGGGGGAGTTCAGCGGCAGGCCATCACGGCCACGGTGCGAAGCGTCGGCGGCGGGTTGCTCGGGCCGGTGGCGGAGCAGATCGTGCCGCCGGCGGGGAACATCGGCCGCACTTCAACCGACTGCGCGCGGTCGATTCCGGCCGGCACGCCCGGGGCGTTCGGATCCAGGCATTCGCCCGGCGCCAGGGCCTGGGTGTGGGTGACGCCCGGCTCGCTGCCGTTGAGCGTGGCCACCACGGAGACGCCGTTGCGGTTGCACAGCGACACCAGGCGCAGGTTGGGCGAGGTGTAGCGGTCGGACGCCAGCGTCCCGGGCGAATTCACCGGCATGCCGCCGGCGCACATGCCGTCGTGCACCAGCTCCGTTTCCCGGTTGCCGCGTACGAGGGTGACGATGCGGGAAATGTCCTCCACGCCTTCCACCACTACGTCGATGGGCCGGCCTTCGGGGTCCACGCGGGTGGTGGGCACGCGGACCGAGCCGCGGTCGATGTCGAGGTGGACGCGGGTTACGTCCGCCACGGGCGTGAAACCAAAGCTGTGCCGGTACGCCGTCACCGTGCGGGTGGCGAACGCGCCGCCGTCGGCGGACATCACCACGGTCGGGTGCAGGCCGGCGCACTGTTCCTCGTTGCGGCAGGTTTCCGTGCGCAGGAAGTCATAGCCCATCGCCACCGTGTCGCCCGGGCAGGCCAGCGTGGGAGTGACTGCGTCCCAGCCCTGCAGGTTTCTTCTTTCGATGATGCAGCCGCTGGTGCAGGTGGCGGTAAGGACGGCAACGGTGAGGCAGCCAAGCGTTGAGCGCAGGGTCATGCGGTGGACTCCGGGGGTGGTGTGCGTGGGAAAGTGGTTCAGCGGCAGGCCATCACGGCCACCGTGCGCAGCGCCCTCGGCGGCGTGCTCGGGCCGGTGGCGGAGCAGCGGGCGCCGGGATCGGCGAGCAACGGGCGCACCTCGACCGTGCGTGAGGCATCCGTGCCGGCGGGGACGCCCGGCGCGCTGGTGTCCAGGCAGTCGCCCGGCATCAGGGTCTGGCTGTGGCTGGCGCCCGGCGCGCTGCCGCTGAGCGTCACCTGCACCGGCACCGGGTTGCGGTTGCACAGCGACACCAGGCGTAGGTTGGGCGAGAGGCGCGGCGGGCCGGGCAGTCCCGCGGGCGCATTCACCGGCGTGTTGCCCGCGCACATGCCGTCGTGCAGCAGCTCGGACTCCAGTGCGCCGGTGATGCGCCGCACGTCGCGGATTTCGTCGCGCACGCCATCGCGCACGGCGTCGATCGGGCGACCCTCCGCGTCCACCCGAGTGGTGGGGACGCGCACCGACGCGCGGTCGATATCGAAGCCCACGCGGACCAGGTCGCCGGTGGGCGTGAAGGTGACGCTGTCCCGGTAGCCGGTCACCGTGCGCGGCGGGAAGGCCGCCGGGGTGCTCGAGACGACCACGGTCGGGTGGAACATCGCGCACACCGCCTCGTCCCGGCAGGTTTCGGTGCGCAGGAAGTCGTAGGACGCGGTGACTTCGTCACCGGGGCAGAACTGGGCCGGGGTGACGTCGGTCCAGGTCGCGATGATGCTGCGGTCGAGGGTGCAGCCACCGCTGGCTGCCGCGGCGATCACCGCGACGGCCAGGCAGGCAAGGGGGGAACGGGGGCGGATGGTCATGGGTGTCTCCGGGCGGGGGGCGCCGAATGGGCGGCTCTGGCAAGGGTTTCATCGCAGTGCGGTGCCCGAAACGGACAGGCCCGGCCCGGGCGTGCGGACTTCGTTCAGTCTCGCGGTCCCGCTTGGGGATACCGTCGACACTTCCCCGCCCTTGCGCGACGCTGCCGACATGACATCCCCGTTCCGACTCGCAATCGCGTTCGCGGCAATGCTGGCCCTCGCGGGCTGCTCGTCGCTGTCCAAGCGCGAACAGCAGGCCGCCGTCGACCTGGCGCACGCCGGCCGCAGCGACGTGGTGGGCTGCCGCGAAGGCGTCGACTGCGCGGTGGCGTCGCCGCTGCTGGCGATCGGCGGCCAGGCCATCGCCGATTCCGCCCCGGGCGCGCCGCGCCACTACGTGGCCCTGCTCGACCGCGGCCAGGACGCGCTGCTGGCGCGCGTGCACCTGATCCGCGCCGCCCGCCACAGCATCGAACTGCAGAGCTTCATCTTCGACGCCGACGACAGCGGCGTGCTGGTGCTCGACGAGCTGCTGGCCGCGGCCCGGCGCGGGGTGAAGGTGCGCGTGCTGCTGGACCAGCTGTACGGCCTGCCTGACCCCAACCTGCAGGCCATGCTGGCGGGCCAGCACCGCAACTTCGAGCTGCGCCTGTACAACCCCACCTTCGACGAAGCCAAGACCCAGGCGCTGCAGTACGCCGCCGGCATCCTGTGCTGCTTCACCAAGTTCAACCAGCGCATGCACACCAAGCTGCTGCTGGTGGACGGCCGGGCCGGCATCACCGGTGGCCGCAACATCCAGGACCGCTACTTCGACTGGGCGGAGGGCTACAACTACCGCGACCGCGACGTGCTGGTGACGGGCCCGGTGGCCAAGGCGATGGCGGCCAACTTCGAGGCCTTCTGGACCTACGAGCGCACGCTGCCGGCCGAGCGGCTGCACGACGTGGCGCAGCGCCTGCTGCGCGCCAACGGCGTGCCGCCGCACGCGCTGCTGGCGCCTGGCGCCGAGCGCTCGCTGCGCGTGCTGGCCATGCGCGCCGAAGCTGGCGACGGCAACGCGGTGTTCCGTCGGCTCGAGCCGCTGCTGCAGGCCGTGGGCCGCGTGGACTTCTACGCCGACCTGCCCGAGAAGCACGAAGGCGTGCAGCCGCCCGAAGAGGACGCCTCGCTGGCGATGCGCGACCTGGTCGCCGGCACCCGCACCGAGCTGGTCATGCAGACCCCCTACCTGGTGCTGTCGCGGCCGGCGCGCCGCCTGTTCCGCGAGCTGCGCGCCAAGCCCGACCGCCCGGTCATCCTGGTGTCCACCAATTCGCTGGCCGCCACCGACGCGTTCCCGGTATACGCGATGAGCCACAAGTACAAGCGGCTGTACCTGCGCGAGCTGGGCTTCCGCATCCACGAGTACAAGCCCTACCCGGCCAACTCGCCGATCAACGTCAACGCCACCGGCGCCCTGGGCGAAGCGCGCGCGGCCAACCTGCCGATGTTCGGCTCGGGGTCGCGCGGTTCGGCCAGCGGCCCGGTGCCGCTCAAGCGCGCCGGCGTGCGGGTGGGCCTGCACGCCAAGTCGCTGGTGGTGGACGACCGCATCGGCGTGGTCGGCAGCCACAATTTCGACCCGCGCTCGGACGACTACAACACCGAGTCGATGCTGGTGGTGTACGACCCGGCGTTCGCGCTGGCGCTGTCGGCGAGCATCCGCCTGGACATGGAGCCGGGCAACGCCTGGCTGATCGCCGCCCAGGAGAAGCCGCCGGTGTTGTCGGGCCTGAACTACAGCCTGGGCAAGCTGTCCGAGAAGCTGCCGATCTTCGACCTGTGGCCCTTTCCCTACGCCACCAGCTACGAGCTCAAGCCCGGCTGCGGCCCGATCGAGCCGGGGCAGCCCGGCTTCTTCACCTGCTACGAGGACGTCGGTGCGTTCCCGGAGGTCGACCTGCCGCTCAAGACCGTCTACACCCGCATCCTCACCGCCTTCGGGGCCGGGCTGGTGCCGATCCTGTGAGCCGGCGGCCGGAATCGCGCCCCACTGCGTTCGATTGACGGCGAACCGGCCCCAGCCTAGGCTGGCCGTCTTCGTAAACTCCTGCCGGACCCACTCGCATGCCCCTGTCCATCAGCTTCGAACTCTCCGACCGCGACCTCGCCCATTTCACCCAGGCCCTCGAAGCCGCCCGCGCGTCGGCCGGCAGCAAGACCACCGAAGAAATCATCGCGGCCGCGTCGGCGCTGCTGCTTGATGCCGGAAAAGTCGAAGTGCCGGACTTCATCGCCGAGCGCCTGGACCGGCTCGACGCCCTGATCGCGATGGCCACCGACGAAGGCTGGCACCTGCCCGAGGAAGACCGCCAGCGGGTGCTGTCGGCCCTGGTGTACTTCGCCGACCCCGCGGACGTGATCCCGGACAGCGTGCCGGTGCTGGGCTACTTCGATGACGCGATCGCCATCGAGATGTGCGTGAAGGAACTCAAGTTCGAAATCGAGGCCTACGACGAGTTCTGCGATTTCCGGCAGACCGGCGCCGACCGCCGTGGCCTGGACCCGGCCACCCTGGGCCGCGCCGACTGGCTCGAGGCCCGCCGCGACGAGCTGGTGGACCGCATGCACCACCGCCGCAACCGCCAGGCCGGCAGCGGCTACGGCGACAGCTCGGGCTATGCGCGCCGCGGTTACACCAGCGCCTACCGCCCGGGCCCGATGCGGGTCCGCTGATCGCGCCAGGGGCGACTCCTTCGGGGTCGTCCTGCGCTCGACCGGGAGGCATTTCGCGCCTGAGGGCAGCCGTCGTCGGGCACTGACCGCTTGGATACCCCCGCGTCGGGTGTTTACTCGGCCCGGGTCCGGCACAATGCCGCCATGTCAGAACACACCTACACGGCCGGCCTGCCGCGCGACTGGCGCCGCCCGCTGCGCTACCTCTGGCGTTCGCCGCTGCTGGCCCTGCATATCTTGGTGGGCCTGCCGGTGACCCTGCTGATGATCAACCCGGTGTCGGCGCGCCTGGAGATACGCGGCGAGCGGCTGGACCATCTCGCCATCCGCTGGTGGTCGGGCACGCTGATGCGGATCTTCGGCTTCCGGCTGCGTCGCTACGGCACGCCGCTGCCGGGCGCGGCGCTGTTCGTGGCCAACCACGTCAGCTGGATCGACATCGAGCTGGTGCACAGCCAGCGCATGATGGGCTTCGTGGCCAAGGCCGAGATCTCGGGCTGGCCGCTGGTGGGCTGGGTGGCCAGCCGCGGCGGCACCATCTACCACCACCGCGGCAGCAACGACTCGCTGCACGGCGTGATGCACCAGATGGTGCAGCGGCTGGAACAGGGCCTGGCGGTGGGCGTGTTTCCCGAAGGCCGCACCACCCGCGGCGACGCCATCGGCACCTTCCACGCCCGCATCTTCCAGCCCGCGGTGCTGGCCGGCGTGCCGGCGCAGCCGGTGGCGCTCAAGTACGGCCTGCGCGGCGACGCCCAGACCGTCGTGGCCTTCGGCGAAAAGGAAAACTTCCTGCAGAATTTCCTGCGCCTGCTGGGCGAGCCGGGCCGCGTGGCCGAGGTGCATTT
The DNA here is from genome assembly GCA_031418815.1 of Lysobacteraceae bacterium. GTDB lineage: Bacteria > Pseudomonadota > Gammaproteobacteria > Xanthomonadales > Xanthomonadaceae > Arenimonas. The sequence goes on from JANOJQ010000212.1 coordinate 17,932, forward strand.
CCTCGAACCGGTCGCGTCGAGCGAGGACGGCCGCCGGCGCATGGCCGAAACCTGCCGCGAGCGCATCATCGCGGCCATGGCGGGCTGAGCCATGCCGGGGGAATACCGCCCGCCGCGCTGGCTGCGCAACCCGCACGTGCAGTCGCTGCTGAGCTCGATGCCGCTGCGCCGTGCCGCCGGCCAGCGCGCGCTGCAGCGCATCGGCGCGCGCACCACCGAGCACATCATCGAAGTCGAGGACGGCGTGCGGCTGCAGGGCTTCCACAGCCACGTGCCCGGCAAGCCCAGCCGCGGCCTGGCCCTGCTGCTGCACGGCTGGGAAGGCAGCAGTGAGTCGAGCTACATGCGCCACACCGCCGCGCACCTGCTGGCGAGCGGGTTCGAGGTGTTCCGGCTCAACTTCCGCGACCACGGCGACACCCACCACCTCAACGAGGGCCTGTTCCATTCCTGCCGGCTGTCGGAGGTGGTGCAGGCGGCGGTGGAAGTGTCGCGCCGCTTCCCGGCGCGGCCGATGGTGGTGGCGGGCTATTCGCTGGGCGGCAACTTCGCGCTGCGGCTGGCGCTGGCGGCGCCCGCGGCAGGCATCCCGCTGGTGCATGCGGCGGCGGTGTGCCCGGCGATCGATCCGTCGGCGGTGATGCGCACGCTCGAGTCCGGGTCGCCGTTCTACCACTGGTACTTCATGAAGAAGTGGCGCAGCTCGCTGCTGCGCAAGCGGGCGCTGTTCCCGCAGCAGCACGACTTCGACGACGCCGTGCTGGCCCAGGACATGCGCGGCCTGACCCGCTGGCTGGTGGAGCGCCACACCGCCAAGGCCGACGTCGAGGACTATTTCGACGGCTATGCCGTGGCCGGCGACCGCCTGGCCGGCCTGCAGGTGCCGGTGAGCGTGCTGGCGGCGGCCGACGACCCGGTGATCCCGGTGGCGGGCTTTCCGGTGCTGAAGCTGCCGGCCCATTCGCGCTTGGAAATCGCCCAGTTCGGCGGCCACTGCGGGTTCCTGGAGGGCATCAGCCTGCGCGGCTACGCCGAACGCTGGGTCACGGCCCGGCTGGTGGCCGCGGCCGACGCCGCCGCGCGCGCTACAATCGCGGCTTCCGTTTAGCCGAAGATTCCCATGCTCGCCAACATCACCGAGGCCATGCGCCGGGGCGATTTCACCACCGCCCTCCAGACCGCCCGCGACCTCGTCGCCGCCGAACCCGACAACGCCTCCGCCCAACACCTGCTGGGCATCTGCCTGCGCCACGGCGGCGACCTGGGGGGCGCCCGCGTCGCGCTGGAGCGCGCCATCGCGCTGTCGCCCGACCAGTCGGCGCTGTACTTCAGCCTGGCCTCGCTCGACCTGGCCGAAGGCAAGTCCGAAGCGGCCCAAGCCGGCCTCAAGCATTCGCTGCAGCTCGACCCCAACCAGTTGGGTGCTTACGTCACCCTGGTGCACCTGGCCATGTCCAGGCGCGACCTGGTCGAAGCCGAGCGCAACCTGCGCCTGGCCCAGCGCGTGAACGCCGACCACCCGCAGGTGATCATCGCCGAGGGTTACCTGGCCCAGGTCCGGGGCAACGCCGACCTGGCGCTGCGCTGCTTCACCGTCGCCGCCCAGTCCGACCCGAACCTGCACGAGGCCCAGGTCGCCCTGGGCAAGGCCTACCTGTCGCGCGACATGTGGCCGTTCGCCGAGCAAGCCTTCAGCAACGCGCTGCGCCTGGACCCGACGCGTTCGCTGGCCACCCTGCGCGCCCTGGCCCAGGCCCGCCGCAAGCAGGGCAATGCCGATGGCACCCTGGAGGTGCTCGACGAAATGATCCGGCGCAACCCCGCCGACCTGACCGTGCGCGGCGTGCGCGGCGAGCTGCTGGCCGCCACCGGCCGCGCGCTGCAGGCGCTCGACGACTACCTGCCGATGCTCGACCAGCAGCCCGACCACGCGGTGACGCTGGGCTTCGCGGTGCTTGTCCTGGCCGAGAACGACCGCCTCGACGAAGCCCTGGCGCGCACCGAAGCCGCCCTGGCCCAGTCCCCGACGGTCGACGACCTGTGGATGATCCGCCTCAACATCTCCGGCCGCCTGCAGGAAGACGCCAAGGACCTGCTTGACCGCTGGCACGCCGCCAACCCCGCCAGCGCCGCCTGCATGGAGATGATCGCCAACTATTTCCTGGCCAGTGGCGACATGGCGCAGGCCGAGGCCTGGGCCGACCGCGCGCTGGCGATCACGCCGTTGCTGTACGTCAGCGGCATGATCAAGATCCAGGCCCGCATCGCCGGCGAGCCGGAAAAGGCGCTGGCCAAGGCCGATGAAATGCTCGCCGGCACCGCGGCCGGCAACACCGACGTGCAGCGCGCGCTCAACGGCTGGGCCGGCATGGCCCTGGACGCGATGGGACGCTTCGACGAAGCCGCGGAGCGCTGGCGCCGCGTGATCGCGCTGCCGGGCAACCAGCTGCCGCCGCCGCAGCAGGTGCCGGCGCAGTTCGCCGCCGAGGGTGAGATCGAGGGCATCCTGGCCTGGGCGCCGGTGGGCGTGCGCGCCGAGGCCGTGCTGGGTTCGCTGGTCAATGCGCTGGGTTCGCGCCTGCGGATCGATCGTTTGGCCACGCCGCAGCCGGGTGACGGCTTCGGCCTGGTCCGCTGGCCGCCGGGCGATCCCGAGGCCGGCACCGCCGCCACCTGGACCCAGGGCGTGTTGGACGCCGGCCGCGTGCCGGCCGAGGTGGTGGATTTCCTGCCGCACCTGGACGCCTACACCCTGGCTACCCTGCGCGGCGCCCGCGTGCTGGCCCTGCTGACCGACCCGCGCGATGCGCTGCTGAACTGGATGGTGCACGGCAGCGTCCAGCAGTACGTGGTGGCGCCCGACGCCATGATGGCCGCGGACTGGCTGGCTGAAAGCCTCGAGGCCTTGGCCGATCACCGCGACGCGCATCCTGACAAGGTCGTGCTGGCCCGCCTGGACGGCGACGCGGCCGAGGCCGGCGGCGCCATCGAAAAGCTGCTGGGGCTGTCCGAGCCGCTGGCGGCGCTGCAGGGCAACGCCTCGCAGTTCCCGGCCGGCCACTGGCGCAAGTACGCCGGGCCCTTCAGTGACGCCTTCGCGCGCCTGGCCCCGGTGGCCGTGCGCCTGGGCTACCCGCTCAGCTGAGCGGCGTCAGCTGCCGGCCGGCAGGCCGAGCAGCAGGGCCACGCCCAGGCCGATGCGGTACCAGGCAAACGGCGCGAAGCGGTGCGTGGCGATGTAGCCCAGCAGCCAGCGCACCGTCAGGAAGCCGGTGACGGTGGCGGCGGAGAAGGCCACAGCCATGCCGGCCCAGTCCTCGCGGTAGGCCTCGCCGTCCAGGAAGGTTTCCAGCAGCGCATAGCCGCTGGCTGCGAACATGGTCGGGATACCGACCAGGAACACGAACTCGGCCGCGGCCGGCTTGCGCGTCAGGCCCAGCAGCATGGCGATGAAGATCGCCGCCGCCGACCGCGACGTGCCGGGGAATACGCCGGCCACCACCTGGGCCAGGCCCACGGCGATGACGATGGTCCAGGTGATGTCCGACGACGCCGGCCGGCCATCGGCATGGCGCTCGGCCGCCAGCATCCACACGCCGCCGATGATCATCGCCCAGGCCACCGGCGTCACCGTTTCCGGCAGCTCCCAGCCCAGCAGGCGCACGGGCAGTCCCACCACCGCGGTCACCGCGAACGCCGCGGCGATCTTCAGCGCGTAAGTGCGGTGCTCCACCTGGCCCAGGCCGGTGGCCAGCGACCACAGCCGCTGCCGGTAGACCAGGGTGATGGCCAGGATGGCGCCGGCCTGGATGACGATGTTGAACAGGTCCGAGCGCGCGCCCAGCCAGTGCTGGGCGATCAGCAGGTGGCCGGTGCTGGAGATCGGCAGGAACTCGGTGAGGCCTTCGAGCATGCCGAGCAGCAGGGAGGCGAGCAGGTCGTTCAAGGGCGTCGTCGGGTCGGGGCGGAGGCAAAAGCATACGCGACGGGGCGGGCCGCATGAAACGCACCATTGAAGTGCAATAGCCCAGCATCCGCGCCTCTCTTTGGTGCGTGCTGGTCATCGTGAATGGCGTCGCCCTATTGAAATCAGCGGCTTGCGGCGTCCGAGGACTTGGCACGCGCCTTGCTAAACCTATGCCATCCCCATCCCTGCCGGAGTTGCCCGCATGTCGCTCGCCCACATCGAAAAGCTGATCAAGGACCACGAGGTCGAGTTCATTGACCTGCGCTTCGCCGACATGAGCGGCGTGCACCACCACGTCACCTTCCCGGTGTCGATCATCGAGCCGGCGCTGTTCGAGGACGGCAAGATGTTCGACGGCTCGTCCATCTCGGGCTGGAAGGGCATCAATGAATCGGACATGGTGCTGCTGCCCGACCCGGACACCGCGGTGATGGACCCGTTCACCGCCGACCCGACCCTGATCCTGGTCTGCGACGTGCTCGACCCGGCCACCATGCAGGGCTACTCGCGCGACCCGCGCGGCATCGCCAAGCGCGCCGAGGCCCACCTCAAGGCCAGCGGCATCGCCGACCAGGCCTACTTCGGCCCGGAACCTGAGTTCTTCATCTTCGACTCGGTGCGCTTCGGCAACGACATGGGCCACACCTTCTTCGAGATCGACTCCGAGGAAGCGGCGTGGAACAGCAAGAAGAAGTACGAGGGCGGCAACAGCGGCTACCGTCCGGGCGTGAAGGGCGGCTACTTCCCCGTTGCTCCCACCGACCAGCTGCACGACATCCGCGCCGAGATGTGCAAGGAACTGATGGCCGCGGGGCAGGAAGTGGAAGTGCACCACCACGAAGTGGCCAACGCCGGCCAGTGCGAGATCGGCACCAAGTTCAACTCGCTGGTGAAGAAGGCCGACGAGCTGATGATGATGAAGTACATCATCCGCAACGTCGCCCACCGCAACGGCAAGACCGCCACCTTCATGGCCAAGCCGATGGTCGGCGACAACGGCAGCGGCATGCACGTGCACCAGTCGCTGGCCAAGGGCGGCACCAACCTGTTCACCGGCGACGGCTACGGCGGCCTGAGCCAGATGGCGCTGTGGTACATCGGCGGCATCTTCAAGCACGCGCGCGCCATCAACGCCTTCTCCAACTCCACCACCAACAGCTACAAGCGCCTGGTGCCGGGCTTCGAAGCGCCGGTGATGCTGGCCTACTCGGCCCGCAACCGCTCCGCCTCGTGCCGTATCCCGTACGTGTCCAACCCGAAGGCGCGCCGCATCGAAATCCGCTTCCCGGACCCGATGAACTCGGGCTACCTGATCTTCACCGCGCTGATGATGGCCGGCCTGGACGGCATCAAGAACAAGATCGACCCGGGCGCGCCCAGCGACAAGGACCTCTACGACCTGCCGCCGGAAGAAGAGAAGAACATCCCCACCGTCTGCCACAGCCTGGACCAGGCGCTGGACGCGCTGGACAAGGACCGTGAGTTCCTGAAGGTGGGCGGCGTGATGACCGACGACTTCATCGACGGCTACATCGCGCTGAAGATGCAGGAAGTGACCAAGTTCCGCGCCGCCACCCACCCACTCGAATACCAGATGTACTACGGCCTCTGATCCTTGCAACAGAACGGGGTCAGGTTCACTTCTTTACACTAACCATTGGTTAGTGAAAAGAAGTGAACCTGACCCCGTTCTTGTTTTGCGTGGATGCTCC
>JANOJQ010000213.1:0-5334 GCA_031418815.1 Lysobacteraceae bacterium
CGCCGTTCCTCATCTACCAGGAATCGCGCCTGATCATCCGCGCCCTGCGTGACTACCTGCGCGCCGACATCGGCGAAATCCTGGTGGACACCCAGGAGATGTACGACGAGTCGCGCGACTTCATGCAGTCGGTGATGCCGCAGAACCTGCGCAAGCTCAAGTTCTACGAAGACCCCACCCCGCTGTTCAACCGCTACCAGATCGAGTCGCAGATCGAAGGCGCGTACGAGCGCCAGGTGCGCCTGCCCTCGGGCGGCAGCATCGTGGTGGACCAGACCGAAGCCCTCACCGCCATCGACGTGAATTCCTCGCGCGCCACCAAGGGCAGCGACATCGAGGAAACCGCGTTCAACACCAACCTGGAAGCCGCCGACGAAGTGGCCCGCCAGATGCGCCTGCGCGACCTGGGCGGCCTGGTGGTGATCGACTTCATCGACATGGGTTCGGGCAAGCACCAGCGCCTCGTTGAAGAGCGCCTGCAGAACGCCCTGAAGCAGGACCGCGCCCGCGTGCAGATCGGCCGCATCTCGCGCTTCGGCCTGCTGGAAATGAGCCGCCAGCGCCTGCGCCCGAGCCTGGGCGAATCCAGCCAGATCATCTGCCCGCGCTGCGAAGGCCACGGCCGCATGCGCAGCGTGGAATCGCTGTCGCTGAGCATCCTGCGCCTGGCCGAAGAGCACGCCATGAAGGAAAACACCGCGCAGGTGCTGGTGCAGGCCCCGCCGGAAATCGCCACCTACCTGCTGAACGAAAAGCGCCGCGCGCTGATCGAGATCGAACAGCGCCACGAAGCGCCGATCGTCATCGTCGCCGACCACCAGCTGGAAACCCCGCACTTCAACATCTCGCGCCTGCGCGAGAACGAAATCGCGGAAGAAGGCAGCAAGCCCAGCTACCACCGCACCACCCCGCGCAAGCTGGCGGTGCATTCGCTCACCAAGGCGCAGATCAACGTGCCCGACCTGCCGGCCGTCACCGCCGTGCGCCCGGTGAACCCGGCGCCGGTGCGCGAAGAAGTGGAAGTAGTGGAAGCCCCGGCGCCCGCGCCGGTGTTCTCCAACAAGGCGGCGGTCGCCAAGCCGGGCCTGTTCGCGCGCATTGCGGCGTTCTTCGCCGGCGAGCCCGCGGCCGAAGCCAGCACCAGCACCGCCAAGCCGGCGCGCCCCGATCGTTCCGACCGCAACGGCCGCAGCGAAGGCGGCGGCAACCGTGACCGCGGCGGCCGCGGACGTGACCGCGACCGCGGTTCGCGCAGCGGCGGCAGCGACCGCAGCAGCGGCGGTGACCGCGGCGAGCGCGGCCCGCGCCCCGAGCGCGGCGACAAGCCCGCGCAGGCGCCGCAGGCCAACGGCAAGCCGCCGCAGGGCCAGCCGGCCCCGCAGCAACCGCAGGCCAAGGCGCCCAAGCCCGAGCGCAGCGAAGACCAGAAGAAGCTCGACGACCAGCGCCGCGTGGAAGGCCAGCAGCGCCGCGAGGAAAACCTGAAGAAGGAAGCCGAGCGCCGCGAACAGCAGCGCGTTGAGAACCAGAAGCGCGAAGCCGAGCGACGCGAAGCCCGCGCCGCCCGCCTGTCCGCACAGGCCGCCGCCAGCGGCGGTGAACTGGTCGAAGGCGAACTGCCCGAGGCCCCGGCCGTGGATGAGAACGGCCAGCTGATCGAAGGCCTGGACAACGCCGCGCCCGGCACCGACGCGGCCAACGCCGCCGACGGCAGCGCCCGCCGCCGCCGCGGCCGCCGCGGTGGTCGCCGCCGTCGCCGTCCGGACGAAGCCGGTGGTGAAAACGGTGCCCTGGAAGGCAGCGAATCCAACGGCGCCGACAACGACGCCGATTACGAAGACGACGAGTCCGAGACCGAAGGCAGCGCCCCGCGCACGGCCGCCCCGGCCACGGTGAGCGCCGCCGAGTCCGACTTCGACGACCTGGGCCCGGCCCCGGTCGCCCCGGTGCGTGCGCCCCGCCCTGCCCCGGTCGCGGCGCCCGCCGCTGCCGTCGCGGCGCCGGTGGTCGCGCCCGTGGTGGTGCCCTTCCTGACGCCAACCCCGGTGGCGCCGCCCATCGTTGCGCCGATGCCGATGTCGGTGCCCGCTGCGGCCGAAACCGGCTTCGTGCCGGAGACGCCCAAGCCCGCCCCGGCCTACGTCGCGCCCATGCCGGTGTCGAGCCTGATCGAAGACCGCGCCGTCGTGGCTCCGGCCGCGCCTGCGCCGGTGGCCGTGGCTCCGATGGAAACCGCTCCGGTGGAAGTGGCGAAGGTGGAAGTGGCCAAGGTGGAAACGCCGGCCGTGCCTGCGTTCGTCGCGCCGATGGCCGAAGTGGAAGCCCCCGCCGCGCCTGCCCCCGTCGCTCCGGCGCCGGTAGCGGTCGCTCCGGTGGTGGAAGCCACGCCCGCCCCGGTCATCCTGGCTCCGACGCCCGTCGCGGCCCCGGTCGAAGAAGCGCCCGCGCCCTTCGCCCTGGCCACGCAGGCCGCGCCGCCGATGCAGGCCAGCCTGATCCCGGCCGAACCCGAGGCGGCGCCCGCGCCGCTCCCGGCTCCGACCGCTCCGGTGAACCCGTTCCTGCGCACGCAGCCGGCGATCTTCGAAGCACCCAAGGCCGCCGAGCCGAAGCCGATCACCCCGGCCCCGGCTCCGCTGCCCGCGGCGCCCGACTGGTCGCTGGACGGCGATGGTGAACCGCCGCAGGCGGACAAGCCGAACTAAAAAAAGGGCGCCGAAAGGCGCCCTTTTTCTTGGCCAAGCGACCCCTTGGCATCAGATCGCGTAGGCCGGATCGGAAACGCCGTGCTGCCCGGCCAGCCGAGCCAGCGCCACCGTGTCCTTGATGCCGAGCTTGTCGTACAGGCGGTACTTGTGGGTGGCCACGGTCTTGCCGCTCAGGCTCAATCGTCGCCCGATCTCTTCCATTCGAAGCCCCTGGCAAAGCATGCGGGCCACTTCGAGCTCGCGGGGCGACAGGGCATCGAACGGCGAATCATTGCCACACAATCGCGACAGCGCCATGCGCTGGGCCACCTGGCTGGCCAGATAGCGCCGCCCGCGCGCCACTTCGCGCACGGCACGGATGAGTTCGGCGGCATCACAGCCCTTGCCGATGTAACCGCTGGCACCCGCCTCAATGAGGCGACGAGGCATCGGCCCCTCCTCCTGCACGGACACGATCAAGACGTAGATGCCCAGGTCGCCCCGGACGATGCGCTCGGTAATGTCCAAGCCGCTGATGCCCGGCAGATGCAGGTCGCAGATGACCACCTGCGGCTTCAGGCGCCGAATCATGGGCAGCCCCTCTTCGCCGCTGCCCGCCTCGCCGACGATTTCGAATTCCTTCTCCTGACCCAGGATCAGGCGATAGCCAGTGCGCACCAGTGCATGGTCGTCCAACAGGAACACTCGGATCATTGCGCTCTCCCCAGGGCGGCAGCCTCCAAGCTAGCGAACTGATCAGCCCGGCGATTCCCCGGCCCTCCTAATCGAAGGTAAGAAATACGCCTTGCTTGCAGCCTCGATCCCACCTTAGGGGAGAAAGCGAAAAAATCGCACAGCGCGGCGCAATTTGCCCCGAAACGCTAACAGCGACAGTGCGCCCGATGCACGCCAACGCCGCTATGCTCCCGGCAGGGCGACGAGAACAGGCTGTCACGTCATGCGAATCCGAGACCGCGCCATCCTGCTGATCCAATCACTGCTGCTGCCGTTGCTGGCCGTAGCCCTGATCGTGGCCTTCGCCATTGGCACCGTCATGTTGTCGGCCAACGACCGGGCGATCCTCTGGGCCGAAGGTACGCCAGGGCAACTGGACGAAATGCAGCGGCAGGTGGCCAGCAATCCCTGGTTCAAGCACGGCCGCAGCCAACCGCCGACAGCCAGGAGTCCACTGCCCACGCAATGCGGTGCCGGCGCACGCGAGTTCTCGTTCGCTTCGCTGGGGGAAGTCGAAGCCCAGGCGGCAAGGGAGATCCTCGAACTGATCGCAGCGCAGTCCGGTGTCCGCGTCTGCTTGTCCAACGTCTTCATGATCAACGAACTGCCCGATCGCGACAGCCAGACCTGGGGCCAACTGGCGGCATCCGCCGTGCTCGGTTCATCGATGATCCCCTGCGCAGCTGTGTTGTTCGTCTACTTGGCGTTTTCCGCCAGGCTCAGGCTGGGGACGCCGCTGGGCGACGGCGGCAGCGTGGCGAAGTCGATTTCCTGGGGCCTGGGCGCCGGCCTCAGCGCTTGCGTGCTGCTGGCGTTGGGAAACTCGCTGGGACCGGCCGCCAATGCCGACCTGCCCTCCGCCGCAACCATGACGGTTGGCAACGTGGGCTACAGCCTGGCATTGGCGCTGGTGGTGGTCATCCCGGTGATCGAGGAGATGGCCTTCCGCGGCTGGATGGTTCCGTTGGCCGAGCGAAGCATCGGCGCCATCTCCGCGGCGATGGCCTCATCCGTGCTGTACGCCGCCGCCAGCCTTCCTGCGGACGCGTGGAGCGCTTCGGGCTACTTCTGCCTGGGGCTCATTTACGCGGCGCTGTACCTGCGGACCCGATCGTTGCTGGCCTGCATCATCGCGAACGTGGCGGTCAGCGTTTCATCGTTCTGGGTCGCATGACTGGCTGCCAGGCGAGTGCGGCAACGGGACTGGCAATGTGGCGGAGAGAGTGGGATTCGAACCCACGGAAGGTTTGACCCTTCGGCGGTTTTCAAGACCGCTGCCTTAAACCACTCGGCCATCTCTCCGGATTTTGCGGGATTCTAGCGCCTCACGGGCCCTTGGGCTCTTCGCAGGGCACGCCGCCCTTGGTGCCGCACTTCAGGCGGCTGTCTTCGATCAGGGTGGGCAGGCGGGCGGCCAGGAAATCAATGAACACCCGCACCGCCGGCAGCAGGCCGCGGCGGCTGGGGTAGATGGCGTGGCAGATGCCCTGGGGCAGGCTCCACAGCGGCAGCACCACCTCGAGCTCACCCTTGCGGATGGCTTCGGCGCAGGTGAGCTCGGGCAGCAGCACCACGCCCAGGCCGTCGCAGGCGGCGGCCATCAGCAGCGGGAAATCGTGGGCCATCAGGGCCGGCTGCAGGTCCACTTTCTGCACCTGGCCTTCGGGGCCGTGCAGGGTCCAGCGCTGGCGGCTGTCGTCCTCGCTCATGCTCAGGGTGGTGTGGCCGGCCAGGTCGGCGGGCTGCTGCGGGCGGCCGACGCGGTTGAGGTACTTGGGGCTGGCCACCAGCAGCTCGCGCAGTTGGCCGAAGCTGCGGGCCACCATTTCGCCGTCGTCGCTGAGCTGGCTGCGCACCCGGATGGCGATGTCGAAGCCTTCCTGGATCACGTCCACCCGGCGGTTGCTCACGT